>JBHJOC010000085.1:0-36962 GCA_050330095.1 Hyphomicrobiaceae bacterium
TGACCGAGAAGTCCACCGCATACCTTTCGGCTGGGCTGGGAGGCGGACTTCTCGGTCTGAATCACACTAGGATTTTGATAGTTCTAGTGTCGTTCAGACCTCGAAATTCGTGCCGAGCGTGCGGAAGAATGAGACGAATTTCTCGGTCACGACACTAGCGCGTCCTGACGTGCTGGCGTTGCGTTCAAACGTGTCAATAGATGGTCTTCGCCATGTGCTCCGCGTAGCTCGCATCGTACGTTACGCCGTCGAAGGTGCCGCTTGAGAGTGCTTCCAGCATCTCTCCCGTCGTCGGCAGCCGGGACGCATCGACCCGCGCCACCTCACTCCAGAGCTTCGAGCGTACGAGCGCCTTGGGACACTGGAAGTAGACGCGCTCGACCGTGACGACGATCGCCGTCTGTGGCCTCTTTCCCTGCATCATGTGGCGTGACAGGAGGTCGGGATCGCTCGAGATGATCGCGCGGCCATTGACGCGCATGGTCACGTCGATGCCAGGGATCAGGAACAGGAGCGAGACCCTCGGATCGCGCACAAGATTGCGCAACGCATCAATGCGGTTATTGCCGCGACGGTCCGGCAGCACCAGGGTTTTCGGATCAACGACATGAACGACCTGGCCTGGGTCACCGCGCGGCGAGCAGTCGAGGCCCTCTGGTCCTGCTGTCGCGACCACGACAAACGGGGCTGCTTCGATGTAGGCGCGGTAATGATCCGAAATGTGATCGATTTCTTTCAACAGGGATCGGTCGTTCGCCTCACCGTAGAGACGATCGAGCTCCGCTATCGTCGTGATCGCGTGTTGGGCGGTGTAGCTCTTATCAGGGGCAGCGATAGACATGATCGGCCTGGCTCCATCTGCGACAGCAAACGTGCCATAGCATGCGCGCGTCCTGGTGACGACGCGCAAACGCGCGGAGCGCTTGCGCGCGCCGCGATGGGGCAGGTCGGCGTCAACTCACCAGAATGTCGGAGACTTGAACCGTCGCATTGGAAAACTCGATCACCTCGAATTGGCGAAGAATGTCGAAGGAGTCGCCTTTCCAGATCACGACGCCCGTTCCGTCGTCAGTCGGACCAAAGCCATAGTCCTCGATCGGACCGCCGATCACGAACCGATCGATGCCCGATGTTCCCGTGAGATATTGATTGTTGTCCGGATCGTCGGCGATCACCAGCGGGCTCGCGCCAGAGATATCGATGATGCGGTCATTGAACACGAGTTGCTCGAACCCGAACAGGATGTCGTATTTCGATCCGTGCCAGACCACGGTCCCACGGCCGTCCTCGGTCGCCGACCAGCTATAGCTCGTCGAATTTGCGTCGATCACGAACTGGTCGGTGTCATCGGTGCCTGTCAGGAATTGAGTCAGCGTTGGATCGTCCTCGACGACGAGGCCTGTCGTGCCATCACCGATCGGTGGCAGCGAAATCGTTCGATCATTGAACGCGATCGTCTCGAAATTGTAGAGGAGGTCGTAGCCCGTTGCTCCCCACACGACGTGACCATCGCGGGCCTCGGTGACTGACCATGCGTAGTCCGCAGACAGACCGTCGATCACGAATTCATCGTTTCCTTGCAGCGTGCCCTCGACATACTGCGTGACGTTGGGCACGTCGTCATAGCGTGCCGCGGGTCCGCCTGAGATATCGAGCCGGCCGATGGCGCCGCGAGCGATGTCGATATAATAGACAAAGCCATCTGGGCCCTGGGTGAAATGGGCCGGCGCGAACGGCGAGGATGTTTTGTAGAGAAATTCGATCTGACGTCGGTCATCGGCATCGATCGAGAATACTTCGCCTTGCGAGAAATCCGAGAAGAAGAAGTCGTTGGCAAAGGCGCGCGGATAGACGTTGCCGTCGTAGATCACGTTCCCGCCGGTTATGGCCTGCACTTGGAAGCCCGGATCGCTGGTGCGGTGCGAGAATCCACGGTAAGGGGCTGTAATCTCGATATCGCCTCGGGCAACGGCATCATAGAAGGCGCGGGCCTCGGGCAGATCTTTGTAGCCGTTGGCAGCTAATGAAATTCCGTTGTCTCCGCCCTCATAGAATGGCCAGCCGAAGTTGGCGCCAGGACCGCCGACGTTGATCTCCTCCCATAGATTCCATCCGGTGTCCGTGATCAGCAAGTTTCCGGAGTTATCAAAGCCCATGGAGAAAGGATTTCTGAGGCCGATTTGATAAACCTTGGCCGTGTTCGATCCTAGGTCCATGCCGGGTTCGACAAAGGGATTATCGGCTAGGCCTTCGCCGGTCAGAGGGTCGACCCGAAGGATTTTCCCGGACAGGCTGTTGATATCCTGAACACTCAAGGACCTTGGGTCTGCATAATTAAACGACGTACCGTCGCCGGTCGAGACGTAGAGTGCGCCGTCGGGTCCAAATGCGAGAGCTCCGCCTGCATGCGATCGGGAATCGACCTTCAGATAGTCGTCGATAAACGCGCCGCTCGCTGGATCGCGCCCGGATTCCGCCTGTGTTCGGCTCGACGTGCTGTCGATTGCGCCGCCACCGCTGATGTCGAAAAGCGAGCGTCCAGCGCCGCCGAGAATGATCGTTTCGCTGCCCGGAACGATCGTGAGATAGTCGTTCGCGGCATCCGCAGTGAAACGAGAAACATACGAGAAGCGATTCCCGCCACCATCCGGACCGGCGTTTCCAGATCGCCCCTGGGTTTCCGGGGGATCGACGACGTAGAATGCGTAAAGATAAGGTGTCGTCGGAAAATCTGGATGAAGTGCGATATCCAGCAGGCCACGATCCTGGATGTCGTTGACCTGTGAGCGAATATCGAGAAATGTCGAAACGGCCTGACCGTTCTGCATATCGACGACTTTTACGATCCCGCGCTTCTCTGCGATATAGGCGAGAGATGGGTTCTGAGGCGCGAACTCCATGTCGATCGGTGCGACGAGACCCGTGACGACGGGGACCTCGGCAACATTGAACTTTGAGACAAGCGCTGGGTTTGACGGATCAGTGACCGGGTTTTCATCGTCGAGAATATCGATCCGTGCTGTCCTCGGCGCGAGCAGCGTGCCACTATCGACGTTGATGATCGAAACAGTGAAACTCTCGGTTTGCTCTGAAAGGTTATCGTCTAGAATGGTGATCGGGATGGCGACGCGATCGACACCGGCTGGCATCGTGACGAAGCCGTCGCTGCCAACGTAGTCGAGGCCCGGTGTCGCACTGATGCTTGTGACGCCGTATTCAACCGTCACGGGGCCGGACAAATCGCCCGTACGAACGACCTGTACGCGGATCGCCCCGTCGCGCTCGCCAACGCTGTATTCGCTCTTTTCAAGGAAAATCGTACCCGTCATCGCCCGCGCTCCAGAAGCCGATCGCTGCGATGGTGTGGGGTGCAGTATGTGTGCCAGACCGGCTTCGGACCCTTGATCGGCCGCTCGGGAACGTAAACGAGGCGTTAGCGCACCTCAGCCCCGGTATGGATCGCCCTGAGGCTACCAGAGGTTGCCACGGTGGCTCCGTGCGTGCGCGCTTATGGTGCGGACTCAAAAGCGCAGCACCCGCGATGGGTGAAGGCCAAGGCGTGGCGTCAGTCTTCGAGCACCAGCCGGCCGTCACGCATTTCGAAACGCTTGAGGCGGCTGAGGAAGCTCATCCCAAGAAGCGTGGTGTGCTGGGCTCCAGGCGATGCAACACCGGCTCGCACGTTGCGTACGACAATGTTGCCGATCTCGACCCTGTCGAGTTCCACCATGGCAAACGATGCGGTGCCATTCGCAGTCCGCGCTGTGAAGCGATAGTCCGATGGGCGAACAACGATGCCGGCGCGCTGGGCGTGCTCGTAGGTCAGGGAAACGAGCGATGCGCCGGTATCGACCAGCACATCGATCGGTCGACCATTGATGTAGGCAACCGTTTCGAAATGTCCGTGGCGCCCGCCTGCAAGCTCGACGCGCTGGCCGCCGGTGCTGGAGCGCGCGGTCGTTGCCGCCGGATCCGATCGGGTCGGCCGAAATTCTGGCATGCTCGTGCCGGCATTGCCTGTCACCTCGGTCTCGATGCCGAGGATCGCAGCCGTGGTCTGTTTCAGATCCTGCCAGTAAATGAAACTTGCGATCAGGATGGCGCCGGCGACAAGCCAGCTCAAGGCTTCCTGAAGGGCAATGCGGGTACTGTACGACATGACTGACCAAGACCTCACGCCAACCCAGCGTTGGGCCGGCGCCGGTCGGCAGCCCGGCTCAGCCGCGCAGGGTCAAAAAGTCTCCTGACACCCCATAAGACTTGAGGTGCCTTAAGAAACTCATACCCAGCAGGCTCTGATTGAGCGCACCAGGCTGCGCGATGAGGGCCTGGATGCCTTCGCGACGGATCCCGCTGACCGAAACCGCAGGCAATCGCACAGGGGCCGCATACGCGATCCCGTTGGCGGTCGAGACGCTGACGTTGTAGCTCATGGAACTGGGGTCGAGCCCGATGGCGCGCGCATCATCGGCCGAAAGCACCACGCTCGAAGCGCCCGTATCGACGAGCATCGATACGCTCGTACCGTTGATTTCGGCCTGCACCACGAAGTGTCCATTGGCGCGCTTGCGCACGCGCACGGCGCGTTCCTCGCCGGTCTCGCCTGCAACATTTATGGCTGTACCAGGCGGCGCGAGTTCACTGGCAACCCGCTCATAGAGTGGTCGCAGATCGTCGCGGAAGCTATAGGCGATGACAAGCACGAGCGCGATCGCAATCCAGGTGACCGCGTCCCGCAAGGCTTGTGTCATGCGCCCGGAATAGGATCCGAGCACCCCACTTCCGACGATTATCAGCAGGGCGACAGCAGCCGTGATCCCCGCGATCGTGTCGCCCCCGATGCCGCCGATCGAGGACGTGTCACCGGCGATCAAAGCCGCCGTGACGCCGATCAAAAGCACGAGAAGTCCGATCCAGAACAGCATGATGGGCTTTCCCCTGCAGACCGCGGAGTTTCACCGTCAACGGCGCGCCGATCATGAGACATAGCGATCGAAATGGGTCGAGACAATGTGGCCTCGAGCGGGAACTCGAGGCTTGCGCGCCAGGCGCGCCGAGAGGGGGCATGGCCCGCGCCTTGTGCGAGCACCCGGCGCGCGGACCGCGCCCGATCTGCGGCCGTCCGGGCATCGAGGAGCGTGAGATCAGGCGTGGCCCTGATAGGCCGGTGTGGTCACGAACCCGTTGCCGGCGCGCTGAGGGACGAGCCTCGGTGGACGCCTGCGGCCCTGCTGCAAACTAGGCTGAGCGTTTGGGTTGTGACGCTCGGCCCCGCGCGGCTGCAGGGGCGCCAAGGCGCTCAGGACGCGCTGCGATGGCAGGTAGACGGTTGCTGTCGTGCCCTTGCGCAGCTCCGACGTGAGCGAGAAGGTGCCGCCGTGCAGCTCGGCGAGGTTTTTGACGATCGGCAGCCCGAGGCCGGTTCCGCCTTCGGCAGTCTGATGGGCAAGTGAACCTTGCCCGAAGGCCTGCATCACCTTTGGAATCTCATCAGGCGGGATGCCGGGACCCGTATCGCGCACGCACAACAGCTGGCCGCCATCCTCCGATCGCGTCACGATCAATTCGACCACGCCGCCCCAGGGCGTAAACTTGATGGCGTTGGAGAGGAGGTTGAGGCAGATCTGGCGGATCGCGCGCTGGTCGGCCCAGACTTGCGGCAAGTCTTCGTCGTAGTGTTCGAGCGTTTCCACCCCTTTGGTCTCAGCCCGCAGCTTGAGCAGGCGGTAACTGTCCTCGGCGACGTCGACGAGGCGTAGAGGCTCTTCGTTGAGTTCGTACCGCCCCGCCTCGATCCGCGAGAGGTCGAGGATCTCGTTGATCAGTGTGAGCAGGTGGCTGCCGCTGCTGTGGATGTTGTCAGCATACCCCCTGTACGTTTCATTCTCGAGCGGTCCCATGATCTCCTTGCTCATGACCTCGGAGAAGCCCAGGATCGCGTTGAGCGGGGTGCGCAATTCGTGACTCATGGTCGCAAGGAAGCGGGATTTGGCTTTGTTGGCCTCTTCGGCATGCCGCCGCGCTTCATCGGAAATTGCCTTCGATTCCTCAAGCTCTGCGATCAGCAGATCCTTTTGGGCGCGGAATTCGAGCATGGAAAGTGTGGTGCTCTGCAGGCCGCGCGCCAGGAAGATGAAGTAGAGGTGCACGCCGATCGCGATCGCGGCCAACGCCAGGTGAAACAGCTCACCCTGGGCCACGAGCCTGATGACGACAGCTGTCGTCATCGGAACGGTCCCAACGAAAAGGATCGCCATGACCGTCGAGGCAAAGGTCATGCGGATGGCGAGAACGATGATCAAAGAGGCGAACAGGAAGACGTGCGATGCGAACGCGTGGTCCTGCGACATTGGCTGATTGGCGCCGAGACCGACGAGTGCGAACCCCGCAAGGGCCGCTCCTCCGACCGCTTCGGCCAGGAAGAGGTTCCGTCGCCACTCGGCCAGGTCGACCTCGGCTTGCGGAATGCGTGCAAACCTGCGGCACGTCTCTAGCAGCAGGAGTTTTGCTCCCACCACCAGCACCAGCCAACACAGGGCCTGCCAGTAGGGCGCCCAGGTCAGGAATGCGAGTGCAAGGATGAGAGCGAGAACGGGGATGGTCCATTGCGCCGAAAGCTCGTTACGGGCGAACAGGATCATCATATCATATTCGAACTCGGGCTCCCGGTTCGAGCTTTGCGTCAGGCGCGCACGCGCAGCCTTCAGCTGGGCCGCCGTGTCTGTGCGACGACCCGTCTCCGGCTCGCGCCTGCGTCCCGCTGTCGCCGCCTGATGCATGCGTTGGTCTCGGCGTTGAAACGCGTGAAGATACGGCAGAGCCGCTGTCGGCAAAGTCGTCCGCACAACTGATGATCCGATGGCGGAGCGACGACCTGCGATGAGACGCAGTGTTCACGAGATTTCCTAATGTGCGGTTTAACCTCGACTTAAATCTCGAACTTACAAACGACAAAGAACGTGGCGCGCAATCGACTCCCTCCGAATTGGACTAGACGCGGGCGGCTTTTGCCGGTCTGGGTCCTGTCCCTCATCGCCGTTGTCGGGGCCCTGGTTCTACGCCAGGGACCAGATTGGGCTGATCCTGATCCCCGCGTCATTTCAGGTGCTGCGACTGTCGTCGATGGCGACAGTCTGGAGATCTCGGGCCGGCGGATCAGGCTGCACGGGATCGACGCGCCGGAGGGCCCGCAGGTCTGCATGCGCGGCCATGAGGCCTGGGCTTGTGGCCGAGATGCCACACGGTATTTGGTCAGCCTGGTCGCCGAGCGCGAGGTCACATGCTCGGTCGCGCACAGGGATCAGCATGGCCGCTTCTTGTCCACGTGCCAGAGCGCCGGCCGGGAACTCAATCGTGAGATGGTGGCCTCTGGTTTTGCGGTCGCGTTCGGTGAGACTTACCGAAGCGTGGAAGCCGAGGCGCGCAGCATGCGCAGGGGGCTCTGGGGCTCGACGTTCGAGCGTCCGAAGGAGTGGCGCGAGCAGAACAACCAGCGATGAACGGCTATGGTCGCCGCCGTCGCGCGGGCTCACACGAGGCCGGCCGCTGTTCCGCAGGGAACAGCGTCGCTTGGTGCCCACTGCTACCCAGTTCTGCTTTTCGATCAGAAGTCCCTTGGAAGGCGCGTGGTGCGGATGGTGCAGGGACTTCTAATCGGCGGTACGAGCCTAACCCAACCAAACTTCGATCCTCGCCGAGTGCCCTCGCTCTCGCATGAGCTGTCCGCTGAGGATAGAACAAGTCCAAGGATGACCTGAAGCACATGAAACTCGAGATCCTAGGGTGCGGCGACGCGTTCGGTTCCGGCGGCCGCCTTCAAACTTGCTTTCACCTTGAAGGCGCCGGGCGCAGCGTGCTCATCGACTGTGGTGCCAGCGCTTTGATCGGGATTGCTCGGGCAGGTATTGACCCAGATGCGATCGAAACTGTCGTGATTTCGCACCTGCACGGTGATCACTTCGCAGGGCTCGTCTTTCTGTTGTTGCAGGCCCAGCACGTCACGCGGCGCAGCCGCCCCCTCACATTGATCGGCCCCGTCGGGTTCGAGACGAGGCTCAGAGCTGCATCGGAAGCACTGTTTCCGGGATCGACCGAGAAGCCGCTGCGGTTTCCGGTTTCGTTCATCGAATTCGCTGAAGGGGATCGGCTGGAACACCAAGGATTAACAATCGAGGCGTTCGCGGGGCGCCATCCATCAGGCGCACTGTCGGCCGCGCTCAGGCTTGAGCTCGGCGGACGTGTCGTCGCGTTCTCGGGCGATAGCGAATGGGTTGACGCGCTTGCAGACTGCGCGCGGGGCGCTGATGTGTTCCTGTGCGAGTGTTATGCCGCAGAGCCCGGCGTGCGCTACCACATCGACTGGCCGACGCTTCGCGAGCGGCTTCCCCAGCTCACGGCTCAGCGCATCGTCCTGACCCACATGAACCGAACGATGCTCGCTTGCGATACCAGTGGCATCGATCCGCGTCTGATTCGGGCAGAGGACGGTCTTGTGATCGACCTCGATGCGCCCAGGGCGTGAACGATGGTGCCGAAAACCGAGACGCCGGCACCCTTTGTCTGCGGGTCCATCAATCGGGCCGAGAGCTTGGCGAAACGCATCAGATCGTGCCGGATCTGCGCCGATAGTCCGCGCGCCAAGCCGTTGCCCCACCAGCCGAATCCCGTGTTCCGCCTGTCGGAGACGGCGCGGATCGCGGTGTGCAGCCAGGCTCCGGGCACGCGGGCGCATGCCTCTGGCATTCCGTTCGACGACCCGTCCGGTGTGCGTCTGCGTCGCTGGATGGGCGTGACGCCCGAAGAGTTCTACGACACGCGACGCATTGCGATTTTGCCCATGGGGTTTTGCTTTCCAGGCCAGGACGCGGGGGGCGGTGATCTGCCGCCGCGACGGGAGTGCGCTCCGGCTTGGCGCAGCGAAGCATTTTCCCTGCTCAGGTCGGTTGAGATGATGCTGCTGATTGGCAGCTATGCCCAGGCCTACCACCTCGGGGCGGAGCGGTGCCGTTCGCTTGCCGAGACGGTCGCGGACTGGCGCCGCTTCGCGTTCTGCAATGATGGCCCGCGCCTGTTCGTGCTGCCACACCCCTCATGGCGTAACAATGCGTGGCTCAGACAGAACCCATGGTTCGACGCCGAAGTGATCCCCGAATTGCAGCGCGCGGTCCGCGCGCTCCTGATTGCGCCGCAGGGGTGAGGGACCGGTCAGCGCCTTGATATGCTGAACGGTCTGTTTCAAAAAATTGATCATCGTGCGCATTGACGGCTTTGAACTGGTCTCGAACTCTGGGCCACTGGAGCAGTATCAGGATTTGAAATGACGCTCGATGTGATGGATTTGAAAATTCTTTCTATTTTGCAAGATGATGCGACGCGCCCCGTAGCCGATATCGGTCGTGAGGTCGGTCTCTCCACGACGCCCTGCTGGCGGCGAATCCAGAGGATGGAGGAGACGGGGGTCATCAGGAAGCGCGTCGCGCTGTTGAAGGCCGATATGGTCGATGCTGGGGTAACGGTGTTTGTCTCGATCAAGACGGACCAGCACAATGCCAGCTGGCTCGACCGATTTCATCGTGCCGTCGAGGAGTTTCCCGAGGTCGTCGAGTTCTACCGCATGAGCGGTGACGTCGACTATCTGCTGCGCGTCGCAGTTCCCGACATCGCTGCCTACGACGCATTCTACAAGAAGCTCATTGCCAAGATCGAGATTTCGAAGGTTTCCTCGGCCTTTGCGATGGAGCAAATCAAATACACGACGGCGCTGCCACTTGCGTTCGCCCGCGCGCGGGTTGCAAAACCCAAGAACCGGCCGGCGTCTTCCGCATCCGGAAAGGATCCTGGTGGTTGAGCCGTAACGGCTCGGCTATTCCAAGAAGTGCCGGCATCAACCTGAACACGGCATCAACCTGAACATGGCGCCGGCCCGACCGGGCGGCTGGCGACCCCAACCGGAAGGCGCTCGCATGTCGGACATGGATCCCGACGCCCATGTTGGCGCGGCCTCGGCCGGACAGCTCTGGCTCGTCGATAGCGCGCACTGGCGGTGGTCGTTGTTTCCCAATCAATGCAACCTTGGGCGCGTCCAGTTCACGCTGCGCCGTCCGCTCGAAGCCTCCCTTGCGGTCGCAACGCCAGGCGAGTGGGCAGACCTTCAAGCCCAACTCGCACGTTTCGAGGAGCTCATGTCAACGCGCTTCGGTGCAGACTGGTTCAACTACAAGCAGCTCGGCAATCAAGTGCGGCAGCTGCATGTGCACGGCATTCCCCGGTACCAGCAGCCCGTTCAATGGGGTGGCATCGTGTTTGAGGATCGCCGTTACGGCCACGATCCGGCACCTGAGCCTGATAGCCCCCTTGATCCTGCGGCGACGGCAACCCTTGCCGCACACTTGCGCTCAGCGCTGCAGGCTTAGTCGACGAGGCGGATCCGGGGCTGTGGGTCAGCCGCGGTAGGGGTAGCAGGACCGTTCATCAAGCGTCGCGCCATAGTGCGCGCCGAGCGCTGTGATCGCAGATCGATGGGATGGATAGGGGTTGGTGTTTGCGCGACCAACGATGATCGCGCGGGCCAGCGTGCGGTTGGCGGGTTGCCGCTTGAAGTCCAGCATCGCCGTGACCAGCGCCGTGCCATCGCGGTCTCGCAGCGTCAAAAAATGCGGCATCGTACGCAAAATATGTTCTTCGAGGCCGATCTTTTGTTCGATCAAGCGCGCGCCTGCCGGGGGAGTGAACGTACGTGCCGCCGCCTCTCTTGCTTCTCTGAAATAGCGGTCGACGGCATGATCCATGAGCTGGCTTTCCGTCTGAGCCTCGGCTTGGCTCTCGATCTGAAACCAGGTCAACGCGCCCGCATCGCAGACGTACTTCACAGCCACCTCCGGCGGTCGTACCCAACGGTCATCACATCTGCGAGGCCAGGGAATGAATTCATGTGAGACGCTAACGCAAGATCAGGGCTGCGAGATGACTGGGCCGCCCAGAAAGCGCATGCGACCGTGAACGATGGCGACGACATCACCCTGCGTCTCGTTCCACATTTTCACATCGTAAAGACCGTTGCGTCCCTTGCGCCAGACTTGCGACGCTTCACCGATCAGCCGGTCGCCGATGATGCCTGGCGCAAGCCAGTGGATCTCTCCTGACGCAGACACGCCCATAATGTTCTCCGCCGCGTTCGCCGTAAACCCGAAGCAGAGGTCCGCGAACGCGAAGATCAACCCGCCGTGCATTGCACCGAAGGTGTTTGAAACCTTCTCGGTGATCGGCATCGCAAGGCGTGTGCGGCCGTGGCTGGCCTCGACGATTTCACAGCCGAGCCATTGGAAGACGGGGTTGCGGGCGGCCATCCAGCGGATCGTGTCCAGTTGCGGCGGTACTGGGCGGCCCTCGGCGTTGAGGCGTGGCTCGGTCATCGACATTCCGTTGTTCAGGCCCCGAAGGGCGGGTTCTGTGCTCACATCGCAGCATCTGGCGCGGCTCGCTTGTGATGGGAGGCACGCGGCCCAACGGGACTAAAGCATGGCACCAATTGGAACTGGGAGCGCTGGGAGACTGCTCTCGCGAAGGCCTCGGGCAAAAGGGCGTTGCTGCGCTCCAACGCTCCAATACCCGCTTTCCGTCGTTCGTGTCTCACCCTCGTCAGACGCCGAATTCAAATACGGAAAGCAAAGGGTACGAGCAACACATTGGATCTCGTACCGTTTTTGATCATAAGTTCCTGGCAGGCGCGTGTTGGGGAGGGTGCAGGGACTTCTGGCCAGCGGTATTCGGCTTCGCCGTCGCCAGCGTCGCTGCGGAATACAACTTTCAATCTGTTCCAAGAGAATGGCGCGAGTGACGGGACTTGAACCCGCGGCCTCCGGCGTGACAGGCCGGCGCTCTAACCAACTGAGCTACACCCGCATGGCCTCGAAGCGTTTCGAGACGCGCTGGATACGCGGCAGCGCAAGTCACGTCAATAGGTTTGCAGCGAACACAGGTTCCAGTGCGGCGGTCCGGGACGAGGATGCGCGTGGCTTGCCCGACGACACATCCGCTCAATTATCTCGCGTGCATTGCCGAGATCGTCGTGTGGGCTGAAATCGCCTCCACGCTCGCACGCACATCGACGACCACTGGCCCGTCGTGGGCGAGCATGGTCTCGATAGCTGGCGCGATATCTGCCGCCGACGCAACCGTAAGGCCGAGCGCGCCAAACGCACGGCCCCATTGCGCGAAGTCGGGATTGATGAGGCGAGTGGCAGCAACCCGGCGCGGATAGTCGCGCTCCTGATGCTGCCGGATCGTCCCGTAAGACCCATTGTTGCAAATCACGATCTTGGGCTTTGCACCGACCGCGATCGCAGTTGCGAGTTCGTTGCCGGTCATCAGCGCGCCGCCGTCGCCGCAGAACCCGATCACAGGCGTGGAGGGATGGCGCATGGCTGCTGCTATGGCACCTGGAATCCCGAGTCCCATGGCACCGCCGACCGCTCCGAGTGCGATCGACGTGCCGTCCCAGGGCCAGAGCCGATGGACCCAGCTCGAGAAGTTCCCGGCATCCATGGTGACAATCGTCCCCTTCGGCGCGGCCTTCGCAAGCGGCGCAACGAAGGCACCGAAGTCGAGTCCGTCCACGTGCGTTCCGGGCGTGAACTCTCGCTGCGTTGCGACGTATTCCGCGATGCGATTGATCCAGGCTGGTCGCGCGGCAGGGATCGTTGTCTGCGCCCGGGCGAGTTCACCGAGAAACGCCGTTGGATCACAGACAAGACCGATCGCTGTCTCGAACATATGGCCGATCTGGCGCGGGTCCTGATGAATATGGATCAAGGGCTGGTCGGGCCGTGGCGCCCTCGGGATCTGATAGCCCTGCGTCGAGGTGTCGCCGAGGCGCGTTCCGACTGCGATGACGAGGTCGGCGGCCTCGAGAAGTGCGACGTGGGCGCGGGGATTTTTGAAGCCGAGATGCCCGGCAAACAGCGGCGACGCATTGTCAAACAACTCCTGACGCTTGAACGTCAGGGCAACGGGAACCTGATGCGTGCTCGCGGCTGTTGCGAGCGCTGAACGGCCAGTTGACGAGGCAACACCACCGCCAGCGATAATCAGCGGGCGCTCGGCTTTTGCAAGGCGCGCGGCAACGGCTTCGATGTCCGATCCGGAGGGATGCGCGGCGGGTGCTGCGAACCTCGGCCACCGTCTGATCTCGACGGCGTCGGACAGCATGTCCTCGGGCATCGCGATCACGACAGGGCCGGGCGTGCCACCTTCTGCAATCGCGACCGCACGCGCGACCGTCTCGCACAGTTTGCTGGCCTCGTGCACTTCGAACACGGCCTTGGCCATGTCGGAAAAGGTCTTGGCGTAGTCGACCTCCTGAAAGGCGCCCCGGCCGCGCTCAATCCGTGACACCTGACCGATCAGCACGAGGAGCGGCACGGCGTCCTGCTCTGCGGCATGGATTGCGATCGAGACGTTGGTGGCTCCGGGCCCCCTGCTCACGGCGACGCAGCCGGTGCGGCCCGTCACCTTGGCGTCACCGAGCGCCAGAAAGCCGGCGCCACCTTCGTGACGGCACACCACGAGATCAAGCGCCCCCGTTCCCGCACAAGCATCGATCAGAGACAGATAGCTTTCACCGGGCACGCAGAAGATCCGGTCGATCCCGACCTCTGTGAGCTGGGCGACCATCGCATCGGCTGCACGCATCGAACTCATCTCCTGTGGACTTGGCGATCGGGCTTGCATGACCCCGAAGGCCAATGTCGGCGGGGCGCGCTCTAACCCAAGCGTTTCACATGTGATGCTGGCATTGGGGTTTGACGCAGAACATCAAATGCGAAACTTTGCTGCGCAAGCCAAAATGGCGAGAGGGGCCTCAACGAAGCCCCGCACATGTCAACAGGGAGATCACGCATGAGGATGTTTGTTGCCGGGCTTGCCACGCTCGGCATGGTGGCAAGTGCTTCCGCCCAGGACCTGCCGAGCCAGGTGTCTTGGACCGCCTACGACGTCGGCTCCGCGGGCTACAATCAGGCCGTCGCGGTGGGCGCCGCGCTGAAAGACAAGTTGAACGTGTCCCTGCGCGTGCTGCCGGGCAAGAACGATGTCGCCCGCACGGAGCCCTTGCGGCAGGGTCGCGTCGATTTTTCGGCGACGGGCGTCGGCGGTTCGTTCATGGCGCAAGAAGGCGTGTTCGAATTCGGTGAGCGCAACTGGGGCCCGCAGAAGGTACGTGTCCTGATGGCCAACAACGGCGGCGCGATCGCGCTTGCGGTTGGTGTCGCCGCCGATGCGGGCATCAAAGAATACGCGGATCTGCGCGGCAAGCGCGTCGCCTGGGTCAAGGGTGCGCCAGCCCTCAATGTCAACGTCACCGCCTACCTCGCCTACGCCGGATTGACGTGGGACGACGTCGTCAAGGTCGAGTTCGGCGGATTCGGCGATGCCTGGACCGGCATGATCAACGGACAGGTCGATGCAGCCTTTGCTGCCACCAACTCAGGCCGCGTTTATGAAATGGCGGCCTCTCCGCGCGGGATCGCCTGGCCGCCGATCGATCCGAACAACAAGGAAGCGATGGATCGGATGCTTGGCGTCGCACCGTTCTTTTCGCCGTTGAACGCGACGGTCGGGGCCGGCATTGATGGCGGGCCCGGTGTGCCGAGCGCCGGATATGCCTACCCGGTGCTTATCGGCATGGACACAACGCCAGCTGAGACGGCGTATGCGATGACCAAGGCGATGGACACGCTGTTTGCCGAATATCAGGGCAAGGCGCCTGGCATCAACGGCTGGGCCCGTGGAATGCAGAACTTCCAGTGGGTTGTGCCCTATCACGACGGAGCGGTTCGCTACTGGAAAGAAGTGGGCGTCTGGAGCGACGCGGCGCAGGCCCACAACGACAACCTGATCAAGCGGCAAGAGGCGCTGGCTGCGGCCTGGAACGGGCTCGTGGCTGCGAATCCATCGGATTGGGATGCGGCCTGGGACGCAAAGCGCCGTGAGGCCCTGAAGGCTGGCGGCTTTGCAGAGGTCTTCTGACGCAGCCAATTGATCCTCTGGCGCAACCCCACAAGCGGGTCGCCCAAAATCCTGGCCGAGACCTGTGGGTTTCGGCCGGGGCAGGAGCGTTGAACGAGGGGCGCGACACGACCCTGAGCAGACGTCACCTCGTGGCAGTCGCAGCGCTGTCCCATGCATGTTGTCTCGGGACAACTGCCGTCCCGGGTCTCCGATCGTTGAAGCTTTGCCCCGCCCTGGGACGTCCAGGGTCACTGGGCTCGATTGACGCGCACGAGGATCGCTTGCCAGACGCAGCGGCACGCTCTGGGCCGATCCGCGCCGAGGAATTTGTTCATGACATCGGCCTCAAGTTCCGATCAAGCGCGCGAAACGGCATCGGATACGTTGCGGGATGGCATCCCGTCCGACCGTGGCGCTGAAGGCTCGTCATCGGTTGGCCAAGGACCGCCGCAACACGACGTGCTCGGACCCCTAGCAAAGAGTGCCGTCATCATTGGGACGCTCGCCGGGATTGCCGTTGCCATTCATCAACTCTTCAACTTGCGGCTGCTCGGCATTGTTATGCTGGAGGGAACGTACCTCTACACGTTGGCCGGCGTGTTTCTTGCGCTGACCTTCCTGTTGTTTCGTGCCCATAAGGGTGCGGCTGGCGTGCCGCTTTACGACTGGCTGCTTGCGGCGCTTGCGCTTGGCTGCGCCGGGTATTTCGCGTGGACGGCCGACCAGTCGCTGCGGCAGGGGTGGGAGTATGCAGCGCCTGAGACCGCGCGTTACGTTGCCTTTGCGCTTTGGCTGCTAATCCTCGAAGCCACGCGCCGGGCTGGCGGCCTCACCCTGTTCGTGATCGTGACCTTGTTCTCGCTCTATCCGACGTTCGCCGACAAGGTTCCGCCGCCGCTCTCAGGTTTCATGTCGCCGATCTGGGACGCGGTTCCGTATCACATGATCTCGTCGGAAAGCTCCTTCGGGATCCCGATGAAGGCCTTCGGCGGGCTGGTGATCGGCTTCATTCTGTTCGGGGCCGTCCTGCAACGGACTGGCGGCGGGGCGTTCTTCAACAATCTTGCGTTCGCGCTCGTTGGCCATTTTCGTGGCGGTGCTGCCAAGGTTGCGATCCTCGCATCGGGCTTTATGGGCTCGATGTCCGGGTCGGTGATCTCCAACGTTCTGACAACGGGCGCAGTGTCGATCCCGGCGATGCGCAGAACAGGGTTCTCGGCGAAGACGGCTGCTGCCACAGAAGCTTGCGCGTCGACGGGCGGCGTGCTGATGCCGCCGATCATGGGCGCAACGGCGTTTGTCATGGCCTCGTTCCTGTCGCGGCCCTATATCGAGATTGCGCTGGCGGCTGCCATTCCCTCGCTGCTCTATTACTTCGGCCTGTTCACCCAGATCGATGCATACGCCGCGCGCCAAGGTCTCAAGGGCCTGCCCCGCCAAGAGCTGCCGTCGCTGCGCAGAACCCTTGCTGATGGTTGGGTTTACCTGGCCGTGTTCGCGCTGCTCATCTACATGATGGTGGCTTGGCGCCAGGACACGCTTGCCCCCTTCTATGCGACGGCGCTGCTGCTCGTCATCAACCAGGTGATGCGCGCCTATCGCTTCACGCTTGCGAGCGCGGCTGACCTCGTCGTCGGCGTCGGTCGCGCGCTTGCGGAGCTGACGGCCGTGCTGCTCGGCGTGGGCTTGATCGTTGGCGCATTCTCAGCGACCGGGCTTGCCGGAACGCTCGTTAACGAGCTCGTTTTTCTCGCTGGCGACAATAAGTTCGTCCTGCTTCTGATGGGCGCGCTGACCGCGTTTATCTTCGGCATGGGGATGACGGTCACGGCCTGCTACATCTTTCTCGCCGTCGTGTTGGCGCCTGCACTCGAGCAGGCGGGGCTGAACAAGCTCGCCGTTCATCTCTTCATTCTCTACTGGGGGATGGTCAGCTTCATCACGCCACCGGTCGCCCTTGGGGCTTTTGCTGCTGCAACGATTGCGCGTTCCAGTCCATTCGCGACCGGCCTGGAAGCGATGCGGCTTGGTGGCATCATCTATATCGCGCCATTCTTCTTCGTGCTGAACCCCGCCCTCGTCGGTGAGGCGCCGGCCTGGGAGGTTGCGGTCACACTGCTAACCGCGCTCGTCGGTGTTTGGTTTAACTCCTCAGCGCTGCAGGGCTATGTGAGCCTCGTCGGCTCGCTCGGGGAAGGACTGATGGGCGCAATGATGCGCGTCGTGCTGCTCACGGGTGGCCTGTTCTTAGCCGCGCCCGGGGGCGATTTCTTCGGGCTTAGCCACTGGGCGATGAGTTCGATCGGCGTCGTGATCGCGTTTGGCCCGCTTCTCTGGGCGTTCGGGCGTGCACCTCGTATCGCGGCAACCGTCCCCACTTCTACGATGTGACGGAGTTTGGAGGCTGACGCCCGCCCCCACTGACGCCAGACACGCCCGCTGGTCGCCTCAGCGCCGAATGCACCTCTGCATGCAGGCGCGAAACTGTGCATCGCAGCGCGGCGACCCGTTGGTTGCGACGCGACACTGATTGTAGGCAGCGAGGCAGTTGCTTTCACAGGCGAATGCGGGCCGCGAGTTCAGGGTGAGCGCAAGCCCGACAAGGACTCCAGCGGCAACGAAGCCGGCCACGAAAAAGGCAAGTCGCTTCAGACGCCGACTGTGCCGCGCGGCTGGCCGTTCATGAGCTCCTGTCATCATCTTGGGCACCCTCTGGCAAACCCGACCCGACGCGAACGATCGGCTTGGGTTCAACCGATTCTTGCAACAAACCGTCACAGGCAACTTTGCATCGCGGGTGTGTTGGTAAACGCGCACGCATGAATGGGGTCTGAACCGGCTGGTGCGGCATCGACCCAGTCCCGTCCAGGTGAGCAATTCTCGATGCAACGCCGCGGGTGCATGGCCGCAAGCCAGATCATGCCTGCATGCTTGCACGTTCAGAATGCATATTCTGCGAAAATCCGCGAGATCTCTCCGTCCCATTGGTTTTCGAAGCGACCCAGCAATTCGTCGGCTGGCGAAAGACCGCTGCCGGCAGCTTCTTCGACTGCGTCGAGAAAGATTGTCTCATCCTCGCCACGGCTGTTGAGGCGTGCGCGACGGCTGAGCCCCGCATGAGCAATGCGAACGGCCGCTTTTGCGATGTCTTGAGCAGTGCCGCCCCGGAACGGCGCTTGAAGTCCGAACCGTGGCACGTCCCGTCTGAGTTGATCGCGCTCTGAATCCGACCAGCCGGAGATGAGATCGAGAGCCGCCAGTTGGGCCTCGTCGTCATAGATCAGGCCGACCCAGAAGGCAGGCAATGCACAAATTCGGCGCCAAGGGCCCCCATCTGCGCCGCGCATTTCAATGAAGCGCTTGAGGCGGGCCTCGGGAAAGATCGTCGTAAGATGATCCGACCAGTCATCGATCGTCGGCTTCTGTCCGGGCAGTGCGGCCAGACGCCCTTCGAGAAAATCCCTGAACGACAGCCCCGCAGCATCGATATAGTTGCCATCGCGATAGACGAAATACATCGGCACGTCCAAGGCATAGTCGACGTACCGCTCGTAGCCCATGCCGGGTTCGAACACGAACGGGAGCATGCCTGTCCGGTTGGGGTCCGTATCGCGCCACACTTCGCTGCGCAGCGACTTCAGACCACTGGGTCTGCCTTCCTTGAAGGGGGAACTTGCGAACAACGCCGTCGCAATGGGCTGCAACGCCAAGGCGATCCGCATCTTGGCGACCATGTCGGCCTCGGTCGCGAAGTCGAGGTTTACCTGGATCGTCGTGGTGCGGAACATCATGTCAAGCCCGTGCCGGCCGACCTGCGGCATGTAGCGCTTCATGACGGCGTAGCGGGGCTTGGGCATTGTCGGCATATCCTCGAGCTTCCAGGTCGGCGCAAAGCCGACGCCCAGAAAGCCGATCCCCAGCGGTTCCCCGACGTGCAGGCATTGGCGCAGATGCTCGCCCGTTTCGGCGCAGGTCTCGTGAAGGTTCTCCAAGGGAGCCCCCGACAATTCGAACTGTCCACCTGGCTCGAGCGAGACCGTTTCCGTTCCCTGCCCGCGCGGGCGCCGGAGAGCGATGACGTTGCCTGCCTCGACGATAGGCTCCCATTCGAATTCGCTCATCAGCGCCGACATCAGAGCCGAGATGCTGCGCTCACCACCGTAAGGAATTGGCGCGAGCGTCGACGTGCAGAATGGAAACTTCTCGTGTTCGGTGCCGATCCGCCAAGCACTTTTCGGCTTCTCGCCGGCGGCGAACCAAGCCATGAGGTCGTACTTGTTTTCGATCGGAGGACTTTCGCTGGCTGCTTGGCGTGTCGACATGGCGGCCTCCCGATCCTTCGGTTGAGACGTCTCATTGATGTTCGGCGGCGAGATCTGAGTGCTGACGTCGGTGTCGCCAGCCCGCGAGGATGCACCGTCTCGACCGGAGACAGGGTGCGTTCCGGTCAGGAGTCGGGTTATGAGGCGCAACGCGCGAACCTCGCAAGCGTTTCGGGCGGGTGGGGTTGCGACATGCGCCAACTGTTCGGGTATTCGAGCGGCCGAAGTCCATCACAATCGGTTGATCTGCTCCGCGCCAGGTTGCGGGTTTGCCGATGCTGGCTGTGGCGCGATCTCTGCCCCCAACCTCTCAGCGCTAGTCTCAATCAGCACCAGTCTCAATCAGCACCAGTCCGCGAGCGTAGCATTGACGAGCGCCAGTGCCGCGACGGCCGCTGTATCAGCGCGCATGATCCGCGGCCCGAGTGACAATCGGACAACCGGTGATCTGCGCAGCAGCAGTTCACGCTCGTCCGCGGAAAAGCCTCCTTCCGGGCCGATCAGGACGGCTACGGGTGAGGGCGCTTGGCGTGAGCCTGCAGCCTGTTGCAGCGCCTTGATGGGGTCCGAGGTCTCGGCAGCTTCGTCGCAAAAGACGAGCAGCACGTCGGTGCCGAGCCGGGCAAGCGCCACCTCGAGCCGAACGGGCTCCAAGACCTCCGGAAGCCTGAGGATGCCGCACTGCTCGGCAGCTTCGATCATATTGGCCCGCATCCGTTCGAGGTTCACCCGCTCTGCTTGGGTGAAGCGCGTCAACACCGGGCAAAGCCTTGCGACGCCGAGTTCGGTTGCCTTCTGCACCATGTAATCGAGGCGGGCGCGCTTCAAGGGCGCGAAAAGGTAAGTGATATCCGGGCCGCCGACCTGCGGCCGCGTCTGGTGGGTGAGCGTCAAGCGGGCCGATTTCCGGTCGGCGCTTGCGATCACGCCCGCCCATTCGCCATCGCGTCCATTGAAGACGAGCACGCGATCACCGGGCTTCTGCCGAAGCACGGTGACAAGGTAGTGCGTCTGATCGCGGTCGAGGTCGATCGCGCCGGTGGCGGGCAAATCTGCGCCAATGAACAGCCGTTGCGACGAGAAGTCCCGAATAGTCATCGTCGTGGAGTTCCTGAGGCATGAGTGAGGGCAGGATGCCCGGGTGTGGGCGCGCCCCGCGGGCTCGGCATCGTGCGCGCGAGCGTAGGGACCGGAAAGCCACGCTGGACAGCGTCTTTGAACTGGCCGTGCGATCCGCCGCGGCGAAGCTCCGTGCGGGGGCTGATCAACTGCACATCATGCGGATTGGCGCGGCGACAAACTGCGTTTGCGGCATCCCATCAACATCTTTTCACCTCGAAGATCACGACGGATCATGGCATCCGATCCTCAGGGCCGCGCCAAGGTGCAATCTGATGGCGGCTTGCCAATATTGCCGCTTCAGCATGACCCCCATAAGTGCACCGCCACCGAGACCGCCCAAGCCTTCACGCCATCGCCTGGATCAGACACCATGACAGCTCGCACGCCAGCCGGTGGATCACAACGGGTCGCAGATGCACCAGTCGCGAACTGGGTCGATAGCTACGCGCCCGCAGCATGGAAACCCTACCTCAAGCTGATGCGCGCAGACCGACCGATCGGCATCTGGCTGCTGCTGTTTCCATGCTGGTGGTCGCAGTTGCTCGCCCATCTCGCGTTGGGACAGGCCTGGATCGACGTGTGGTTCCTTGCCCTTTTTGCGCTCGGCGCGACCGTGATGCGAGGGGCCGGATGCACCTGGAACGATATCGTCGATCGGGACTATGACGGGCGGGTCCAGCGGACGGCTCTGCGGCCGATCCCGGCGGGCCAGGTCACAGCGAAGCAAGCGCTGGTCCTGGCCGTTGCACTGTCGCTGGTGGGCTTCGTTGTCCTGATCCAGTTTAACTGGGCCACAATTGCGATCGGGATCGCGTCACTTGCATTGGTCGCGGCGTACCCTTTCGCGAAGCGATATACCTATTGGCCGCAACTGGTACTCGGGCTGACCTTTAACTGGGGGGCGCTCGTCGGATG
Organism: Hyphomicrobiaceae bacterium; assembly: GCA_050330095.1. Lineage (GTDB taxonomy): Bacteria > Pseudomonadota > Alphaproteobacteria > Rhizobiales > Hyphomicrobiaceae > JBCBWG01. The sequence continues at coordinate 21,366 of JBHJOC010000085.1, forward strand.
GGCCGCAGTCACTGGGAGCGTGTCACTGGCGCCGCTGGCCCTCTATGCGGGCGCAGTGCTCTGGACGCTTGCCTACGACACAATCTACGCCCACCAGGATGCCGAGGACGACGCCGTGCTCGGGCTCAAATCAACGGCCCTGCGCTTTGGCTCGTCGACGCCGCAGTGGCTTTGGGCGTTCTATGGGGGTGCAATCCTGCTCTGGCTCGTCGCTGCCGTGGCAGCGGGTGCACAGTTTGCTCTGTTCGTGGCGATCGCCGTGAGCGCGGGGCACTTCGCTTGGCAGATCGTCACCCTTGAGATCGGCAACGCGGCCAACTGCCTAGAGCGCTTTCGCTCGAACCGCTTCATCGGCTGGTTTCTGGCAATCGGGCTGGCGGCGGAAATCCTGCTGGTCCGGTTCTGATTGATCGGCTGGTGACTGCCGCTCGTGTGCCGTCTCCGACACTTGGTTTCCTTTGCAGCACCCGGTTGACCAAGTGTCAGAGACATAGGGAACACGAGCAACGTCATGAGTCTCGTGTTGCTTTTGTCACTACCGCTTGGCAGGCGAAATTGCAGAAGGTGGGGACCAAGCGTGAGTGACGCGACACTAGGAGCCCGCTTTCCGGAGTTCATCTGTCACCATCGTCAGACGCCGGAACGAACGTCAGAATGCAAAGGGGTGCAAGCAACCTATCGGATCTCGTGCCGCCTTTCGATCAGAAGTCCCTGGCAGGCGCGTGTTGCGGATGGTGCAGGGACGTCTGATCGGTGGTCCTCGTGGCCACTGCCGCACGACAGCAGCCATGGCGTGCATGGGGAGCCACCATGATGGAAGTGGCTTGATCGGGGGGACTTCGCGATCAAGCCCCCCATCGTCGCGATTGTGCATTGCAGCATCAGCGATAATGTGCGGGTACGTAACGCATCAGCCCGTCGATTGCGACCGTGAGGACGACCCCGATGCCAGAGACACCGCCGCCAGACAACCCATCGCCCGCATCGCCGTCGACGAACTTGGCGTCGCCGGCAACCGCTCCGGAAAAGCCGAAGCAACTACTGCATCTCGTGTTCGGTGGAGAACTCGAGGGGCTCGATGGCGTCACCTTCAAGGACCTCGATGCGCTGCATATCGTTGGGATCTACCCAAACTACGCCGCCGCGCATGTGGCCTGGAAAAACGCCGCGCAACGCACGGTCGACAATGCGCAGATGCGGTATTTCATCGTTCACATGCACCGCCTGCTCGACCCGGAAGCGTAAGCGCTGAGCAACGCCGCTCCCCGGGCTCGTTGGCTGAGATGTGACCCAATGCAGCCCAGTGCAGAAGGCCTCACGCGACACGGCACACCAGCACGTGGGCTCCTTCGCACCCGCGCAGTCGAGGCGGAACGTGCCAGCGCGCGATGAGCATGCTAATCGCAGCCTCCAAAGCGCGAGTCGCAGCCTTTGAAACGTCTTCAGCGGCACCACGTCCTGTCCAAGAATGGAGCGGACCCTGAGCATCGAACAGGCACATTCCGACCTGAAATTCGAGCCTGAGGCGGCGGTGAGGTCGTCGTTCCGCCAGCCGGGCCCGGGTCGCCTCGATCGCTCCATTTGGATGCTGCTCCGGCGCTTCGTGTCCGACTGGCTTTGGCCGCGTCGGGCGCTGATCTTACGCATCCTGCTGCTCACGGCGCTGCTCGCCGCAGTCACTGGCGGCTATCCTCTGATCATCAAGCTCTCGTTCGACGCCCTGCTGGCGGGCCAGACGGATCTCTTGCCAATCGTGCTCGCCTCGATCGTCGCTGTGACAGCGGCACGCAGCGTGCTGCTCTACACGCAGTCGATCGAGACCCAGAAACTCGTGATCGGCGTCGGCACGGACCTGCGCAAATCGGGATTTGCGCGCCTGCTTTCGCTCGATTTCCTGCGGGTCTCACGCGACCCCGCTGGCGCTCACGTCTCTCGTCTCACGAACGAGGTCACGTTCATCGAGAACGGTATCGGCGCGGCGCTTAACTCGGCTGTCCGCGATCCGCTTTCGATCGCAGTGCTCGTCGGTACGATGTTTTATCTCGACTGGGTGATGTCGGCCGTCGTCCTGCTCGTGTATCCGATCGCGATCCTGCCGATCTTGACGATCAGTCGCCGCCTGCTCTCGGTCGCCAAGCGCACGCAATCGGGCCTTGGGTCGATGACGTCGTTGCTGACGGAGTATTTCCAGGCCACACGGCTCATTAAATCCTATCGCCTGGAAGGCTATGCGAGCGAACGGGCTGGCGACAGCTTCGATACGCTACGCGACCTGCGGCTGAAAGCTGCACGCAACAAGGCGCGCATCGATCCCCTGCTTGAGGCGCTTGGTGGCGTTGCCGTTGCTGGCGTGATTGCGCTTGCCACGTGGCGGGTCTCCAGCGGCGCGTCGACCGTCGGCGATTTCATGGGCTTCGTCAGTGCTCTCCTGATGGCGGCGCAACCCATTCGTGGTCTCGGCAAGCTCTCGGCGAACCTCCAGGAAGCGTTCGCTGCGATCGAACGCTTCTACGAGCTTGCCGACGAGATACCGCACATTGTCGATCGGCCGAACGCTGCAGCGCTGCGCGTGCGTGCGGGCGAGATCAGGTTCGAGACTGTGAGCTTCGCGTTCCCGTCCCGCAGCGACGTTCTTGCGCTCGATGGTGTGAGCCTCGTGGCTCCACCAGGTGCGACGGTTGCGCTTGTCGGCAGATCGGGCTCCGGCAAATCGACGCTGATCAATCTCGTGCCCCGCTTGTTCGATGCCGATAAAGGGCGCGTGCTGATTGATGGTCAGGACGTGCGTGACGTGACGCTCGCGAGCCTGCGAGGGTCGATCGCCGTTGTGTCGCAGGATGTGACGCTGTTCGACGACACCATCCGGGCCAATATCGCGATCGCCCGGCAGGCGGCCTCTGAGGACCAGATCGTCGCGGCTGCGCGTGCTGCGGCGGCGCACGAGTTCATCGCCGCTTTGCCTCAGGGCTATGACACGCGGGTTGGCGACGGCGGCGGGCGGCTGTCCGGTGGACAGCGCCAGCGTATCGCGCTTGCAAGGGCGTTCCTGACCGAAGCGCCAATTCTGCTCCTCGACGAGGCAACGAGCGCACTCGATGCCGAGTCCGAGCAGCTGGTTCAGGCTGCGCTGCAGCGGTTTGCAAGCGCGCGAACGACGCTCGTGATTGCGCATCGGTTGTCGACCGTCCAGCGGGCCGACATGATCTGCGTGATGGACCGCGGCCGGATCGTAGAAACCGGTACTCACGCTGATCTCATGGGCGCCGACGGGCTTTATGCGACGCTCGTCAAGACACAGCTGAGTGGTGACGCCGCGTTGCCGTGATCCTCGACGCTCTCAGGTCCGCTCGCGGCATGCCGCGGCTATTCCCGCCTCAAAATGCCATTCACCAGCCTGTTGGCCATGCCGTCGGCACGGAATTCGGAACGCACTTCGTCCGGATCATAGGCGGTCTGCACCCACTCCAGAAACCCGATATCGCGCTTAGCTGTTGCGCGCTCGTAGGCGCCCAGGAAGGCATCGAGGATCCCGGTATCTGCTTGGCGGATGTGGCCGAACCTCAGCGAAAGCTGACGCTTGGCAACCGCGATGGGCATGTCGCGCACCAACAGCAGATAGAGCGCGCTCATCAAGCCGGCGCGGTCCGCGCCTGATTTGCAGTGGATCAGGATCGGATAGGTCACACGGGAAAACAGTTCGTTAGCCGCTTCAATCTCGGCGCAGCTCGGTGCGTCCCGTGACCTGAGCTTGAAGTCGATGAGGTCGAGCCCGATCCGCTCGCAGGTTCGCCGCTCAAGCCAGTAGCTGCCGCAATCGCGATCGCCCCTCAGGTTGATCACGCTCCTGACGCCGCGGCGCGCGATGCGGGCCAACTGGCCGGGCGACGGCTGTGCGGAGCGAAAGGCTTGCCCGTCGATCGCGTGAAGGTTGAGATAAAGCGTTCGGAAGATGCCGTGATCGACCAACATCATGTCGGTGTGAGCCGCAAGCGGCCCAAGGTGGTGTTTGGCCCAACCCGGCGTTCGTTCATGCAACGCGCCACGCAACGAGCGTGTCATTCGGGTCACGGCTTTCCGCGCACTCTTGGTGTAGCTCATCGTCACCGTTCGACCCTCGAAGTCCAGGCAATCAAAACTGGCGAAACTGCCTCACGAACTACGGAAAGCGGGTAAGAGCGAAATTAATGGCTTAGTTTGGCGCCACCCCGAACACCTGTCTTCGGGCTGCAGACGTCCAAAAGCTGCGACCGGCGCCACCTCTTTGCTTGACCCACTCCCTCGCTCGCGTGCCCCGACTTTGCGTCGAGACGGTTGCGGTCCGATCCCGCCGGGCGTTCGCATGCTTCCTCGGGCGTGCGATGCAGGCCGTTGCAACTCGTCGCGAATCTAGGCGAGTGTCAAGCTCGACGGTAATGATGCGGCAACAACTCTTCGTTCGGTGCAGGAGTTCGAGAGAAATCGAATGCAGTTCAGTGTTGGCGAACGGCCGAGGTGCCGCCGGACGGGAATGCCGGGCTTATGACCTCCGTGAATGATACGCCGTCCCGTTGGCCGCAGCGCCTCGCGGGCCAGACGCTTGCGAGCTATATTCGGCTGGTGCGTGCGACGTCGAGGCTTACCCTTGAGCCGGCAAACGCGCTCGCCCTAATGGCCGAGCACCAGCCGCAGATCATAGCGATGTGGCATGGACAGTTTCTGCTCGTGCCCTGTGTGCCGACCGGGCCGGCAGCCGCGACCGATGTGATCGTTGCCCGGCACGGCGATGCCGAGGTGATCGGCGCAGCTGTCGAGGCATTCGGCATGCGGCTCATCCGCGGCGCAGGTGCTGGTGAACGCAAGCGCGACCGGGGTGGCGCCGCAGCCTTGCGCGCGGCCCTCAGCTCGCTCAAGCGCAATCGCAACGTCGCACTGACCGCAGACGTCCCGCCAGGACCCGCGCGCAAGGCGAGCGCCGGCTTGATCACGCTGGCGCGGATGTCCGGCCGCCCGATCAGACCGTTCGCGATTGCGTCCAGTCGCTTCGTCGCGTTCGACACCTGGAGCCGAATGACGCTCAATCTTCCGTTCTCGCGCATTGGAGCCGTTCTCGGCGCACCGATCCACGTGCCGCGCGATATCGACGAGGACCAGGCCGAACAATACCGCCGTGAGCTCGAACGCGCGCTTGATGCCGTGACACAGGAAGCCTACGCGCTTGCTGGCGGTAACATTGAGCGGGCAACGCCCTATGACGCGCGGCCCTTGAGCAGCCCACCGCTTCCCGCCGGTCTCAGGTTGCGAACCTATCGCACGATCTCGCGGGTGCTCTCGCCACTCGCCCGAGCGCTGGTTCTCGCGCGGAAGCGAAAAGGCAAGGAAGACTCACTGCGACACCGTGAGCGGCTGGGCGAAACGGAGAGGAGCCGTCCACCTGGTCCGCTGGTCTGGCTCCATGCTGCGAGCGTCGGGGAACTCAATGCCATCCTGCCGCTGATGGACAGGTTGCGCGCCAAAGCGCCCGGCTATCGCTGGCTGGTGACAACCGGCACCGTCACATCGGCAAGGCTTGCTGGCGATCGCCTGCCGAAAGACGTCATCCACCAATACATCCCGGTCGACGTCGCGCCCGCCATGGAACGCTTTCTCGAGCACTGGTCACCCACCTTGATCGTTCTGACGGAGTCAGAACTCTGGCCCAATCTTCTGCTCGCCGCGTCCGATCGCAAGATCCCCGTGGCGCTCGTCAATGCCCGGATGTCGTCGCGCAGCTTCGTGCGCTGGCGCCGCAACCGCAGGATGGCCCGCCAGCTGCTGTCGCGCTTGACCCTGGTGCTGGCACAGAACGAGCGCCTGGCACGACGGTTCCGGTGGCTTGGCGCACGCGACGCGCGTGTGGTCGGCAACTTGAAGGTCGATGCGCCAGCACTTCCAGTTCCAGCCCAACTCGCCGACGAAGTTCGCGCCATCGTTGGCGCCCGGCACGTTATGCTTGCAGCCAGCACGCATGCCGGTGAAGACACCGTCATCTTTGATGCAAGCGCAATCCTGCTCAAGGCATTCCCAGACCTGCTGACGATCGTCGTGCCGCGCCATCCGGAGCGCGGCGGTGATGTCACAGCCCTTGCCCGCGAACGGTTCGCAGCCGTCGCACAACGCAGCAACAGCGACGCCGTAACCGTCGAAACCTCGGTCTATGTCGCCGACACAATTGGCGAACTCGGAGGGTTCTTCTCGGCGTGCCCGATTGCGTTCATCGGCGGCTCGCTGATCCGCCATGGCGGGCAAAATCCGATCGAGGCCATTCGGCTCGGTGCCTGCGTGGTGACCGGCCCCCATCTTGCAAACTTCGAGGACATTTATGGTGCATTGCGCGCTGCAGCCGGTGTGCACGTCGTTGATGACGCCGCGACACTCGCTGCCGCTGTCGCACACCTCCTGACCGACGAAATCGAGCGCCGCCGCCGGCACGCAGCGGCGCTGGAGGCCGTCAACGCACTGAGTGGAGCGCTGGTGCGGACTGAGGCTGCGCTGCTTGAACTCCTGCCGCTCCCGGACGGGATCCGCCGTGCCGGCTGACGAACCCTGGTGGTGGTACGCACCGGCAAGTCCGGCCAGGCGCCTCACGTGTGCCGCCCTGACCCCGCTCGGCTGGCTCTACGGTGCAGCAACGCTTCATCGCATGCGGCAAAGTGGCTATCGCAGCGCGCTGCCGGTCATCTGTGTCGGCAATCTGACGGCAGGTGGCTCTGGAAAAACGCCCATGACACGTTGGATTGCCGATCGGCTGAGTCGCCAGTTTGGCGTGCGCACGGTCGTGTTGTCGCGGGGCTACGGCGGCCGGCTGAAAGGCCCGATCTGGGTCGAGGCCAGCGCCCATACCGCCAAAGACGTTGGCGATGAGCCCCGAATGCTTGCAGCAGGCCTCCCGGTCGTCATTGCAAGAGACCGTGCGGCCGGCGCGCTACTGATCGAGGCACGCGTCTTCGAAACGCCGTTGGAAGTCACTGAGCCAGGCGCCCGCCAAGCCGGCGCGCATGCCGTCGCTGGCCGTTCGACTGCAATCGTGATGGACGATGGCCTACAAAATCCGCACCTCGTGAAGGACCTGAGGATTGCCGTCGTCAACGCGCGCCGGGGGCTAGGCAATTGGGCCGTGATCCCTGCGGGCCCCTTGCGGGCGCCGGCTTCAGCACAGCTCGCCGACGTCGATCTTATGGTTCTGGCTGGGGGCACCCCAGGCATCAAGACCGATTTGCGGGGCCGCTTCGAAAGGCTCCGACGGGACTTGCCCACGGTGTCGATGCAGGTCGAAGCGGATCAGGACGACCTCGCCTGGTTGAAGGGTCGGCGCGTGCTTGCCTTTGCAGGCATCGCCGACCCAGAACGGTTCTTCATGCTGGTCCGTTCGGCAGGCGCTGACGTGGTCGCGACACGCGCGTTCCCGGATCACGCGACCTACAACGCCAGAGATGCGGCGGATCTTTTGGCTGAGGCACGCTACTGTGCAGCGCACCTTGTCACCACGGAGAAGGACGCGGCGCGGTTTCACTGCGGCGATGATGTGCTCGCAGAGCTTGCGGCACTCACGCGGGTCATCCGGATCGAAGCCAAGATCTCGGATCGCGATAGTGCGGTGATTGACCGCCTGTTGGCCCAGATGCTGGAACGACCGGCCGATGGCGTGCGCGGGTGTCCCGTTTGACCTCGTACCGCCCGTTGCAGTCCACTGACTGAGCTACAGAAGACCTCGGGCGCGCAATTCCCGGTAGCGTTGCAGCGCGACATCGCTGCTCGCGTAAGCCTCTTGCAGGTCGACGTTCCAGTATCGAAGCTCAGTCAGCGGAATGTGTTTTCCGGTCACAGCGCATCTCACGAAGTCACCCGGGTCGAGGATCTGGAAGTCACCGTCTTGAAAACGCACGCGCGCTTCGCCGTTCGATTGGAAGGCGCGATCGATCCGGTTCATGCTTGGTCTCCTGCGGCGCCGGCTCGGCTTCCGGCGAAGTCGGGCAGCTCCCGTCATCATGGGCTCTGTAGCGTGAGCAGTCTCAACAAGCGTCATAAGGCATCGGTCAGGCAGTGCAAATACGTCGCCGCGGTCGCTCTAGAAGAGTGAGCCCTGGCGATTGCGCCGTGCGCGCTCGGCTGGCGCGGAGCGCGGTTTAACGCCAGCGTCGCCCCGGCTCTCGGTCGCCAACGGCTTCGATTGCCGGGCCCTCGAGCCGTCACCGTGTCGCCCGCGCTCGATCTGGCCCTTCGGATCACCGCTAGCTCCGCCATCCGGCATCACCTCGGCTGCAACCGCTCCATCGGCAAGCTCGATCGTCACGCGCGTGCGCTCGGCCAGTGCTGCAATCCGCCGCACCGGTGCCCCCTCGAGCGAACGCACGATGGCGAACCCCCGCTCGAGCACGCTGCGGTGGCTCAACGAACGCAACAATGTTGCGTGCGCTGATAGCGCTTGGCGTCTGCGTTCGATCCCCGTCCGAAAACTGCGGTCGAGGCGGTCGCGGCGCACCTCGATCTGCTCAAAGCTCCGGCTGAGCCTCGCAGTCAAAAGGCGCGGGGACAAGCGAGCCGCAATCCGGGCGAACCGCCTGTCATGGGCCGTCGTGTTGGCGAGCAGTGCACGACCGAGGCGACGCTCAACGGCATCGAAGCGCTGGCGCGGCATGGCGACGAGATCGTCCAGCCTTGGCAGTCCGCGGATGGCCGCTCTCAATTCGGTGCGCGCTCCATCGAGGAACCGGATGATTGCAACGCGGAGCCGGGAGCGCCTGTCGGCGATGTCTGCGACGAGGTCGGTGTACTTCGGAACGGCCCACTCTGCGGCCTTTGTCGGTGTTGGCGCACGGGCATCGGCTGCCAGGTCGATCAGCGTCCAATCCGTCTCATGGCCAACTGCAGAGATCACGGGGATCGCGCTGGCCGCTACGGCGCGCACCACGATCTCGTCGTTGAAGCCCCAAAGGTCCTCGAGGCTGCCACCACCGCGGGCCACGATCAATGTGTCCGGCCGACCGAGCGGGCCTTGCGGGTCGAGGGCGTTGAACCCGCGGATGGCGGCGGCAACCTCGGCCGCCGAGGTCTCGCCCTGCACGCGCACGGGCCAGACAAGAACGCGTGCAGGATAGCGCTCGGTGAAGCCTGCAAGCATGTCGCGTATCACGGCACCCGTCGGTGATGTGACGATGCCGACGATGCGCGGCAGGAACGGGATCGGGCGCTTGCGAGCCTCGTCGAACAGGCCTTCCGCGCCGAGTTTGCGCTTGCGCTCTTCGAGCAACGCCATCAGCGCGCCGATGCCAGCCGGCTCGAGCGTCTCGATCACGATCTGATACTTTGACCCGCCGGGGAAGCTCGTCACCTTGCCCTGGACGATCACCTCCATGCCTTCTTCGGGCTTGACCCGGAGCTTGCTATAGGTGCCGCGCCACACGACGGCTTCGATCTTGGCGCGATCATCCTTGAGCGCAAAGTAGCAGTGCCCGGAGCTGTGCGGACCGCGATAACCCGAAATCTCACCGCGTAACCTGACGTGACCGAAACCGTCTTCAAGCGTCTTCTTGATCGCGTTCGCAAGGTCGCTGACGGTGAACTCAGCGACGTTTGCACGTGGCGTATCCCCAACTGTCATTGCAAGTGCGGTGTCTGACACGCTGATATCCTCGTCGAGCCGGCAACGTCAGGCTGGACCCTCAGTCTCGCCAACAATATAGGCGGTGGCGCGTCGGCTGCCCTGCCTGCGACTGACGCCAGCTTCGATTACCTGTTGAAAGTGGCAGGCGACGGACCTCGCAGGCCCGGACGGTTGAGGGATAGGAACCCAGATGAAGGTGTTGCTGATCGGTGGTGGCGGTCGCGAGCATGCGCTCGCATGGAAGCTCTCGCAGAGTGCCCGTCTGCAACATCTCTATGCGGCGCCCGGCAACCCCGGCATCGCCCGACATGCGACCTGTGTCGCAATCGACACGGCCGATCATGCGGCGGTGATCGCGTTTTGCAAGGCAAAGGCCATTGACCTTGTCGTCGTCGGGCCTGAAGCCCCACTCGTCGCAGGCCTCGTCGATGATCTCGAGCGTGCAGGCGTGATGGCATTCGGTCCGTCGAAGGCAGCTGCCCGCCTCGAGGGATCGAAGGGTTTCACCAAGGATCTCTGCCGCGAGTTTGCGATACCGACAGCAGCCTATGCACGCTTCTCGTCCCCCGAGCCGGCGCTTGCCTATGTGAGCAGCCACGCCCTGCCTTTGGTTGTGAAGGCGGACGGGCTCGCTGCAGGCAAAGGCGTGGTGATTGCCGAGACCGCTTTGGCGGCGGAACAGGCGGTGCGCGCGTGCTTTGAGGGCGCGTTCGGTGCAGCGGGCGCAGAAGTCGTGATCGAAGAATTCCTAACCGGCGAGGAAGCGAGTTTTTTCGTGCTCGTCGACGGGGCCAACGTCATCCCGCTGGCAACCGCGCAGGACCACAAGCGCGCTTTTGATGGCGATACCGGGCCCAACACGGGTGGCATGGGAGCCTACTCGCCGGCCCCCGTCATGACCGATGACCTGACACGCCGCGTTCTCGATGAGATCATTGCACCAACCGTCACCGGCATGGCCGCGCGCGGGACACCGTTCAAGGGCGTCCTCTATGCCGGTCTGATGGTTTCAGCCGATGGCCCGAAACTGATCGAATACAACGTCCGCTTCGGCGATCCTGAATGCCAGGCCTTGATGGTGCGCCTCCAGTCCGACCTTCTCGAGGCCATGGTCGCCACGTGCGAAGGCCGTCTCGGCTCGGTCAGGCTTGCGTGGTGCAGCGATGCCGCGCTCACCGTGGTCGTTGCTGCAGAGGGGTATCCGGGCACGCCCGCAACGGGCAGCGTGATTCGAGCGCTCGACACGGTCGAGGCAGCGGGTGCCGTCGTCTTTCATGCCGGCACGGCGGCCCGCGGGTCGGACCTCGTTGCCTCGGGCGGCCGGGTTCTCGGTGTGACTGCACTTGGGGCGACGGTCGCTGAGGCTTCGCATCGGGCCTATGCTGCGCTCAGCCATCTCGACTGGCCGGGTGGATTTTACCGTCGAGACATCGGCTGGCGCGCGCTGAGCCGAAGCCCCGCCGATTGACATGGGTAACGGCAATAGCGCCCTTCCAGCGGAGTTTCGCCCCCCAATGATCGACTTCTTCCCTGGATACGCTCGACACCGGATCCCGCTTGGTGACGTCGAGATCTTTGCCCGCAGCGGCGGCACAGGTTCGCCGCTGCTTTTGCTGCACGGCTACCCCCAGACGCATGTCGCATGGCACAGGATCGCCCCGGCGCTTGCGCGCCAGTTCAACGTCGTCGTTGCCGACCTGCGTGGCTATGGCGCGAGCAGCTGTCCGCCGGGCGATGGCGGCGCACGCGCGTATACGAAGCGCGTGATGGCAGAAGATATGATCGCGCTCATGCGCGCGCTCGGTCATGACCGGTTCAGCATCGCGGGCCATGACCGCGGTGCGCGGGTCGCCTATCGCATGGCTCTCGACCATCCCGCGGTGGTTGATCGACTTGTCCTGCTCGACGTCTTAACGACGTTCGACAACTGGGAGCGCATGCGTTGGCGGGGCGCGCTGTTTTCCTATCACTGGACGTTCCTCGCCCAGCCCTATCCGTTACCCGAGACCCTGATTGCAGCCGATCCCGGATATTATGTCGCACATACACTGCAAAGCTGGACAGGTGACAAGACGCTTGGCTGCTTCGATCCCGCCGCCCTCGAGGCCTACAAGGCCTCGCTTGCGACACCAGAGCGGATTCATGCGGTCTGCGAGGACTATCGTGCTGGTGCCACGGTGGATCGCGATCTCGATGCGGCCGACCGTGAGGCTGGCCGCAGGATCTCGCGGCCTACCCAATTGATCTGGGGCCAGCGGTATCTCTCGCGCGGCGGCGATGATCCCTTGCAGTACTGGCGCCAGTGGTGCCCGGACATAACCGGCGCTGCCGTCGACAGTGGCCATTTTCAGGCTGAGGAGCGACCAGCCGAGACCCTCGCCGCCATGATACCGTTCTTGTCCGCAAGCACCTGAGGCTGGACGCGCGCCGCGCATGATGTAGCCTTCAACACATGACGAAAACCTTAGCCCCGACTTCAAGCCTGCCCGTTGCCCGTCCACCGAGGATCGGCCTTGCCCTCGGGGGCGGAGGCGCGCGCGGCCTGGCTCATGTCGTTGCTTTGGAGGTGTTCGACGAGCTTGGCTTGAAGCCATCAGCGATCGCCGGCACGTCGATCGGCGCGGTCTACGGCGCGGGCTATGCAAGCGGGCTGTCGGGTAAGGCGTTGCGTGCCATCACCGAGGACACGCTGAGCGGGCGCTTGGCATTGGTCCGGCAGCTGTTTGCTGCGCGCTCGCAGCCCTCCCAGAAGCTGTTCCGTGTTCTGCCGGTCCGCTCGGCGCTGTTGAGCTCTGCGGCTGTTGTCGACCTGATTCTGCCACCGCAGGTGCCGTCAACGTTTGATGCTCTGCCTATGCCTCTGCGGCTGACGGCGACGGATCTTGCAACGCACCAGGGCATCACGCTCGAGTCTGGCGACCTGAGGTCCGCGGTCGCGGCCAGCATCGCCATTCCTGTGGTGTTTGCACCCGTCCATCGCGAAGGGCGTGTGCTGCTCGATGGCGGTCTCGTCAATCCATGCCCCTACGATCTGTTGGAAGGGCTCTGTGACGTCGTCGTCGCGATCGATGTCAGCGGCGCATCGGCTGAAGCCTCAATAGGCCCGAACCCAACGGCCGTCGAGGTGATGGTGCAGTCCATGCAGATCCTGCAGAAGTCGATCACCCGTGAGCGGATGAGGTTCTCGGCACCGGACGTCTACATCGAGGTCGGAGTCGATCGGTTCGGAGCGTTGGAGTTTTATAAGCCGAGGGAGATCCTGGAGGCTGCCGAGACCATTCGGGGCCCCTTGCGCGCCCGTCTCAAGCGGGTCCTTGGCAGCGAGACCGTTCAGGCCATCCAGCCGTGAGCAATCACTGTCACGGGATTGGGGCCGGTCGGGTGGCGCGGCTCAGCACGGGTTCCGGCGCTTGGCGAAGAAGTCTTTCAACAGGTCTGCAGCTTCACGCTCGGAGAACCCTGGATAGACCTCGGGCGCGTGGTGACATGTTGGCTGGCTGAACAGACGTGGACCGCTGTCGACGGCTCCCATCTTCGCGTCGGCTGCGCCATAGTAAAGTCGGCGGATCCGCGCGAATGAAATCGCTGCAGCACACATTGCGCATGGCTCGAGTGTCACGTACAGGTCGCATCCGATCAGGCGCTCGCTGCCGAGCGCTCTGGCGGCGCTGCGGATGGCAAGAACCTCAGCGTGGGCGGTCGGGTCTGCCGTTTCGCGGGTGCGGTTGCCGTCGGCTGCGAGCACCGCGCCGTCCTCGGCAACGACGACAGCGCCGACCGGCACCTCGCCGCGCGCGGCCGCCATGCGTGCTTGCATCAAGGCCAACTCCATGTAGCGGTTCGGTCTTGGCGGTGTCATAGAGCCTGACTCGGATCTGGCATTGTGAAACGCGCGGAGCATAGCATGGCGCTTGGCCTGCGACGCGTGTCCGTGCGCCGTCGAGACGATTTCATCCGCCATCCAGCCTGCCAAGCGGCAGGTTTCGGTCACACAAATACGGAAAGCCAAAGTACCTATGGCGAAAGACACACGTCGCGGACCGACTGGCGGCTCTCGTGGTGGATCTCGATCAGGCCGCGACGGTCATGGTCGTGGTGGGCGTGGCACGAGCGCGAGTTCCGGTTGGACGGGTGGTGCGCGGACAGGCGCGGGAAGCCGTGCCCGGACTGATGGCGCGAACGATCGCAAGCCTGAAGCCCGGGGTGGTGGCGAGGCATCTGGTGGCGATCGCCCGTTCCGCAAACGTGCCTTTCGGCCGCGTGACGGCCAAGCCGGTCCCGACGATGCGCGCAACGAAGGCCGGGCACGACCGGCCCATGCGCGAGCTGGCGCGCGCGACGGCGACGCGACACGCGAGGCGGCAGAGCGTGCGCCGCGGGCGCGAACCTTCGGCAAGCGATTTGGTGATGAAAAGCCGAGAGGCGGTGATCGCGCGCCACGTGCCGATTCGTCGGGGCGTGCCGATCAGACCGGGCAGCGCCACGCTCCTCGGCGAGATGCCGAGCGTGACGACGGCCGACCCCGCCGCAGGTTCGGGCAGCGCGCGGAAGCGCGCGAAGGGGAGGATCGGCCGGGCCGTCCGCGTGAGGCAACGCCCCAGCCGCGCGGCGCGGCAACGCCTCAACGTACTGGCAAAGCGGAAGCGGTCAGGCTCCCCGACGCGAGCCCCCTGCCAACGCAGCCAACTGCAAGCCCGACCGCCGCGCAATCCGATGGACAACTTCGCATCGCCAAGCTGATCTCACGCGCTGGCCTCTGTTCGCGGCGCGACGCCGAACGCTGGATCGCTGAGGGCAGGGTCAAACTCAACGGCAGCGTTGTCAGCGAGCCGGGAACGCTCGTTGCGACAACCGATCAAGTGCTCGTCGATGGCGAGCCGCTCCCAGAGGCCGGTGAGATCAGGTTGTGGCGCTATCACAAGCCCAAGGGACTTGTGACGACCCACAGTGATCCCGAGGGCCGCGAAACGGTCTTCGAGGCGCTCCCGCCCGACTTGCCTCGCGTCATCTCGGTCGGCCGCCTGGACACCAATACCGAAGGCTTGTTGTTGCTGACGACGAGCGGTCCGCTTGCGCGCCACCTTGAGTTGCCGGCGACTGGGTTGCTGAGGCGCTACCGCGTTCGCGCGTTCGGGATGGTGGATCAAGATCGGCTCGACGCGCTCGCAGACGGGATCGAGATCGATGGCGTGCGCTACGGTCCGATCGAGGCGACGCTCGACAGTGTCCAGGGGGCGAACGTCTGGCTGACCATCGGACTGCGTGAAGGTAAGAACCGCGAGGTTCGCCGCATCCTGGAAAGCCTCGATCTGACCGTCAATCGCCTGATCCGCGTCTCCTATGGACCATTCCAATTGCTGGACCTGGAGCCGGGTGCCGTCGAAGTCGTGCGCAGGCGCGTCCTCATCGATCAGCTTGGGCCGCAGGTGGCGCGCACGCTCGGCCTCGGTGACGATTCAGAGGCTACGGCCGTGGGGGACGGCGCGCGCGGTGCGTCCAGGCCTGCCCCGCGTCCAGGACATGAGCCCTTAGTCCGCTCGATGGCCCGTGTTCGGGACCGCCCGGCCGGGCCGCCGCGCGCGCGGTCTGATGAAGGCCGCCCTCTGCGTCCGCGGCCCGCTCCAAAGCAAGGCGAGGGCGGGCGAGAGGACAGGGGGCCTTCCGCGGGCCGGCGGACCGGGCCAACGCCGCCGCGTGCGCGCTGGGAGCCGGCAGCCGATACGATCGATGAGCCGTTCGCCGACGGTGAACGCCGCGGCAAGCGCACAGAGCGCGATGGCGGGCGCGGGGCTGGCGCTGCCCGCCGGCCCGGAGGATATCATCGGTCGATGGACGATCGACGCTCGACACCGCATCGCAACAATCGCGATGGCGAGCGTGACGATGATAATCGGTCGGGGGAGAAGCGCTCAGGCGCGCGTGGTCGACCTCGGGTGGAGGATCCGAATGCCCGGCCACCGGTTCGATCGGGCGAACGG
>JBHJOC010000086.1:0-31834 GCA_050330095.1 Hyphomicrobiaceae bacterium
CTTTGCCGAGGCAAGCACAGCGCCCGACACGCGCGCAGCTGCTGAAATGATCCTCGTCAGACTTGCCTGCACCGCTGACCTGCCAACGCCAGACGAGATCATCCGCGCTTTGGGCCCTGGCGGCCAAGGACGCTCTGTTCGCGGGGGCGAAGGCCC
Organism: Hyphomicrobiaceae bacterium; assembly: GCA_050330095.1. Taxonomy (GTDB): domain Bacteria; phylum Pseudomonadota; class Alphaproteobacteria; order Rhizobiales; family Hyphomicrobiaceae; genus JBCBWG01. The sequence goes on from JBHJOC010000086.1 coordinate 157, forward strand.
GCAAAGGGGCGTTGCGGGCTCGAACGGCGCCAAGGCGTCAACGTCATCAGATCGGCCGACGCCAATCCGCAGCAGCGACTCACCAGCCGGAACGACAACACGTGAGGCTCAGCATCCTCAAGCTCGCAGCGCCCGGGCACCCTTAGGCCTCGCGGCACCAAGCTCCGACGTCGAGGTCGCACAGACGCATGCCACCGATGATGGGCCCCAGCTTGCGACATTCGACGATGTCCTGGCCCTGGTCGGACAGCGGCGGGACGTCAGCCTCAAGATCGCGCTCGAAGATCACGCGTCGCTGGTCTCGTTCGAGCCCGGCCGGATTGAGCTCAACCTGACGCCAGAGGCTCCCCAGGGGCTCGCGGGCGATCTCGGCAAGAAGCTGACCGAGTGGACAGGATCACGTTGGATTGTCTCGATCAGCAACTCAGCCGGAGCAGAGCCCGTCGGCGTGCGGCGGCGCAGACTGGACACGGAGGCCCGCCATGCGCTCCGGGAGCACCCGAGCGTCAAAGCGATCCTGGCTGCGTTGCCTGGGGCATCCATTCTCGAGGTTCGCGACCTCGGCACGACGACGTCGGACCGCTTCACTGATGCCGAAACGCGGAATGAAGCCGGCTCGGCCGCAAGCGATGCCGCAGATGAGCTGGATGAGATCGACGCCGATGAATGACAGGGCCCGACCACGGGACCATCAGGACCGCCCTGGCAAACTCTATCGTACGGCACTGGTCAGCGAGCTTGACCGTGATGATCCACATGGCCCAATCCCAGGGCCGCCCCACCCCAGCCCCCAACCCGACGAGGTGAGCCATGCGTGACATCATGGGCATGATGAAGAAAATGCAGGACATGCAAAGCCGCATGCAGGAAATGCAGGACAATCTCGCGGCCATGGAAGTCACAGGGCAGTCGGGTGGCGGCATGGTATCGGTGGTCATGTCGGGCCGCATGGAACTCAAGTCGCTCCGTATCGATCCCGCGCTCATGAAGCCCGACGAAGCTGAAATCGTCGAGGACTTGGTGATTGCTGCCATCGCCGATGCAAAGGGCAAGGCCGAAGCTGCGATCCAGGAGAAGATGGCCGAACTGACCGGTGGACTGCCGCTACCGCCGGGTCTCAAGCTGTGGTAGCAGCCGCAGTCGCCAGAACACTCGCCATGCCAACATGTTCGATTTAAGTTTGCTGGCGGTGCTCATCGCCGCGTTTCTCGCCGCCGGTTGCGTCAAGGGCATCGTCGGCTTCGGTCTCCCGACAGTGGCGCTCGCGGGTCTTGCGCTCACGACGGATCCGCGGACAGCGATCGCAATGGTCGTCATCCCGGCACTTGCAACGAATATCGTGCAGGCTCTCCATGGGCCGGGATTTTGGAGGCTGCTGCGCCGCCTCGCATCACTGATCGCCGGGATCGTCCTCGGCATTCTGATCGGCACGCGGCTGATCATCGAAATTCCGCCCGCGATCATCGGCGTCGCGCTCGGCATGATGGTCGCCGCCTACGGTGCTGCAGGCGTCTACGGGTTGTCCTTTCCGCCGGTGGGACGACGCGAGGCCTGGATTGCCCCGCCCGTCGGCGTCGCTGGAGGGGTGGTGACCGGCCTGACGGGCACGTTCTTGATCCCACATACCATGTATCTGGCGTCACTGGCCCTGACGCGCGCCGAACTGGTCCAGGCGATCGGAATCGTCTTTACCGTGTCTTCGCTGGTGCTCGGCATCGGCCTTGCCCGCGTTTCCGTCCTGACGTGGGATCTGGCGGTCCTGTCGACGTTGGCGCTTGTGCCGGCCCTTGTCGGGATGGGGCTCGGGCGCAGAATATCGTCGCGGCTATCGGAGCACGTCTTTCGGCGCGTGTTCTTCTGGTCACTCCTTGGTGCCGGCAGTGCGCTGATCGTCCGCAACGTCGTCTGACATATCACGTTCGCAGTGGAGGCAGAGGTGGCAGGCTCCATGTCGGGTCCAGAGATCGAGCGGCTGGTCCAGTTGCTCGCGAAGCTGCCTGGCCTCGGCCGCAGGTCGGCACGCAAGGCTGCGCTGGCGCTTGTCAAACGTAAGGATGACCTGATGCTACCGCTTGCTGAGGCATTGCAGACCGCCGCAGAGCGCCTCGTGACGTGCCCAATTTGCGCCAACATCGACACGACGGCGCCTTGCAACATTTGCGTCGATCCGCGCCGCGACCCGAGCCTGCTCGTCGTGGTCGAGGACATTCAGGACCTCTGGGCGCTGGAACGGGCCGGTGCGACGCGCGGCCGCTACCATGTGCTCGGAGGACACCTCTCGCCACTCGATGCGATCGGACCCGAGCAACTCAACATCCCGCGCCTCGTCGAACGCGCCAGCGATCCGGAGGTGCGCGAGGTCTTGCTCGCGCTCAATGTTACCGTGGAGGGACAAGCGACGGCGCATTATTTGACTGATGCTTTGTCCGATGCCGAGGTAACCGTGTCGCGTATTGCCCAAGGCGTGCCCATAGGTGGTGAACTCGACTATCTCGACGATGGGACACTTGCTGCAGCGGTGAGATCCCGTCGTAGCGTTTGAGAGCAAGCCAAGCCCACACCTTCGTCGTAGTGAGACCGGTCCGACCAACCCGCCCGGCGATCGATTGACCGGTTAACAGCCACACATTATGTGACCGATATGCCGCTTTTGCCAATCGTGAAGCTTCCAGACCCGATCCTGCGCGAGGTTTCGACCCCCATCGAGGCCATTGATGCCGGTGTGCGCAATCTGGCGCGGGATATGCTGGCAACCATGTATGACGCACCCGGAGTTGGACTTGCTGCGATCCAGGTCGGCGTCCCGAGACGGCTGTTGGTCGTTGATGTTGGAGAGCGCGACGACACCGAGGCTGACGGCGAGGCGCGCGACGAAAAGCGCAAGCCGTCGCCAATCACGATGATCAATCCGACCATCGTCCGCGAGAGCGATGGCCGAAGGGTCTACGAGGAAGGCTGCCTCTCCTTGCCGGATGTGCAGGTCGAGATCGAGCGGCCCAACGAGATCACCGTAGCGTTCGTCGATCTGGAGGGGCGGTCAGTCGAACTGACGGCGGACGGGCTGCTGGCAACGGCGATCCAACATGAAATCGACCATTTGAATGGTCGACTGATCATCGACTATCTCTCGCGCCTGCGCCGTGACATCGTGGTGCGAAAATTCAAGAAGCTGGCGCGCGGAGGGTGATCCCGGTGTTGCGCGTCATTTTCATGGGCACACCCGCGTTCTCGGTGCCAACATTGTCCGAGATCATCTCGGCCGGCCACAACGTGGTCGCTGTTTACACGCAGCCACCGCGCCCCGCAGGCCGCGGCATGGCCGAAACAAAATCGCCGGTTCATTTGGAGGCGGAATCTGCCGGCATTGCCATTTCCACGCCGAAATCGCTGCGCGGTACTGATGTGCAGCGCGCTTTTGCGGCGCACGGCGCCGACGTCGCCGTCGTGGTCGCTTATGGTTTGATCCTGCCGAAGCCCATTCTCGATGCTCCACGCTTCGGTTGCCTCAATCTGCATGCCTCGGCACTGCCAAGATGGCGCGGTGCAGCGCCAATCCAGCGCGCCGTCATGGCAGGCGATCATGAGACAGCGGCCATGGTGATGCGTATGGACGAAGGGCTCGACACTGGGCCCGTGTGCCTCGCGCAACGCGTGCCGATCGGGCCCGACATGACCGCAGGCGACCTGCACGACCGGCTCTCCATTGAGGGGGCCGATCTGATCGTGCGGGCGCTTGCCGCGCTCGAACGGGGCAGCCTCACGTTCACGCCGCAAGCTGAAACCGGCGTGACCTATGCTGCAAAGATCGACAAGGCCGAAGCAGAAATAAGGTTCGATAGGCCAGCAGCGGAGGTGCATAACCACATCCGGGGTCTGTCGCCGTTTCCCGGCGCCTGGTGCAGCTTCGAAAGTGAGAATGCTGAGACGAACTCTGCGCCGGAACGGCTCAAAGTCCTGCGCAGCGAGGTTTTGGGAGACCGCGAAGCGCACGGCCTTTTCGCCGACAATCGCCCACTTCCCGAGCCGGGCACGGTTCTCGACGACAGGCTGGCGGTTGCTTGTCGCGAAGGGGCGGTTCGTCTGCTCACCATTCAGAGAGCCGGGAAAAAGCCGCTGCGAGCCGAGGAACTCCTGCGCGGATTGCGCCTTCGAAGTGGAGCGCGTCTCGGCTCTGCGGCGCGTTAATCAAAGCTAGCAAAATGTTAACGCTGCGAAGCGCGGGCGGCTAACCTACGCGTGTTGCGATCGGAATGTCGCACCGCGTTGCCCGGAGGTGTTGTCGATGCGTTGGTCAGGTGTTGGATTGGGCCGTGCAGGAGCTGTCATTGCAGGGCTTTGCGTTGCCGCGTCATCAGCCCCCGCGCTGGCGGGACAGGCTTATCTCACACGGATTGAGCCGCGCCCCTACTACGGCGCCACCGTCACGCTCGAGGCCGGCGTCCGTGTCTTCCGTGCGCTGCCGCCTACGAAGCACATGATCATCAATCCGGGACATGCGACCGCACTGAACCTTTCGCACACAGAGGTCAATGAGCGCCGGACGAGCCACAACTATCACTACTATCGCGGCACGCCAGCCCGCGGCCATCACGTAAGCGGCGGCTTGCCGATCGTGACCTACGGCAAGCCACGCAAGGCTGACCGTCCAGGCCGATCCGCCGTCAGCGGTATCCCGGCGGGACGCAGCCCCTACGCGCCCCACTGAACGCGGTGCCGCCAGCCAGCGATGGCACGAGGCGAACGCGCGCAGCGCTCTTCACGGCACTCGTGCGGCGTTATACGACGGCCGCATGGTCAGATTCAGAATTGACATCGAGTACGACGGCACCCCGTTCGTCGGTTGGCAGGTCCAAGCGAACGGCCCAAGCGTGCAAGGCGCACTGTCTGAGGCAATCTTCAGCTTCTCAGGCGAGAGAGTTCTGCCGCGCGGCGCCGGACGCACCGACGCCGGCGTCCATGCCCTTGGCCAAGTTGCGCATTTCGATCTCGAGCGCGACGTCGCGCCCGACACGGTCCGCGATGCGATCAACCATCACCTGAAGCCAAACCCGGTGGCGGTGACGGCGTGCATCCCGGTTGCGTCGACCTTCGACGCGCGCTTCAGTGCACTTTCGCGCCGCTACCTGTATCGGCTCCGATCCCGCCGGGCGAGGCTCGTGCTTGATGCCGAGCGCGTCTGGTGGGTGCCAGTTGCGCTCGACGTGGCCGCGATGCAGGAGGCCAGCAAGGCGCTGCTCGGCACGCATGATTTCACCACGTTCAGGGCCGCCGCCTGCCAAGCTGCCTCACCCGTCAAGACCCTCGACCGTCTCGACGTTGTAGAGGTCGGCGGAGAGATCCATGTCATCGCTGAAGCAAGGTCGTTTCTGCACAATCAAGTCCGCTCGATTGTCGGGAGCTTGAAGCTTGTTGGCGCGGGTCGTTGGCCGGTAAGCGGGATGACCGAGGCGCTCGCGGCCAGGGATCGCGCGCGGTGTGGGGCCCTTGCTCCGCCTTGGGGGCTGTATCTCGCGGCGGTCAGCTACCCAACGGACGCGCAGCCTCCGAAAGGGCTGTGAGTTGGCAGTCCCTCACTGATCTTGGCCTGCAGACTTGCTGGCGTCGGGCCCCTTGGAACAGCCCCACCTTGAGGTGAGGTCACGCCCACTGCACCATGCGCGGCCGCGAAAAAAAAAGGCCGCTCAACGAGCGGCCCCAAGTCTAAGGAGGAAACGACAACCGATGAACCATTCACCGATCGCATTGGCCTAACGTCGGCGCACGCGGCCTAGATCTCGCCGCTCCCTCACGATCGCGTGAACGGCATCCGGGAACAGTACCCCGCACACCTTGCGCATGACGTGGCAGATCGGGCAGCGGGCCGTTGGGCCGCGCCGACCAGCGATCAGGTCTAATCGGGCGCTCGGCGCAGCGGTTTCAAGCGACCTCGGTCACGCTCTTTTGAACGGCCCCGCAAGTGTCAGGCACCCTGGGCACGGTCGCTCCCGGACCCATCCAGCAGCGACGACCAGACCCGATACAGGCGCCGCAAGTGTGGGCGTTCGTTACGCGCTTCGGGCGGAACCTGCTCAGACGGCCCGACCCCATACCGGCGCAAGATCCGCTGGAGCGTCCTGCGATGCATGCTTGCCGCGCGCGCTGTTTCGCTCATGTTCCGGCCATGTTGTTCGTACATCGCCAAAAGATAGCGAAATTCCTGCACCTCGGGTCGCGGGAACGTTTGATCTGATCGGAGTGGCTTAAGCGTTCCGCGCAACGATTGCTCAATCACAGCGGCATCGGCCGGCTTTGAGAGGTAGTCGTAGGCACCAAGCTTGGTCGCAGATACGGCGGTTGCGACGTTGCCGTAGCCGGTCAGGATAACGCACCGCATATGCGGATGCTCGCGACCGACCAGTTCGAGCAGATCGAGCCCGTTTTCAGTCCCGATCCTGAGGTCGATCGTTGCGTAGTCGAACGGCAACTCCGCGAGAAGTTGCCGCGCCTCATCGAGTGTGTGTGCGACGAGCGTTTCAAAGCCTCGCCGCCTCATTGCACGGCGAAGTGTGCGGCAGAAGACCGGGTCGTCGTCGACCACGATGAGACGGTGGGCGGTCCGATCGCCGGGTCTCCTGAGAGGTGTTGTGGTGGCGGTGATCATGCTGAGAAAACGCGTGTGGCCCCGGCTGAGATCACAGGCGCGAAAGGCTGTCGCACCCCCTTTTTGATGCCGCCCGCGGCAGACAGCGCACCAGCGGGTCGGCTCAGAGCAACGGCAGAGCTCATCACGCTGCGGTGAACTACCGGAGCGGCGTCCCGCGCATGCTCATTTAGCAAATGAAATCAGATAATTAACACTCATGTCTCGAGTGATCGACCAAGTCCACGTGATCGGGTTCATGGTCACGCCGACAGCTGACGACCGACGCAACCCATGTCGCCTTAGACTTTGGTCGATTTCGTCCGGCATCACGAACTTTGACCACTCGTGGGTGCCACGCGGCAGCAGACGCAGCACGTACTCCGCGCCAATGATTCCGAGAGCGTAGGACTTTGCCGTCCGGTTGAGCGTTCCGATCACGAGTGTGCCGCCTGGCGCGACCAACCGAGCAAGCTCGGCCAGAAAAGCCGCCAGGTCTTCGACGTGTTCGACAACTTCAAGCGAGATGACCACGTCATATTTGGCGTCGTGAGAGCGATCGAGATCTTCGGGGAGCGCATGACGATAGGTCACGTCAACACCCGACGCTTCGGCGTGGTGCCTCGCAATCGCGATGTTGCGCTCAGCAGCGTCGATGGCGAGAACTTCGGCCCCGGCGCGCGCCAGCGGCTCACTGACGAGACCAGCACCGCAGCCCACGTCGACGATCCTGAGCCCCGAAAGCGGCAGACGCTGGGGCTCGCCGCGCACACCCAAGCCGGGCGTTGGCGAAAGATGCTTGACGAGATAACCAACACGCGCGGCATTAAAGGCGTGGACCACCTTGAACTTCCCGTCGGGCTTCCACCATTCCTCGGCCAAGGCATTGAATTTCTCGACCTCTTGGGGATTAGCCGTAAGGCCTGAGGGGACTGACTTGAGCCGGTCTTTCAGTAGCACACGGGACCTCTTCGAAAGTGAAGTGCTTGTGACATCATCGTTGGCTTTGAACGCAGAACCGCGTTGAAGCGATCGCCGGGGTCATGTTGCCGGCGACGAGCGAGCGCGCACGCGGACCATCACCAGGGAAGCAGAATGCAAAAGGCCGTGACAGAGCAACCAGAACGGATCCCGACTCCAGCGCTGCTGCTCGGTCTTGGCGGTCTCGTTCCCTTCGTCGCCCTGCCGTTTGCTGCTGCCTTCTCAGAGACGCTGAACCTGCCTCCGCAGGTCCGCGCCCACGCGACGGTCCCAGCCTTAACCCTCTACGCCGCCGTCATCCTGTCGTTCATGGGCGGAGTTCGTTGGGGTCTCGCCATGCGTCAGGTCGCGCCCAACGGCTTCGTTGCGTGGCGCCGCTATACCGTCAGCATCTTGCCAGCACTTCTGGCCTGGACCGCCTTGTTCCTTGGGACGCGGGCCGGCCTTGTGACACTTGCTGCGGGGTTCGCACTGCTGCTGATCTACGACCTTTGGTCAATCCGAAGGGGCGAAGCGCCGCAATGGTACGAGCGCCTCAGGGTCTGGCTGACGAGCGTCGTCGTCCTGTCCCTTACGGTGACATCGGCCTTCATCCTCTGACAGACCGGTCGCCCGGACCGCGGGAGCCTTGATTATTGCCTTCGCCGAGGCCAGTTCTAACCTCGAACGGATCGATCAACCGGATGAACCGCTCGCAGGAGCCGTTCATCTCAGCCCAGCGCGATCGCGACCTGATCCGCCTCACTCCGTTGGTCGTTAAGACCTCGCTGGCACCTGCGCAGCGTAGGCACTCCAGGAGACGCCCCATTGACCCTGTTTGTTGGTAAGATTGCGCCCGAAGCGGCGGACGATACGGCTGCGCTCACGCGTGACGAGATCGAAGTCGAGCTCGCAAAGCTTCGTCGGCTCGTCGAAACCGAGCCGCAACTGGCTGCAGCGTTTGGGTTGCGCGCGACCGCCCTCGGCGCACGCCGCCCGCTGAACCGCACATATCCGCACGACTTTGTGCCCGATGCTGCGTACCGCGCATCGATGCCCGACCTGCAGAACGGCCCTGCGAGCCTGATCAAAGGCGCGCGCGCGAAGATCCAGCACGTCGGCATATCGAACTTCCGGCTGCCGCTGACCTACCGCAAGCGTGATGGCGGGACGCTTACGCTCGAGACGTCGGTGACGGGCTCTGTGTCGCTTGAGGCTCAGAAAAAGGGCATCAACATGAGCCGCATCATGCGCTCGTTTTACGGCCATGCCGACGAGCCGTTCGACTTTGAAAAAATCGAGGCCGTGGTCGACAGCTATCTCGCAGATCTCGAAAGCTTCGATGCTCGCATTCAGCTTCGATTCCGTTATCCGATGCTCAAGCGCTCGTTGCGCAGCGGCCTTGAGGGGTACCAGTATTACGACGTCGCGTTCGAGTTGATCCGAGCCGATGGCGTTTCCACGCGGGTTATTCATCTCGACTATGTCTACTCGTCGACGTGCCCTTGCTCACTGGAGCTGTCGGAGCACGCACGCGACGTGCGTGGACAGATTGCGACGCCGCATTCGCAAAGATCCGTCGCGCGGGTGTCTGTGGCTCTGAGTGATCAGGGCCGCCTGTGGATTGAAGACATCGTCGACCTGTGCGTTGGGGCAATCGCAACCGAGACACAGGTGATGGTCAAGCGGGAAGACGAGCAGGCATTCGCCGAACTCAACGGCTCCAACCCGATCTTCGTCGAGGACGCCGTGCGGCTGTTGTGCGAAGCACTGGAGGAGAATGCCAGTGTCGGCGACTTCCGCGTCATCGCGAGCCATCAGGAATCGCTTCACAGCCACGATGCCGTGTCGATCCTGACGCGCGGATCGTTGTTTGCGCAGCAGAGCTACGACCCCCGCACGTTCGATACGCTCTATCACGTCGGCTAACCAAGGTGGGGTGGGCTGCCGGGCCTTGGCTCGACCATGCAGCCCGCGCCGTTGGCACGAGATCGGATGGGAGTGGGCGGCGGCGCAACCGTGAAAGACCTTCAGACTGCATCGCGCCTTCTGGATGAGACCCTGGCACGGATCTGGGCCGCCCTCGTCAGGGGCTCGGCAGACAAGCGTTCGCCGCTCAACACGCCGAGCATCGCGACAATCGGGGTCGACGGCAGCCCGCGATCGCGCACCATTGTTCTGAGACGGGTCGAGCCCACGTCACGGTGCCTCGAGTTTCACACCGACTGTCGTAGCGCGAAGATTCGAGAGTTGGCAAAAGACCGTCGCCTCGCCTGGCACATGTGGGACCCTCGCCACCGGGAGCAGTTCAGGATCGCGAGCTTGGCTTCCTGCCACGCAGGAGACGAGGTGGCGACCAAAGCATGGTCGAGCCTGCACGCTGGGACTGCCGCGATCTACAGGCAGGCGCGATGTCCCGGGACCGCGATCGATGATCCCGAGGCAAGCCTGCCTCTGCTCGGCGACGAAGAAGCATTCGCGAACTTCGTCGTCGTTCGCACGGTCGTAGAGCGGATCGAGTGGCTGAAGCTTGACGCACCGCTGCATCGGCGGGCTGTCTGGAGATGGGACGGAGAGAGGTTTGCTGGCGCATGGGTCGGGCCTTGATCGTCAATCTGTGACGGAGGCCTGTGCGACAGTTGGACCGCTCGACGTGTTCAGAGATTAAACACGCGGGTGGGCACGAACGTCGCCTGGTCCACATCGCCAACCGCCACGAGCTGACCTTTGCAGGTCACATAGGCCGGCCCCGTGAAGACGGGTGCATCCCGCCCTCGGAGTAGGATCGATTGGCCCCGCCTGAGGCGCTGCGCCTCACCCGTGCCAACGGCGAGTTCCTCCATCCCATCGAGAGGGGCTGCGACGGGTTGCAGATAGTCCTTCAAGAGTGGCTGGTCAGCCGCGCAGCCGTCCAACAGGGCCACGTCGGCCGCCTCCCCGGTGCGCGTCAAGCTTGTCGCTTCCAGCGGCGCCGCAACGGGATCGCGCTGAGCCACCTGAGCTGCGGCCCGAAGATCCTCCAGCGACACCGCCATCTCTTGCTCGAATGCACCAACGCGTGTGCGGCGAAGGGCAGAGACATGGCCGAGACAGCCGAGCACCCGGCCGAGATCACGGGCGATCGCGCGCACATAAGTCCCTTTGCCGCATTCAGCCTCGAGAATGGCGTGGTCATCGTCGGGCATATCGACGACACGAAGTTCGGTGACTTCAACGAGGCGGGCCTTGAGCTCAACCTCCTCGCCATCACGTGCAAGGTCATAGGCACGCTGGCCGGCGATCTTGATCGCAGAGAACTTCGGCGGCACCTGCTCGATCTCGCCGACAAACTGATCGAGCGCAGCCTCGATCTGATCGAGCTTCGGCCTGAGGTCCGAGCATCGCGCGACCTCGCCCTCCGCATCGTCCGTGGATGTCTCGACGCCCCAGCGCACTGTGAAGCGATAGCCCTTGTGGCCATCGACGGCGTAGCTCATCGTTTTGGTCGCTTCGCCGAATGCAATCGGCAGGACCCCGGTCGCAAGCGGATCGAGCGTGCCGGCATGGCCCGCCTTACGCGCGTCGAACAACCGCTTGACCACATTGACGGCCTGCGTCGACGTCATGCCGAGCGGCTTGTCGAGAATGAGCCATCCATTTATCGCGCGCCCGCGGGCGTTGCGTCTCGCCATCACAATCCCATTCCGCAGCAATTGGCCTCTCGACACAGTGCATCAGGCGAGGCTGTCGTCTTCCCTCGTCGGAGGCACCTGACCATCATCCGAGGCGGGAACGGCATCGTCATGATGAGCCTGCTCGGCAAGGTCACGCCGAACCTCCGGTTGTGCCAAAACTCTGCCGATGCGTTGCGCTTCGTCGAAGGTCGTGTCGACCTTGAACGAGAGCTGAGGGGCGTACTTCAAGTTGACCGCACGCGCTACGGCTCCGCGGATGTATTTCTGATTGGCCCGCAATGCGGCGAGGACCTCGTCGCGACGCTCCCCGCCGAGAGGCATTACAAACACCGTCGCGTTGCGAAGGTCGGGCGAGCACCGCACTTCTGGTACGGTCACCGTCGTCGTCGCGAGCACGTCATCGTGGATGTCTCCGCGCATCAGCATGGACGACAGCGCATGCCGGATGGCCTCGCCGACACGCAGTTGGCGTTGCGAGGGACCTTCGGTCGTTGCGGAAGATTTCACACGTCGGGCCAGTCTCGTTCTCCATGAGAAAGGGAGTTCTTGTTCGCGCCAGAGCCGTCTGCGGAGCCCAGAAGTCCAGCAGCCACGTTCGATCGGCTCCGTGTCCTAGCAGGCTGGAACACGTCGGTGATGTCTTCGTGAACACAACGCGCACGCGAGGTTCACGCGCCGATTGCACCAGCAGATGGCCAGCAAGCACCCGCAACCTGTGGTGTGTTCTGCGCGATGAAACAGCCATCCGCTTGGGCGAGACCACCACATCTCGTACCGCCGATCGGAAGTCCCTGCACCATCCTCAACACGCGCCTGCCGGGGACTTTTGATCGAAAAGCGGCCTGAGATCCAATATGTTGCTGGCACCCTTTGCTTTCCGTAGTTCGTTTCGGCGTCTGACGAGGGTGGCTCACGAACTAAGGAAAGCGGGGAGGCGGGCTGTATCACCCGACACACCGAGCCTGAACGACCCAGCGATGCCTTGCCATCGTCGCCTGATGCAAGGCACAGGCTGATCGCCTGCACGATGTTGGACGGGGCCTGCGCGTGCACGGCTGCGTGACGCCGCGCAGGATTGACGTCGCCGCGCCGGGCCCAATCATAGTGTCCGCTTGACCTGCTCGACCTGGAAGCACTCGATCACGTCGCCCTCTTTCAGGTCCTGATAGTTGGCAAACGACATCCCGCATTCCTGACCTGCCGTCACCTCCCGCGCATCGTCCTTGAAGCGCTTGAGCATAGACAGCGTGCCCTCGTGGATCACAACGTCGTCGCGGACCAGGCGGACCTTGGCACCGCGTTCGACTCGACCCTCCGTGACCCTGCACCCGGCGACCTTGCCGACCTTCGAGATATTGAAGACCTGCAGGATTTCGGCATTGCCAAGGAAGATCTCGCGGATCGTCGGCGCGAGCAGTCCTGACATCACGCCTTTCACATCATCCACGAGATCGTAGATGATGTTGTAGTAACGGATCTCGACGCCATCACGTTCTGCTGCCTGCTTGGCCTGAACGTTGGCGCGGGTATTAAATCCGATCACCACGGCATTCGAGGCGTTGGCCAATGTCACGTCTGACTCTGTTATGCCGCCGACCCCCGAGTGGATGATCCGGGCTTCGACCTCGCTCGTCGACAGCTTCTGCAGCGCACCGGCAATTGCCTCGACCGAACCTTGAACGTCGCCCTTGACGACGAGAGCGAGTTCCTTTTTTTCGCCCTCGTCCTTCAGTTGCTGCATCATCTGCTCGAGCGTGCGCGTGCCACCTGCGGCACCCAGCCGCTCGCGACGCTTGCGGACGCGGTACTCGGTGATGTCGCGTGCCCGCGACTCGCTCTCGACGACGGCGAACTGGTCGCCAGCTTCCGGCGGTTGGTCGAAGCCCAGCACCTCGACCGGCGACGAAGGACCAGCGCGCTCGACGTTCTCGCCCTTGTCGTTGATCAGTGCGCGGACGCGGCCCCAGCTCATGCCAGCAACCACGATGTCGCCGACCGCGAGTGTTCCGCGCTGAACGAGCAGGGTGCCGACTGGACCGCGGCCCCTCTCAAGCTTCGCCTCGATCACGAAGCCCTCCGCCGACCGCTCTGAGTTTGCGCGCAGGTCGAGCAGTTCAGCTTGCAGCGCGATCGCCTCAAGGAGGCCTTCGAGGTTCATCCGCTTCAAGGCGGAGACCTCGACCTCAAGAACATCGCCCGACATGCTTTCGACGACGATTTCGTGGTTGAGAAGATCGGTGCGGACACGTTGCGGTTCGGCGTCGGGTTTGTCGATCTTGTTGATTGCAACGATGATCGGAACGCCGGCGGCCTTCGCATGGTTGATGGCTTCGACCGTCTGCGGCATCACACCATCGTCGGCTGCAACGACCAGGACGACGATATCGGTCACCCTGGCGCCGCGGGCGCGCATCGCCGTGAATGCCGCGTGGCCCGGCGTATCGATGAACGTGATCAGTTGCCCGTTCGGAGCTGTCACCTGATAGGCGCCGATATGCTGAGTGATCCCGCCGGCTTCGCCAGCGACAACATTGGTCGAGCGCAGGGCGTCGAGGAGCGACGTCTTGCCGTGGTCGACGTGGCCCATGATCGTGACGACCGGCGGCCGCGGCAGCCGAACATCGTCGAAATCGGCGGCACCCAAGAAGCCTTCCTCGACGTCGGCCTCTGAGACGCGCTTTGGCGTATGTCCGAACTCTTCGACGATCAGCTGCGCGGTATCGGCGTCGATCACGTCGTTAATCTGATGCATCGCGCCCTGTTTCATCAGGAACTTGATGACATCGACGGCCCGCTCGGTCATGCGGTTCGCGAGGTCTTGGATCGTGATGACTTCCGGGATCACCACATCGCGCGTGATTTTCTCGCGAGAAACCTCGATACCCATTGCGCGCTGGCGCTCACGCTCTCGCTTGCGTTTGAGCGACGCCAGCGAACGTTCGCGCTGACGCTCATCGAGGGCGTTCGAGATCGTGAGCTTGCCGCGCACCCGCGCCGGCTCGCCACGAACGGTCGAGCGTGGCGCCTTGGCAGCGGCAGGCCCACCCTTTTTCTTGCCCGGAGCGTCGTCGTCTTCACGCGCGGCGGGCTCCGGCGCACGGATCGTGCGCCGAATCGGCTCAACCTCAGGCTTGGCGGGCGCTTTTGCGGGCGCCCGATCCGTCCTGGTCACGATCATTGGGGCGATCATGCCTATGGGGGCATCGAGAACCCGCTCGCTCGCGCGCGCAGCCGGCGCCGTTGGCGCCCGATCGCGGCGAGGCGGTGCACCACCGGCTCCACGATCGCCGGCTCCACGGTCGAAACTGCGATCCTGGCCGCGACGATCCGGTGCCCCGCGATCTGAAGCAGATGGTCGCGCGGCCGGCCGGTCACCGGACGGACGATCTGTTGGCACACGCTCGCGCGGATCGCCACGTTGCGGAGATTGATCCGCTGAAGCGGGCTCCGACTGTTGCCGCGCTGTGGCCGGAGATTGCTCAGGCTCGGGTGCTTTGGAGATGACGGGCTCTGGCGTGACCTGATCGGTTGCCTTGCGGATTGCTTCTTCGGCGAGCCGTTTGCGCTCCGCCTCTGCAGCTGCCTTCTCACGCGCTTCCCGTTCAGCCTGCTCTTGAGCGAGCCGTTCGGCCTCCGCGACGCGGCGACGCTCCTCTTCAACAGCACGGACTTGCGCTGCGGCAAGAGCCTTGGCCCGCGCAGCAAGTTCGTTTTCAGAGAGGCCGCTTGGCTGACTGGGGCGTCCCCCGCGCGGCGCTGACGTCGTTGACCGTGTCGTGGGCTGGGCGGGCCGGCGTACGTCCCGCTCGGGGGCTGGCACCGCCGGCGCAGCAGGAGGCACCGACGCGGCAGCGACCGCTCGCTTTTTCTTTTTCTCGACCACGACCGACTTCGTGCGGCCGTGGCTGAATTTCTGATTGACCACCCCAGCCTCGACCGTGCGCTTCAACTGTAGCGCTGGCCGGCCGGATCCTGTCTTGTCGGTGGTCTCTTTCGAATCTGTCATGCTGATCCTGTTTTTCTGGGCGGCGGCTGCCCAATCCACAACGTTCCGTCGCGCACTCAGCGGGACAACTCTGTTGGCTCGCGGAGCGGTTCGTTCGTTCCGTAGCGCCGGAGTCGCTCTGAGGCAGTGGCGAACAGTCGGGCTGCACTCCACCCAATGAGCGCAGCGTGTACCACATTGAGCCTGCCCAATGCCAAGCTCATTTCGTCGACCGTCAGGGTTTCGCAGATGGTTTCCGGTCGGTCAGTCTCCCGGCACGCTGCGTGATAGCGCCTGCGCATCCGCTCGCGACCGTCGTCACTCGCATCTGATGCTTGGACAAGGGCATGCGCTGCCCCAGCCGAAATCGCAGCCTCAACCTTCATCTGTCCGCAGACGACCTCGCCAGCCTTGTTTGCAAGCGCCAGCGCCTGGACGACGTCGCGCCGCAACAGTGCTGCTACATCATCGGCTAACGCTGTCGCAGCAGCGGCCTGCTGTTTGAAGCTGCGTGCAAAGGCTTGCCTGCGAACGGCCTCGCCGACGAGGTGATGGCGCGCGCCAACCCAAGCGCCTCGTCCCGGAAGCTTGCGGCGCAGGTCCGCAACAACCATTCCAGTCGGGTCACGAACGAAGCGGATCAGGTCGTCAGGCGCTGCATGGGTACGCGTGACGAGGCACGTGCGCTCGGGCACATGCCCTTCCGCAGGCACCGGCTCCAGCCTGTCCGACGTCTCCGTCACCGTCGCACGCCCTCCTGCCTCGCTCGCTGCGCATCACCGTCAGACACCGGAACCGGAGCGCTCACCCGCAGCGTCGGCTGCATCGGTGTCTGCGGCGTCGGCGCCGTCATCGAGGCCAAGGTCTGCATCCTCAAGATCGACGCCACCGTGATCCTCGCCTTCAACGAGCAAGTCGTCCATGTTGATCCAGCCAAGCAGGATGCGCGCAGCCAAGATCATTTCCTCGGCATCCGATTTGCCGAGATCGAACCCTTCGAGATAGCCCTTGTGGCGAACGGCAGGGCTGCCGCGCTCGGCTGGCTTTTCGACCCAACCAAGCAGCTCGTCCGTCGCGCAATCCGCGAAATCTTCGAGCGTCTTGATGCCGTTCTCGCCGAGCGCAACCATCATCGCCGTTGACATTCCGGCCACGTTCGCAAGGTCGTCCGAGACCCCGAGTTCCCTGCGCCGCTCATCGCGTTCCTGCTCAAGGCGTTCGAGATGTTCTCGGGCGCGGGTCTGAATTTCCTCCGCCATTTCCTCGTCGAAGCCTTCAATGCTCGCGATCTCGTCGAGATCGACGTAGGCAACTTCCTCAACGCTGCCAAAGCCTTCCGTCGCGAGCAGCTGCGCGATGACCTCATCGACGTCGAGCGACTGCATGAACATCGCCGAGCGTTCGTTGAACTCCGCCTGACGGCGGCGGCTTTCCTCATCCTCGGTCAGGATGTCGATGTCCCATCCGGTCAGCTGCGACGCGAGGCGTACGTTCTGGCCGCGGCGACCGATCGCAAGCGACAGCTGGCTCTCAGGCACGACGACCTCGATCCGCTCAGCATCCTCGTCGAGGACAACTTTACTGACCTCGGCCGGCGCAAGCGCGTTGACGATGAAGCTCGCCTCGTCGGGGACCCATTGAATGATATCGATCTTCTCGCCCTGAAGCTCGGCGACAACGGCCTGCACGCGAGCCCCCCGCATGCCGACACAGGCGCCGACCGGATCGATGGAGGAGTCCTTTGAAATGACCGCGATTTTCGCACGCGAGCCGGGATCGCGAGCAACCGACTTGATCTCCACGATGCCATCGTAGATCTCAGGGACTTCCATGGCGAACAGCTTCGCCATGAACTCCGGCCGCGTGCGTGACAGAAATATCTGCGGCCCGCGCGGCTCGCGGCGCACATCGTAGCAGTAGGCGCGGATGCGCTCATTGTACTTGGCTTGCTCGCGGGGGATCATCTCGTCGCGACGAATGATCGCTTCGGCACGACCGAGATCGACGATCACGTTGCCGTACTCGACCCGTTTCACAAGGCCGTTGATGATCTCGCCGACGCGGTCCCTGTATTCCTCGAACTGGCGCTCGCGCTCGGCATCCCGCACCTTCTGGACGATGACCTGCTTGGCGTTCTGGGCCGCGACACGGCCGAAATCCAGAGGCGGCAACTCTTCAACGAGAACCTCGCCGATTTCAGCATCCGGCTTTCGACGGCGCGCATCCTCAAGCGTCAGCTGCGTCGCTTCGTTCTCGACATCCTCGACGACCGACATCACGCGCGTCAGCCGCGTTTCACCCGTCCGCGGATCGATCGAGCAACGAATGTCGTTCTCGGCGCCGTAGCGCGACCGAGCCGCTTTCTGTATCGCATCTTGCATCGCATCGATCACGATCGTTCTGTCGATCAGTTTCTCACGCGCGACGGCATCAGCAATCTGCAAGAGTTCGAGGCGGTTCGCACTCACACCCGAAATGGCCATATCGTTCGCTCTTCTCGATCCCAAAACTTCACAACGTCCAAGCTGGGTCTCTTACCCACTTGGTGGTACTGCCGGCGAACACGTGTGCCACGGCTGAGCCGCTGCACCTTCATCCGTCAGCGATCTCAATCGGCGCGGTCCGCTTCATCATCTGACGTGCCGATGGTCTCGTCATGGCTGACCACGTCCAATTGGACGTCGTCGGGCACTTCTGACCCATCGCCAAGATCATCTGCTGCGGCCGCGCCGGCGGCACCGTCGACAGCGCCACCACTTGACTTGTCGCCGGCGTCCAGTTGCTGCGCGCTGGCACCAGCCATTTTACCTTCACGGACCGCCTTTGCGCGGCGAAGGGACTCGCGCACCAGATCATCCGTCAGCACGAGCCGGGCATCTTCGATCAGGTCTGACGGGAGACCAATCACGTGGCGTCCCTGGCGATCCAGGTCAACCTCCACTCTGACTTCGTCGTCCAAAAAACCTTCGAGCGTGCCCTTGAATCGTTTGCGTCCGTCAACCGCCTCTCGCAATTCGACGCGAACCTCATAGCCAGCCCAGTCTTCAAAGTCGGACGGGCGAACCAGCGGGCGATCAATCCCGGGCGACGACACTTCGAGCCGGTAAGCCCCAGGCAATGGATCATGAACGTCGAGCAGCGGCGAAATTTGCCGCGACACACGTTCGCAGTCCGAGACACCCATTGTACCGTCAGGTCGCTCGGCCATGATCTGCAGGGTCTGTTCCTTGCCGCTGATCAGACGCAGCCTCACCAGACGATAGCCGAGATCGACGAGTGTCGGCTCGATCAGGTCGGCAATCTTTGCAACGAGCCCATCCTCTCGCAGGAAACGATCATGGAAACCAGGAGGCAGCTCGCGCTCCTCGCTTTCACCCCGGCTCACTGAAGCCTCCGAACCTATTCCAACGGCTGACGATTTTCTCAAGCGGCTGCCTTGATCCGAGCGCATACTGCGCGAGCTATGGCGACAATTTGCGCAAAGAAAAAAGAGCAGACCTTTGCAGGCCCGCTCCCAGAGTTGAGATGATCATGAGCGACCTTACGCTAGGCCAAGGTGTGCCTGCGCGCAAGGCACTTTTGACAGTTTTTTGGCAGGCAAGCTAATTCGCGCGCATTTGATTCTCAGTCGCTTAAGAGCCGCACGGACGCCTCATAATACTAAAGTAGCATGAACTGCGGCCCTCTCGCGTCGCCTTCATCTCATAACGCGTTGGGATCCAGTCCTGCGGAGGCACTGTCCAGTCCGCCGCTCGCTGCGCCGTCCAGACGAAGTCGGCATGATGGTGGACCGCCAGCAGGATCGTTCGGGCGTAGTCTGCGCAATCTGTTGCAACCCTGAGCTCCCCGCCAGGGGTCATGACGCGCGCCAGGCGGTCGAGCAGCGACGGACCGACAAGCCGTCGTTTCGCGTGGCGACGTTTCGGCCAAGGATCCGGGAACAGGACGAAGACGCGCGCCAACGAGGCGGCCGGCATCAGATCGAGCAGTGCGCGGGCATCATCGTTATGGATGAACACGTTTTCGACGCCGGACGCTTCAAGTGCGTCGTAAGCCTTGACGCACCCGTCGACGAACGGCTCACACCCGACGACCGTGACCTGCGGATTCGACTTGGCCTGAGCAATCAGGTTCTCGCCGCCACCGAAGCCGATTTCGAGCCAGGTGCGGCAAGCCCCACGCGCCAGTGCGGCCCGAAACCTGGGCGATAGTTGTGATTCGCCCGCAACGCACGCGACCGCGGGCCCGACCCTGTCAAACAGTGACTGTTGTCGCTCTGTCAGCCGCCGTGTTCGTCTGCGCCCATAAGAGCGCAGCTCTGTTCTCTTGTCTTCGCGCCGCATCGTGCCGTCTCGGGCTCACAAGCCACAGCGCCCGGGTCCGTCTCACCCACAGCGCGCTGTAACGTGGGTTCAGGACATCGCAGACCTGAGCGCGTCGACGAGGTCGGTTGCCTCCCAGGAGAATCCGCCATCGCCGTCGGGCTCACGACCGAAATGACCATAGGCGGCCGTGCGCGCATAGATCGGGCGGTTGAGGTGGAGATGGCGCCTGATGCCCGATGGGGACAGGTTCATGATCTCGGAAAGGACCTTCTCGAGCTTGGCTTCATCCGTATCGCTCGTATCATGCAGGTTGACGTTGATCGACAGCGGCCGAGCGACACCGATCGCGTACGAAAGCTGGATGGTGCAACGCCGGGCAAGACCGGCTGCAACGACGTTTTTCGCGAGATAGCGGGACGCGTAAGCTGCCGACCGGTCGACCTTGGTCGGGTCCTTGCCCGAGAACGCGCCGCCGCCGTGCAAGGCAGCCCCGCCGTAGGTATCGACAATGATTTTGCGGCCCGTCAGACCGCAATCTCCATCAGGGCCGCCTATGAAGAACTTGCCTGTCGGGTTGACGTGCCAGACGGTTTTGTCTGTGACCCAACCCGTAGGCAGCGCGTGGCGGATGTAGGGTTCGACGATTTCACGCACATCTTCCGAGGTCATGTCTTCGACAAGATGTTGATGCGACAGCACGATCTGGGTCGCCTCAACGGGCCGTCCGCCCTCGTAGCGGATGGTGATTTGGCTTTTGGCATCCGGACCGAGACGACCTGCACCACTTTCGTTCGCTTTGCGCGCTGCGGCCAGTTCCCGCAGGATCTTGTGCGCGTAATAGATCGGCGCAGGCATGAGTTCCGGCGTCTCGTCACAGGCATAGCCAAACATGATGCCCTGATCGCCCGCACCCTCTTCCTGGTTGGACGGCTGTTTGCCATCGACGCCCTGTGCGATGTCGGCAGACTGGGGATGCAGGAGAACTTCGATATTGGCATTGGCCCAGTGAAAGCCTGCCTGTTCGTAACCGATGTCCTTGATTGCCGCCCGTGTGAGTTCCTGAATATCGCGGACCGTCACGCTCTTCGGGCCGCGATACTCACCGGCGATGACGACGCGGTTCGTGGTCGCAAGCGTTTCGCAGGCGGCGCGGATCGTCCAAGGATCGATCCCTTCTTCGACGCCGCGGCGGAAAAACAGGTCAACGACCTCGTCTGAAATCCGGTCGCAAACCTTGTCAGGATGCCCCTCGGAAACCGATTCACTCGTAAAAACAAAAGACGATCGAGACACCGATGGCCCCCTCTGTTGGCAAGCTAAGTGGCGTGTGCAGCGCGCGTTGGAACTCCGGCGGCGCGGTGTGGGATCGAACGCGCCGGTCGCGGCGACACCTGCTCCTGAGATCGCCCGCGCTTGGGTCAACCGTCCGACCCGCGCAAAACAACAACCACGAGACGCGAGGCCGCTGCGGTCATAACCGACCCGGCTCGGGCGGCCTTGTTGCAGCGAATGTAGCCGTGGTCAAGGTTGAGCCGTGGCCGTCATGCCGCGCGGTCTGGACTTGCGCCGAAGCAGGAGACCGCCGGCCAAGACCGTCAGGAGAAGGGCCGCGAAGATGCGTTCGCCATGAACCGCATAGACTGGTGGCGCGCTCGTTGCCGCTGGCAGGGCATGGTCGAGCGTTCCAATCGCGTTGAGGTCGAGGCGCGCCAGCACGCGCCCATGAGCATCGACAACGGCAGAGATCCCGTTGTTGGAAACCCTGATCAGCGGCACACCCTGCTCGACTGAACGTACCCGTGTCTGGTGAAAGTGCTGGTAGGGGCCCGAGAACGTCCCGAACCAGCCATCGTTCGTCAAGTTGAGCAGGAGCCCTGGTCGCTCCTCCGTCCGGCCGACTTCGTGGGGAAAGATCGCCTCATAGCAGATCAGCATTTCAACGGGCGGCAGCCCGGGTACCGCCATGGTGCGACGAGGGCCCGGTCCGGACGCGAAGCCGCCACGCTCGCGCACCAACGTTTCAAAGCCGATCGCGTCGAGCAGCGTCGGAAATGGCAGATACTCGCCGAAGGGGACCAGATGCACCTTGTCATAGAGTGCGGTCAGGCTGGCATCCGAAGCGAATGCGGCGGCGCTGTTAAAGGCTTGCGCAGTCTGCGGATCGCGCCGCAGGATCCCACTGATCAGCGTGACCCCCTCGGGAATGAGGTCAGAAAGCTCCCCAAGCGCTACGGCCGACTCGAGCGGGCGGAACGGCATGGCCGCCTCAGCCCAGATCAGGTGTGTGACACTGCCGAAGCCGACGGCTCCATTCGGCCCGAGGCGTGACAATGCGATATGCCGGTCGAAGATGTCGCGCTGGAGTTCGGGGCGCCATTTGTCTGTTTGATCGATACTCGGCTGGACGAGACGGACGACGATGCCGGGCACGTTCGAGCCGGCCGTCAACGGCTCACCCGCAAGCCGAGCCGCGCCGAAAGCCCAGAGCGCTGCCAATGGAATCGCGAGAACCCCGAGAGCCCTCAGCGCTGAGTGCGTCGTGAGCCGGCGGCCGAGCACAGACCAGGGCGCAACGGCAAGCAGCACGACGATCAGCGTTAACCCATAGATGCCAAACACACTCGCCGATTGCATCAGCGGGTCAGGCCAGGTCAGGGCATAGCCAATCGTATTCCAGGGGAACCCTGTGAGGATGGTGCCGCGGAGATACTCGGCCACGGCGAGTGCGATCGCGAAGGTCGCAACCGGGTGGACCCGCGACGCCGGCACCAGCCGCGCAATCGCCATTGCTGCAGCAACGAATAACGCGAGCCCCGCTGGCATCAACGTCACCGCGAAGGGCAGCGCCCACGCGAAGACGTCGGCCTGCACAAGAAATGCATGGCCGACCCAATGCAACCCGACGAGGTGGAAGCCGAAGCCGAACAGCCAACCCACACCAGCGGCACGCAGCGCAGCGCCGACACCGGTTTCGCCGAACCGAAGGGTGCGACCCGTGCGCGTCAGAACGAACAGAACGGGCAGTGTGAGCACCAGAACAGGCGCGAGAAAAAACGGTGCAAAGGCGAGACTGGACAGGGCCCCTGCGATGATCGCAAGCACTGCGGAAGAGCGCCTGTCCAGGCTTGCAAGGACCGGCGCGCCGATTGACCCAGCGATGCCGGTGCGATGGCTCCGCCGCCCGCGCCGCCTGTGCCACTTGGGCCGTCCATCACGCCCTTGCCCCAGGGTGAGCGGTTCACTTTGCCCGAGGCGCGTCACGCGGCACTCCCGACGTGGCGACAGTGTGTGGAGCTCGCCCAGGGGGCGCCGGATCTCGACCAGAGCCACTGCCAGATCCATTGTTGAGCTTGCCGAGGTGCACTTTGAGCCTCTTGATCCGCCGCGGGTCCGCGTCGAGGACTTCAAACTCAAGACCGATTGGATGGGGGATCAGTTCGCCACGGGACGGGACGCGGCCAACGAGTGAGAAGACCAGTCCACCGATCGTGTCGATGTCGTCGGCCTCGTCCTCCGTCAGCAGCTTGATGTCGAGCATGGCCTCGAGGTCCTCGACTGGGGCGCGCGCTGCACAGAGCAAGCCTCCCTTGGGGTCGCGCGTGATCAGTGCCTCATCCTCATCATGCTCGTCGTCGATCTCACCGACGATCTGCTCGACGAGATCTTCGATGGTCACGAGGCCGTCGGTCCCGCCATGCTCATCGACCACCAGCGCCAGGTGAACTCTGCTCGCCTGCATCTTGATCAGCAGGTTCATGGCCGGCATCGACGGCGGCACGTAAAGGAGCGGCCGGCGCACTTTCAGCTGCGAAAGAGGTTTCGATAGATCGAAACGTGCAAGATCGAGGAGGGGGAGCCCCGCGCTCTCGGCACCATCTTGCTCTGTACCTGGCGACGGGGCCATCGGCTCATGAACAGGCAGTATCGTCGACGGCACAGCAGCGGTTTGGGGCGAACCCTGCAGCGAAGGGTCGGCTGCTTCGACGATGCACTGAATAAGGTCCTTGATGTGGATCACGCCACGCGGGTCATCGAGGGTGTCCACGTAAACCGGCATGCGCGAAAATCCGCTCTTCACGAACTCGCGCAGCACGCTCTCGATGGTCTCACTTTCCTCGACGGCGATGATGTCGGCGCGCGGGATCATCAGGTCGTCGACGCGCAGCGTCCCATAGCGCAACAGCCGAAGGAGCATGTCGCGCTCCTGAGCCGAAAAGGCATGGGTTTCCTGGTCGTCGCGCAGAGCCTCCTCGAGCGTATCTCGAAGGCTCGATTGTCCAAGCCCCAGTGCAGCTTTCACCGCAGCGAGCCAGCCAACGGCGGTCGGAGGATCTCCGCCACCCGCGCCCGAAGGCAATGGCGCTGCACCTTGTTTTTCTTCAACGTCCAGTGGCGATTGCGCTGGCCGTTGAGGTGACTCGATGGATGGCCGCTCACCGCGGCCGGGACTTCGGTCAGGGAGCGAGCCATCGGAGTGAGCATCCGGCTTCGCGGATGGTTCGGCAGACGGGACTTGCGCGTTCTGTAGAGCCATGGTCGTCAACTGCGGGCTTCCGTCTGTTTCGGCTTGCTGAGGGCAAGCCCGGCGGGACGGAAACGAAGGCCTCCTTGGGTTACGTGCCGAGATTGGCAGGGTCTCACTCGTGGGGCGTCACGCCTTGATTGACCGATCACTGGACCGCGTTCGCAATCAATCATGGTGCGAGAAACGCCAAACTAAGTCATTGATGTTGTTCGTGACCCTCATGTCGCGCCAAAATCAATCAGACGTTGCGGCCATGAAGCGGTTTTGGCGCGACGATCCACTCGATTGGCGTCACTCGCCCGGGCAACGGGCCTCGGGATAGGGATCGTGAAGCCCAAGCATCGCAAGGATCGCACGCTCTCGCGCTTCCATCACGTCGGCCTCATCCTCCTGCTCATGATCATACCCGAGCAGATGAAGGATACCATGGACAATCAAGTGAATTGTGTGATCGCCCGCCGAGATGCCAAGCTCAAGCGCTTCCGCCTCGATGGTCTCTAAGGCCAGAACCACGTCACCGAGCGCTGCTGGCTCTTCCCTTTGGTCGAGCATTGTGTGGCCTGACGCGGGATAACTCAGCACATTCGTCGGCTTGTCGATATCGCGATGCGCGCGGTTGAGGCGCCGAATGGTTTCATCATCCGCATAGACGATGGTCGCGACGCCGGCGAAATCAAGCCCGGGGACACTCCTGATCTCCGACACGATGGCGCGGGCCACGAGGCCAAGATCGCCAGGCTTTGCCCGCGACCAGTCGCCAGCATAATCGACCGGATCGATGTGAAGCTCGCACAACATCACATCGTCAGATCCAGCAAGAGAGTCATAAGAACCGTCGTTCACGGGAACGCAAACCTCGAAACATCCCACAACTGCTAGGGGCCAATGATAGGGGCCAAACGTCAGTCGTCAGCTAACCGCTCCCGACCCTGAACTTCGGCAGCAGCAGGCAGGTCAATCGCCACCGGTGCGAGCGGCTCTGGCGCTGCAACGCGACTAGCCTGTGGGCGAGCACGCCCCACCGTCAGCTTGGCAGCGTCCTGAGCATCGTAGGCACGCACAATTTTCGCGACGAGATCCCGACGAACAACGTCGGTGTCAATGAACCGGATCGCCCGCACGTCATCGACGTCACTCAAGATGCGGACAGCTTCCTCAAGGCCGGAAACCTGACCTGGCGGCAAATCGATTTGCGACGGATCACCCGTGATCACCATCTTGGCGTTCTCGCCAAGCCGGGTCAGAAACATCTTCATCTGCATCGACGTCGTGTTCTGGGCCTCGTCGAGGATGACGAACGCATTTGCAAGCGTTCGGCCGCGCATGAACGCGAGCGGTGCCACTTCGATGACGCCGGTTTCAAGGTCGCGCTCGACTTTTTCTGGCGGGAGCAGGTCATAGAGCGCGTCGTACAGCGGCCTGAGGTAGGGATCGACCTTGTCTCGCATGTCGCCGGGCAGGAAGCCGAGCCGCTCTCCGGCCTCGACCGCTGGCCGCGAGAGGATGATCCGCTCGACTTGTCCACACTCCAGGCATTGCGCCGCCTGAGCGACCGCGAGGTAGGTCTTGCCCGTGCCGGCCGGCCCAATACCGAACACAAGATCGTAGGCCGCCATCGCGTTCATATAGAGGGACTGGGTCGGTGTGCGGGCTTTGACGACCTTTTTGCGCGTCGCAATCTGCGCCTGCCCGTCCGAAGGATGATCGGTCAGCCGCCGATGGCGCAGCAGGCCATCAAAATCGCCGGGGCCGATGTCTTCGCCTTTGGCCACGCGCGCATAGAGCGCCTCGAGCGCATCGCGCGCAACCTGGCAGCCTGACTGCGAGCCTGAAAGGATCACGACATTGCCGTGGGCGTGAGCATCGATGCCCAGTCGATCCTCGATCAACGCCAGATGGCGATCATACTCGCCAAGCAGTCGAGGCAGGAACTCATTGCGCTCGAATGGGACGACAACACGCACCTTGGGCACAGAGCCTCTGGCGACCGTAGACTTTGGCCCGGGACGCCCCGCCGCCCTGGCCTGGGCCCCGGAGCCCAATCCGCGTGCACCCGTCAAGACCTGCCTCTCAATGTCCACCTCGAAGCGAGCGTTTCACCTTACGGGGCGGCGACTCGAAACATGCCGCCCACTAGCTATGCAGGATGCGCGAGAGAGATGGCGCCAGTATTACGGACTTGTCCACAGCCGGCAACAGTGAACGCTCAGCGGTCGGGCGCGTGGACGACACCGGCCAGGCTGTTCGGCCCGGCGCTCTGGATCTCGACCGGGCAGATCGCGCCGAGCAGCGCAGTTTCCGCATGGGCGTGGACCGACTGGAGATAAGGCGAGCGTCCGACCAGTTGCCCCTCGTGGCGGCCACGCCGATCGAAAAGAACCGGCATCGTCTTGCCCACGCAATCGCTGTTGAACGACGCCTGCTGGCGCATCAAGACGGCCTGAAGACGATGCAGGCGTTCGCTTTTCAGCTCATCCGACACCTGCTCGCCAAGTGCTGCCGCGGGTGTCCCAGGCCTCGGGCTGTACTTGAACGAGTAGGCTTGCGCAAAGCCGATCCGCTCAACGAGCGCGAGTGTCGCCTCGAAATCAG
The DNA here is from genome assembly GCA_050330095.1 of Hyphomicrobiaceae bacterium. Taxonomy (GTDB): domain Bacteria; phylum Pseudomonadota; class Alphaproteobacteria; order Rhizobiales; family Hyphomicrobiaceae; genus JBCBWG01. The sequence goes on from JBHJOC010000086.1 coordinate 26,837, forward strand.
CTTCACGCTCGCCTGGGAACCCGACAATAATGTCTGTCGAGAGCGCCAAGTCGGGCCGTGCAGCACGCAACCGCTCGATCAAGTCGATGTAGAAGGCTGCGGTATGCTTGCGGTTCATTGCCGCGAGGATTCGGTCCGAGCCAGACTGGAATGGAAGGTGCAGATAGGGCATCAGCTTTGCGACGCTCCGATGCGCGTCGATGAGATCTGGCGTCATGTCGCGCGGATGCGACGTCGTGTAGCGCAGCCGCTCGAGGCCTTCGAGGTCGGCGAGCGCATGAATGAGGTCCGCGAGCGTCGCGGTTCCGCCGCTGCCGTTGTCGCCGTGATAGGCGTTTACGTTCTGGCCAAGAAGTGTGAGTTCACGTACGCCCCGGTCGATGAGGGTACGTGCTTCCTCTATGAGATCGGCCACGGGCCGCGAGAACTCCGCCCCACGCGTGTACGGCACGACGCAGAACGTGCAAAACTTGTCGCAGCCTTCCTGGACCGTCAGGAACGCGGAAACAGAGCCTGTGCCGCGCCGCTTGGGCAGGTGATTGAATTTGTCCTCGACCGGGAACTCGGCGCGCACGACTTTCCGGCTCTCGCGCTGCGTTTCAAACACGTATTCCGGCAGCCGGTGGTAGTTCTGCGGGCCAACGACGATGTCGACGACCGGCGCTCGCCGGACGATTTCCTGGCCTTCGGCCTGTGCGACGCAGCCCGCCACGGCAATCGTCAGATCGCGGCCTTGTTCTCGCTTCTCGGCTTTCAGCTGGCCGATACGGCCGAGTTCGGAATAGACTTTTTCCGCCGCCTTTTCACGGATGTGACACGTGTTGAGTACAACGAGGTCCGCCTCTTCGATAGCGCCGACTTCAGCAAAGCCGAGCGGTTGCAGGGCCTCGACGATCCGTTCGCTGTCGTAGACATTCATCTGGCAGCCGTAGGTCTTGACGAAGACCTTTTTCGCACCTGGCATCTTGTCTTGCTCGTCCATTCGCCATGTCACCTTGCGAGCTTAGCGCGGACCCCGATGCAAAGCCGTTAAAGGCTGTGCAAAGCTTTGAAAGAACATTGTGAGAGAACGATTAGGCTTGGCCCGCCGGCCACCATATCGACAGCCCCGTGTTTGTGCATTGCAGCAATATGACGACCAAATTTGCAAGCGCCTCTTTTGCGGCGCCACCCATGACGGCATCGACAACAGGCGTCCGATGCGATCAATCAATCAGGCCGATCAAGGCGCGCAAGTTGCTCGACTGTGACAATTGCGCGACGAAAGTCTAGCGCCGCCGACCAGAAGCCCTCTGCCCGATCCGCAGCGCCGGCCGTCCAGGGACCTCTGATCGAAAAGCGGCAAGCAAGCCAATATGTTGCCCGTAACCTTTGCTTTCCGAAGTTCATTTCGGCGCCTGACAAGGCTGGCAGACGGACTACAGAAAGCGGCTACGAGTTGGGCTTCGGGCACCATCAGGCTCTCAATTGAGCAATTGAGCCGCCATGGACAAAGGCGCCGATCGCCGCCGCCACCTGCGCGAGATTGCCGCGGCGCGTGAAGCCCGACCTGGCACGCGGTCCGAACTCATGATCGCCATCGCCAATCCAGACCAGCCGAATGCTGGCAGCGATCCGTCCTTGGCCAACCTGAGCCTCGACCGCATCGCGCGCGCCGAATGGGTCTCGCTCACCTTGCGCAATCAAGGTCGGACACCGGTAGTTCGACAAGTGTTCGATCCGCAGCCGCTCTGGCTGTCCCTGGGGATGGAAAGGGTAGCCGAGGCAAATACACCCAGCGATCACGCCCGCCGTGAACAGCCGGTCCGCAATCAGCGTCGCGATGCGTCCCCCCATGGACTTGCCACCAATGAACAGGCGCGCGCTGGACGGCAGCTGGCTGCGGCAGACCTCGATGGCCGCCAGAAACTCCGGCTCCAGTAGCCCGACCTTGGGAGGTGGCCTGCGGCGGCCTGACACCCGCCGCTCGGCCATGTAAGCGAACTCAAAACGATGAACCGTAAGGCCTTGAGCGACGACCTCCATTGAGACCGTTTCGAGAAACGCGCTGTCCATGGGGGCGCCTGCCCCGTGTGCGAGCAGCAGGTGCGGGATGGCCACACTCCGCAGTGGCGCGCCCGCGTCCTGGGGCCATAAGGCCCCGGCAGCCTCGGTGGTCAGCAAACTGGTCATGACGCCTGATTGACCATCGAACACTCCGGATGCCAAGCCGGCAGCGATCACCCCTTGGCTCGCATCTGTGAGGTTTTCGATGTTCGTCTGGCTTCTCCTGGCTTCGACTGTCGTGTTTGAAGTCGCGGGATCGACCATGCTGAAGCTGTCGCAGGGTTTCACGCTCATCGGACCGACGGCCGGCGTGTTCATTTGTTATGCCATCGCGTTTACCGGGCTTGCGATCGTGCTCAAGGAGATCGAACTCTCGATCGCCTATGCAATCTGGTCTGGAGCCGGAACGGCGCTCACAGCAGTGATTGGTATCTGGGCGTTCGGAGAGAGCGTGACTGTGCTCAAGATGGTAAGTCTCGGCCTTGTCATCGCAGGCGTGGTCGGCCTCCAGCTCTCGGCTGGATCCAGTCACTGACACGTGCCTGCGCGGCCGAGCGCTTCTGGAGAATGCCAGGTGGGCGGGCGACCGCTCGTGTTGCGCCACTGACGCTTGGTACCCCTTCGTGGCTTGGATCGCGACCAAGGGTTGGCGGAAAACAATAAAATCAAAGAGTTGCTAGCAACCATTGCGTTCCGCCGATCGTCAGTCAACCTCGTCCGACGCCGCAACGAACGACGGAACGCTGGACCTAGGCGTATTGTCGCGCTCGCAGAGTTGTGAGGATCGACCGCTGATACATTCTATAATTTGTATGGGATAACCGCCGAAGGGCGGGTGGACTTTGGAGCGCTTCCCATGACTGACGTGCTTGCCGGCGTGATTCCTGGAATATCAGAGCCCGTGCTGCGGTTTACGGCGTTTGCGGCCGTGCTCGTCATCATGGCGACGTTAGAGCTTTGGATACCGAAGCGGACTCTTGCAGCTCCGAAGGCTCAACGCTGGGTGACCAATTTCGCGATTGTCGGGATCGACAGCTTAGCGGTTCGCCTGCTCGCACGCCTTCCAGAATTGATCGGCGCGGTGGCGGCCCCACTCGCCGCAGTGGGCGCCGCGATCGTTGCCGAAAGCTACGGGTGGGGCGTGCTCCACTGGCTCGGCGTCCCGTTCTGGCTCGCGCTCATCCTAAGCCTCGTGATCCTCGATTTCGCAATCTGGCTTCAGCACCTTCTTTCGCACAAGATTCCACTATTCTGGCGCCTCCACCAGGTCCATCACGCCGATCCCGACATCGATGTCTCGACCGCGATCCGCTTCCACCCGGTGGAGATCGTGCTGTCGATGATCTACAAAATCGTCTGGGTCGTCGCGCTCGGCGCGCCGGCACTGGCCGTCGTGGCCTTTGAAGTGATCCTCAACGCCTGTGCGATGTTCAATCACGCCAACATCGACCTGCCGAAGCCCATCGACCGCGCTCTGCGCACCGTGCTCGTCACGCCGGACATGCATCGCGTGCACCATTCGACGCTGCGCCGTGAGCACGACAGCAACTACGGCTTCAACCTATCGATCTGGGACCGGTGGTTCGGCACCTATACCGACCAGCCCGAAGGTGGGCACCTCGGCATGCGGATCGGCCTTGCTGAGCACGGCCCCAAGGACCCCGTCAGACTGACCTGGGCCCTACTCGTTCCGTTCCGGCGACGCACGTGACGCTGCGACACCACAAGGCAACGGCTCGTCATGGGCCCGAGAACCGATGCCACGCTTTTGCTCGATAGTCGTGTATCGCTCAACGCATTAGTGTTCCGTCTCCGACACTTGGTTCCCTTTTCAGCACCCGATTGACCAAGTGTCGGCGACATAGGGAACACGAGCAACTTCATGATTTTACTGTTGTTTTTGTCACGAACGCTTGGCAGGCGAGACTGCAGAAGGCGGGGACCAAGCGTGAGTGGCGCAACACGAGGCTGAGAACGAGACCTACGACCGAGCGAAGAACGCGGTGCCGGCAGATGCGCCGCGGAGGCGGGGAATGATGCAACAACGCAGTTTGGCTGTGGTCGCGGCGGCCATAGCGACGGTAATGCTGATGGGCAGTGACTCACTCCGGGCTGCCACGCCGACGAGCGCTCCGCCCGTGCCGTCGCGCAAGCCCGACGGCCTCGAGCGTGTCGATGCCGCGGCCTATGTCGACCTCACGCCAGCGCGCGACCTGTTTCGCAAAGTGCCGGGGCCTGCCCCTGGGACATCCGCGGCGATCGGCGGTTACAGCCGTGGCTGTCTCTCGGGTGCCGTGCAAATGCCGCAGGACGGTCCAACATGGCAGGCCATGCGCCTCTCAAGGAACCGCCACTGGGGCCATCCGAACACCATTGCCCTGCTGAAACGCTTCGCTGATGAGGTTGCCAAGCATGACGGCTGGCCCGGCCTGCTGGTCGGTGACATCTCCATGGCCCGGGGCGGCCCCATGAACCCAGCCCACGCCAGCCATCAAATCGGCCTCGACGCGGACATCTGGTTCACCCCGATGCCGGATCGGCGCTTGACGGCGCGGGAGCGCGAAGACCTGTCAGCCACGTTCATGCTGACGCAGGACCACATGGCCGTGAACGAATCGGTGTGGTCCGATCTGCGCCGCGACCGGATCATCAGACGCGTGGCGAGCTACCCTGAAGTCGAGCGCGTACTGGTGCACCCGGCGATCAAGAAACGGCTCTGCCTGACAGCCGGGGACGACCGCGGCTGGCTTGCCAAGGTTCGTCCGGTGTGGGGCCACAACTACCACTTCCATATCCGCCTGGCCTGCCCCGCGGGTAGCGAGGGCTGCGTTCAACAGGCGCCGCCCGATCTCACGGTCGACGGGTGCGGAGCGGAACTCGCGATGTGGTACAAGCGGCTTGAGGACCGATTGAAGCCGAAACCGCCGGCACCGCGCGCACCAGCGGGGCCGC
>JBHJOC010000087.1:0-20244 GCA_050330095.1 Hyphomicrobiaceae bacterium
TGCGCCTCGCTGAGCGAGCCGCCGAACACGGTGAAGTCCTTGGCAAAAACATAGACCGTGCGACCGTTGATCGTGCCCCAACCGGTCACAACGCCGTCGCCTGGTGTCTTCGATTTCTCCATCCCGAAGTCGATGCAGCGATGCTCGACGAAACGGTCGAATTCCTCGAACGAGCCCTGATCCATGAGGAGATCAATGCGCTCGCGCGCCGTCAACTTGCCGCGGGCGTGCTGGGAGTCGATGCGGTGCTGGCCGCCGCCGAGTGCAGCCTGTTCGCGTCGGCGTTCGAGTTCATGGATGATGTGCTTCATGGGTTGGGTCCTGATCCTGGGCTGGCGGGTACGAGGAGCCGCCTTCCGTAGTTCGTCTGTCATCCTCGTCAGACGCCGAAACGAACGACGGAACGCAAAGGGTACGAGCAACAAAATGAATCTCTTACCGCTTTTCGATCAGAAGCCCCTGGAAGGCGGGTGCTGCGGATGGTGGAGGGGCTTCTGATCGGCGGTCCTAGCACCGACACCGACGCTCCGGAAGCCAACCAACTGCCAAACCGATACGCGTGGTTGTCGCCGACGGGCCGACGGGCCTAATCTGTCGGAAAATCGAAACGCGGCCACAGTTGCCGAACATCGGGGAAGAGACCCATGGACGCAGAAAACGTTGGCATCATCGGGCTCGGCCTGATGGGGTCTGCGATGGCGAAGTGGCTGGTCGCCCGCGGCTTTCGCGTGCTCGGCCACGACACCGACCCAAAAGCGCGCGAGCGGATGGCAGCAAGCGGATGTCGCCTCGCGAATTCGCCGGCAGAGATCGCGTCGAAGACGGGCGTCATCCTGCTCAGTCTGCCGACGACGGCCGCCGTCGCGAGCGTCCTCGAAGACGAGTACGGATTGCTGACGACCAACAAGATCATGGCGCGCGTCATCGTCGACACAGGCACAACCGCGATCGAGGCGACGCACGAGTTCGCCGATGCAGCCCGCAAGATCATCGGCTTGCCGTGGCTCGACGCTCCGGTCTCCGGTGGACCGGCGGCGGCTGGAGGCGGTTCCCTGGCGATCATGGCCGGCGGCTCGGAGGGCGCGTTTCTTTCGGCAGAGCCGGTTCTACGGGAATTGGGAACGGTCACCCGCATGGGTGAGACCGGGACCGGCCAGGCGACGAAGCTCGTCAACCAAACCCTCGTCCTGAACAACTTCCTTGTGATCGCGGAAGCCGTGAGGCTCGCCGAAGCTTATGGTGTCGATCCCACGCGCATTCCAGCTGCCCTGGGGGGAGGTTACGCCGGCTCGAACCTGCTGCCAGTGCTGGTCGACCGGATGGCGCGCCGCGACTGGACGCCGACGGGATATGCGCGACAGTTGCTCAAGGATCTCGATCTTGTGCTGGACGCGGGTAAGGCGAAGGCCCTCGCCCAGCCTGTGACGAGCCAGACCGCGATGCTTTATCGGATGGCGATGGGCGCCGGTCTCTCCGAACAGGACGGGGCTGCGATCCTTGAGCTGCTGCCTGAGGGCCGGCAGGAACTGACCGAGCCCATGATCGCGACAGCAGATGAGGCAAAGCCGTCATGAGACCGCTCGAAGGACTCCTCGTTGTCGCACTAGAACAGGCCGTGGCGGCGCCGATGTGTTCGCGCCGCCTCGCCGACGCGGGAGCACGTGTCATCAAGCTCGAGCGACCGGAAGGTGATTTCGCGCGCGGCTATGACGACGTCGCACACGGGCAAAGCTCGTATTTCGTCTGGTTGAACCGCGGCAAGGAGAGCGTTGTCGTTGATCTCGGCTTAGCGGAGGATCGGCGCCTGTTCGAAGCCCTCATTTCCCGTGCCGACGTATTCATCCAGAACCTCAAGCCTGGCGCGATCGGGCGTCTCGGGTATCCGATCGCCGAACTCTGCGCGCTCAACCCTCGCCTCGTTGCCTGCAGCATCTCCGGATACGGCGAGAGTGGCCCCTATGCTGATCGAAAGGCCTACGACCTCTTGATTCAGGCCGAATCAGGCCTCGCCAGCGTGACGGGCGGACCGGAAGCCCCAAGCCGTATTGGCGTTTCGGTTGTCGATGTCGGGACCGGCATGACCGCCTATGAAGCTATTCTTGAAGCCTTGTTCGCGCGCGAACGGACCGGGCTTGGGGCCGACCTGCGTGTTTCAATGTTCGATGCCATGGCGGAATGGATGGCCGTACCGATGATGCATGCCCGGTACCGTGACGCGCCGAAACGCATCGGCCTGCGCCACCCCTCGGTTGCACCCTACGGCGTTTTCACGTGTGCCGACGGTTCGCCGATCCTGATTGCAATCCAGAACGAGAGGGAATGGCGCCGATTCGCGGCCGACGTGCTCGCCCGGCCCGACCTGACCGAGCATCCGAAGTTCGTTAACAATATTGCCCGGATCGCTCATCGCGCTGAAACCGACGAGGAGGTCCAGCGTAGCCTCGCTGCGATCGATACGCCCGATCTTCTCGAGCGACTAGCCCGTCACGAGATTGCCTTCGGTCTTGTCAGCAGCGTCGAAGCGGCGCTCGCGCATCCGTGCCTGCGCGAGGTCAACGTCGAGACGCCGCGGGGTGTCGTGCCCATGCCTGCCCCGGCCCCCATCTGGAACGCGACCAGCTCCGGCTTCGCGCGGTCGGCCCGCGAAACACCGCCCATTGCCGCCCGCGGCGTACCGGCGCTTGGGGCAGATACGGGGGCCGTGCGCGAGGAATTCTTGAAGCATCAGACCTGAAAACAGTCACAGCGTCGGCAGAACTGCATCAGGGTGGCAGGCGCCCGCTTTCGCTTCTTGCGCGAAGTTGCCCGCGCGGCTGTTATGCTGCTGACATCGCGCTGCTGATATAAAGAGACAATTGACATTCCATTGCATGCATAAACCATTAGGCAGCGTCGGCGTTGAGCCCACTCATGGTGTTCGCGGGACGAGACCCTTAGGACTTTGCTCAGCAATCAGAAAAAACCAAACGCCCTCGACAGAAACGACACCGGCTTGAGGCATCGCGCGTTCGCGTCAGATGCACCATGACGGCGCCCCCGTCAAAGCTGCGGCACGCAATCCAGGTCCCCATGAAAACAACGACGCCGCGCACCATAAAGCTCAAGGACTATCGCCCGCCGAGCCATCTCATCGATACCGTTGCACTCGACGTCAAGCTCGACGCACACGCGACGACCGTCCGAGTTAAGATGAAGCTGCGCGCCAACCCGATCTCCGACGAGGATCCGACGGTGCTCGCGCTGGATGGGGAACAGTTGCGCCTGCTCGACATCAAGCTCGACGGGAAGGCGTTGGCTGCCGATCGATATACCGTTGCAGCCGATACGCTGACGCTCACGCAGCTGCCCGACCGGCCCTTCACCCTCGAAATGCTGACGGAGATCTCGCCCGAAACCAACAAGGCGCTGACGGGGCTTTATCTTTCCAACGGCATCTACTGCACCCAGTGCGAGGCTGAAGGGTTCCGGCGGATCACGTACTTCCTCGACCGACCCGATGTGCTCTCCGTCTATACCTGCCGCATCGAAGCCGATGTGAACGAGGCTGGCGTTCTGCTGTCGAACGGGAACCTGCGCGAGCGTGGAACGCTCAACAGTGGGCGCAGGCACTACGCCATTTGGAAGGATCCCCATCCGAAGCCCTGCTATCTGTTCGCCCTCGTCGGCGGCAACCTGTCGTCGATTGCCTCCGAATTCACGACGATGTCAGGACGGCGGATCGATCTGACGATCTACGTCGAGCCCGGCAAGGAGCATCGTTGCGGCTGGGCCATGGACAGTCTCAAGCGGTCAATGGCCTGGGACGAGAAGCGGTTTGGCCGCGAGTACGATCTCGACGTGTTCAACATCGTCGCCGTCGCCGACTTCAACATGGGCGCAATGGAGAACAAGGGCCTCAACATCTTCAATGACCGGCTTGTGCTGGCCTCGCCTGAGACCGCAACCGATGCGATCTACGAGGCAATCGAAAGCGTGATTGCGCACGAGTACTTCCACAACTGGACTGGCAACCGCATCACCTGCCGCGACTGGTTTCAATTGTGCTTGAAGGAAGGCCTGACGGTTTATCGAGACCAGGAATTCTCAGCCGACGAGCGCTCGCGGCCCGTACAGCGCATCAGCGATGTGCGTCGTTTGCGGTCGCAACAGTTTGCCGAGGATGGGGGCCCGCTGGCCCATCCGGTCCGGCCGTCGAGCTACATCGAGATCAATAACTTCTACACGGCGACGGTCTACGAAAAGGGGGCGGAACTCGTCCGAATGATCGAGACGATCGTCGGTCGCGCAGCATTCGATGCCGGTCTGACGCTCTATTTCGAGCGCCATGATGGACAGGCGGCGACCGTCGAGGAGTTCCTGGCGTGCTTCGCGCAAGCCGCGGGCCGGGATCTGAGCCAATTCATGCGCTGGTACGAGCAGGCCGGTACGCCACTCGTCAAGATCGAGGCAGATCACGACCGGGCCGCAAAGACACTCACCTTGACATTCACGCAATCGCAGCCCGCGACGCCAGGCCAAGCAACGAAGCAACCACTTCACATTCCGATCCGGCTTGGGCTGATCGACCCTTCCGGAGAAGAGCTGCCGCTCATCACCGACCACGCTGGTGGTGTCTGCGATGGCATCGTGCACCTAACGCGGGCTCAGCAGTCATTTACGTTCCAAGACATCGAAAAGCGGCCTGTCCTCTCTGTGCTGAGGGGTTTCTCGGCGCCCGTGCGCGCGGAGCGTGAGATCTCGGAAGCGCAACTCGCCTTCCTGATGCGGCACGATCGAGACGGGTTTGCCCGCTGGCAGGCCGCGAGTGACCTCGCGCTCCGCGTGCTGCTTGCCCAGGTTCGCTACGGCACCGATACCGCGCCGCTCGGCAAGCGCATTGCGATCCTCGCCGATGCCTTGGCGGACGCCCTTGACGACGCAACATTAGAGCCTGCCTACCGTGCGGAACTCATCAAGTTCCCAACCACCAACGACATCATTCGAGAAATCGGCAAAAACGTCGATCCGCTCGGCGTTCACATTGCACGCACAGCGATCCTTGCCGAGGTTGCTCGCCGACTTTCGAGACCGCTCTCAGCGTTGTACGAGCAGATGGAGGTGCACGACTCCTATGCGCCAACAGCCGAACAAGCCGGACGTCGGGCTCTCAGGAACGCCTGCCTGACACTGTTGAGCCATATCGCTACACCGAAAGCGCGCGCAAGGCTTCAAGCCCACTATGACGGGGCGCGTAACATGACCGACCTCGCCCATGCGCTGACGCTGTTCGCGCACGGCAACGGGCGCGCCCGTCGGGCGGTCCTCGAAAATTTCTATGAGCGCTGGAAAGATGACCACCTGGTGCTTGACACCTGGTTTGCCGCGCAAGCCTCTGCTCCCAGCGACGCAACGCTGGCCCGGACGCGCAGCCTTCTCAAGCACCCGGGCTACAACGCAACAACGCCCAACAAGATCCGAGCCGTCGTTGGTACCTTTGCCATGCAGAACCCCGTCCAGTTCAACCGGCCGGACGGACGAGGCTACGCGTTCGTTGCAGAGCAAGTGCTGGCAATTGATGCCTTCAACCCGCAAGTTGCAGCGCGCCTGCTCGGCGCATTCCGCAGCTGGCGCATCATGGAGCGTGGACGCCGAAGCCTCGCCCAGAAGACCCTGGAGCACCTGCGGGACGCGCCCAATTTGTCGAGAGACGTCTACGAGATCGTCAAGCGGATCCTTGATTGAGGCTGCCCAACGGTCTCAAATTTGGCGAGTCCCATACCTGCGATGCGCGTCAAGCCCCTGCGGTGTTTATCTGCAAGCGTTGCATGCCTGCATCGTTCGCCAGCGCCGGCCCCTGGATCGCCAAGGCTGCAAGCAATGAAATCGCCTGCACCACCGGACGCCGGTGCGGCCTCGATTTAAACTCCCTCGACACACATTCAGAACACATTTGATATAGGCGGAGGTCGATTCGACGCGGGGCAGGCGGGATCGATCACGGGGCAACACTGAAGAAATCTCGGGGGCAATTGATGGCCTGGGCACCGTCCAGCGCTCTACGGGAGAGCTATTATCCGGGTCTGGGCCCGTACTCCCCAGCAGATGACGCGATCGAAACGGCGCGTGGCGATGCGAACGCGTCCGCAAGCGTCCGACGCAAGCAGTCTGGCGACTGCGATTTTCTCCCGATCGAAGTCGCCCGGCTTGCTGCGCGCATGCAGCACGACCTGAAAACACCTCTCAATGCCGTGCTCGGGTTTTCTGAGATTATTCGGACAGAGTTGCTCGGCCCGGTCGGCCATACGCGCTATCGGGAATATATCGAGCTCATTCATTCGAGCGGCCAGGAACTGCTGCAGAAGGCCGAGATGACGGTGCGGGCGGCACAGTTGATCAGCACGGCGGGACGGTCGAAGTCGTGGGCAGTGTTGGATTTGCGACACGAACTCAAGTCCTGGCAGTCGGAACATAAGCTGTCGGTTCCGATCAGAGCGCCGGCGTCAGATGGGCCGCCGGTCGAGATCGAGGCCGAGCAGGAATATCTACATGAGGTGTTGTCACTAATGGCCACGTGCGCCTCGCGAACGATCGCCGAACGAGAACTCGCCGCGAGCCTCACCATCGCGCCAGATCATCGGTTCAGCCTGTCGCTCGGGCCAGGATGTGCAGTTGAAAACGCGAGCGCGAGAGCCTTGCGGGCAAAGCCGTCCCATTTTCCAGGCACCGAGGATGACCTCGAACTTTGCCTGCTCAGTGCCTTGACGGCCATTTCCAATTGGGGCTGCGAGGTGACGCTGGCGCGATCTGGTGACATTCTATCGATCGAACTCAGCGGCCCGTTGCTGCGTCAGGAGCGACTGGCGTTGTAGTCGCGTGACAACGGATCGCCCCCTCGTACCGTCGACCAGAAGTCTCTGCAGCATCCGCAACACCCGCAGTCCAGGGACTTCTGATCGAAAAGCGGTACGAGAGCCATTAGTTTCTCGTACCCTTTGCTTTTCGAAGTTCGCTTCGGCGCCTGACAAAACTGGCAAACGAACTACAAAAATCGAGTAATCGTGCGTGCTCATCATGCGACGGCACGTTCCGGCGCTGCGGATTTGGCGTGACCGAGCCAGGCGAGCACCTTGTCGGGCGCCGGGGGTGGGCCGTCTCTCAGGATACGTTGACCCTCCCGTGTGGTCGAGAAGCGCAGCACTGCTGCCAGCAACTCACCACTTCCGACGGAGGTTATGGCCTCCTGCGACCGGTAGCCCGCGCCGACAAGAAGTTGCGCGTGGGTTCCCCTAAGGAATGGGATCGTCATCACGAGCCGCGCCTGATCCTGCCAATCCCTGATCGTCTCCGCAGAAATATGTCGGGCCGCAACCTGCTCGGCGACGCGACTGGGATCGGCCAGCATCAAATCACGCACCGTCAGGATATTCGCATCCAACAGACGGTCGGCCGTCTTCGGGCCGATTGACGGCGCATCGACGACGAGATCATCGAGCGAAAGATAGAAGCGCCGCTGCGGCAGCGTATCCAGGCGGTTCGCCTCACTTCGAGCGCTCGCACCAGCAAGTCGAGCAACGCGCACCCGCCAGTCGTCCCGCCGACTGCGGCGCCACGCATGCGTCCGGTCGCGGCGCTTGGCGTTGCGCACACTGCGCGCCAGTCTCGCGGCCCAGCGCCGAAGGTTTGCATTTCGTGTGCGCTTGAACCTCCGCCTGTTTCGAGTTCGACGCGATGTCTGTTGGCTGGCACGCGCGACCCCTCGATCCCCGTTGGTCTGGCCGGGCTCCACTGACGAGTGCCGTCCTGCCTGGGCATCGCTTGGACCGCTCGCCTGCCCGGACGATCGGGCCGCAGCGCGCCCGGCTTCTTTGATTTCGAACTTTTGTCGTTCGATCGATGTCTCCAGATCCGATAGACGCTGCACCACGTCGCGCAGTGCAGTCGCAAGCGTCGAGAGCTCTGACGTTAAGCGATCGACGGCGGATTTGGCGTTGCACGCTGGCGGCGTTTCAAGACGATCAGCGACCGCCGCGCCCCGCTCCGCCACACGCGGCTGCCGAGACTCCAGGATCGTCCGAGCGCCGTCGCGCTGGTCCGGCCGCCGGAGGGCTACCACCTGGGTCTCGTCTCTCGATGCGCCGCGTGAAGCCTCAAACCGGGCCCGCAGCCCGTGCGCCGCGCCGAGCCTTCCAGATGCAGCCTCATCGAGAACCGAACACGCGGGATGGAGATCGCGCAGCTCCCTCAGGCCAGCGACGAAATCCTGCAGCGCAACGGTGTCAGAACGGCGCTTTGAGGCAAACTCACGAGCGAGGTCCTCGACATCGCGCAGCAGGCCCATCCCGGGCGTGCTCGATCCCGCCCAGCAGGCTCGGCGGACGTCGCCTGCAACCCCGTCGACGGAGATATCCCGCAGGGCGCGCCGCAAGACTGTTGCGTCGATACCGAGCGCGTTCAGTGCACGCGTCAAACTGATCGATCGGGCCATTGCCTCGACAACCCAACCAACAGGATCGGTTTCGAAGTCAGCGCCGAGCATTGAAGCGCGCTGCTGGGCGAACGCATAGAGTTCGACGATCGCTTCATCAGCTGAGGACCCGTCTTGGTACCGCTCGGTCTCCCGTGGCGGAAAGTCTATCGTTGACACGTGGTCTTGGGGCCAATCAACCGCGGATGGATCGCGGGGTTGGTCTCTTGCCCCCACAGCTCCAACATTGCGCTCGCGCCGTGGCGTGGCGCGAAACGAAGCCGCGGCCTGTTCCGCCCCAGGGAGGGGCTGGCCACAACATTGGCAGCGCGACATGAGCATCTCCGTGTCGGGATCCATCACCGGACACGACCGGTATGCGACTCGGCGCCTGCACCGAACTCAAATTTCCACACCTCCTTGTGAGGCCCATGGACAGGCCATTGCCGGCACTGGTCACGGCTTGGCGGGATCGGGCTTCTGAGCGGCCGCGACAGGCGGTCGCCGAACATAGGGCACGGCATGGATCACCAGCGTTGCCGCAAACATCAATGCCGCGCCGACCCAGCCGACCGCGGATAAGCGCTCTCCAAGCAATAGCGCGGCGCAGAGAGCAGCGAACACGGTTTCCATGGACACCAGGATGGCGGCCTCGGACGCCGGAGTGTGGCGCATCGCGACCGCAAGCAGGGTGAAGGTCAGGGCACTCGAGAGCACGCCGACATAGAGAAGCTCCGGGCCGGCCGCGATGATCTGGTCGATCGAGACGGGCTCAAGCGCAAGGGCTGCGCCGCCAGCAATTGCTGCCACGACGATGAACTGGATGGTTGTGAAGGCAACGGGCCGAGCATGGCGTGTCCCGCGCTCGACGACGAGCATGTGGCCCGCCCAAAACAGCGCCGAGACGGCGACGAGCACATCACCCTGAGAAAACCCGGCGAGCGTGCCACCACCGAGCAGCCACGTGCCGACGAAAGCCAAGGCGACGGCAACCCAGATGTGGGAGGCAGGTACCCGCCGAAAGATCATCCATGCCAGGAGTGGCGTGACAACGACATAAAGCCCCGTGAGAAAGCCCGTGTTGGTCACGGTAGCTGTGACAAGGCCGACTTGCTGCAGCGCTGCGCCAAGGAAAAACATGGCGCCACCGAGCGCTGCGATGCGCACGAAGCCACCAGGCGCGGCGAGCGCAGGATTGCGCCGATGTTCGAGCCAGGCAAGTGGCGCGAGGGCCAGGGCGGCAATGGCCGAACGTGTTGCAACGAACAGGAGAGGCCCGATGCTCTCCATCGCCGTTTTTTGGAAGACGAACGCGAGCCCCCAGATCAGGGCTGTCAGGAGAAGGACGAGGTTAGCTGTCGCGCGGGTCATGAACTGGCCTAGGAGCCCGTCCGGATAGCTGCTGAAGCGGGCTTATTTCGTCACGATAGCCTGCTCATGCGGCGCTGGCGAGCTTGGCGAGGTTGTGGCCGGTGCAGATCATCGCCCACTCGTCACGCACTTTCTCGACGCCTCGCAACAGGAACTGGCGGAAGCCGCGCCCCTGTTTTATCTGTCCGAACACCGGCTCGACGACCTGCTTCCTCAGTCTGTACCGGCTTCGCCATCCTGCCCGTCTCAGCTTCAACCGCATCGCTTGGGTCAACGGCCCGCCGATCTTCCACTTGACCTCGTCGGGATGCTTGGCGCGACCGGTCGCGATGTAGGCTTTGATGCCACGTGCACCGAGCGCTGCCAAGTTGGCTTCGCTCAGGTAGCCGCTGTCGGCCGAGGCTTCCTTGGGACGGCGGCCGAGATTGGCCGCGATGCCGTCGATCAGTCCGACCAGTTGCCCGTGGTCGCTCATGCTGGGCGTCAGTCCATGCGCGACGATGATCTGGGCCGTACCATCGACTGCGGCCTGCGCGTTGTAGCCTTGGATGTAGCCATCCTTGGTCTTGAGGATGCGGCTCTCCGGATCGGTGAAGTTCCTCTGCGACTTCGGATCTGGATCGTCCGATGGCGGCTGGGGCGTCTTGCCGTTCTTCTTGCGGCCTTCCGCGCGGCGCTTGTCTTCGGCTTGGGCTTGAGCGCGCCGCTCCTCCTCGGCAGCCGCTTTGGCCTCGGCCTCCAGCTCCGCCTTTGCCGCACGGATTTTCTCAATCCGCTTCGTCTTGTCGGCGACCCAAGGCGGCATCTCGTCGCCGCGTTTTGCACCGTGCAACGCGTCCTCCTCGGCATCGGCTGCGTCAGCGGCGGCCAGCCAGCGGTCGATCTCGGCCTGCAACTCCGCCTCGCGCTTCTTCATGCGGTCATAGCTCATCGCCTTGTGCTTCGACGCATTCGCCTTGATCTTGGTGCCGTCGAGTGCGACGTGGCCGAGCCTCACGAGGCCCGCCTTTTCAGCCAGCTTCAACACCTGCACGAACAAGCCAGCCAGCGCCTTCAGGTGCCGTTTGCGGAAGTCGGAGATCGTGCGGAAGTCCGGCGGATCGAGCGCCGCGATCATCATGAAATCGGCGCGCTCCCCGGCCGCCTTGGCGATCCGGCGCGAGGAGTAGATGCCGCTCGCGTAGCCGTTCAGAAGCAGCGCCGTCATCATGCGCGGATCGAACGGCGGTTGGCCGAGCGCGCTTCGATAGCTCGCCTCGATCTCTGAGAGGTCGAGGCTCTCGCGCACCAGCGCAACGATGAACCGCGACAGGTGGTCGTCCGGCACATAATCCTGCACGCTCGGCGGCAGGAGCTGCGCCTGATCGATCTTCCAAGGGCGAAAGTGCTTGCTCATGAACCGAGAAAGAATCAGACTCGCGCCTTAGGAACAACCGACTACTCGGACGGGCTCCTAGTGTTCCGTCTCCGACACTTGGTTTCCTTTGCAGCACCTGATTGACCAAGTGTCGGGGACACAGCGAACACGAGCAACGTCATGCTTCTCGTGCTGCTTTTGTCACTGACGCTTGGCAGGCGAGACTGCACGTGGCGGGGACCAAGCGTGAGTGACGCAGCACTCGTACCCGCTGTCCGGAGTTCGAGTGTCACGCTCGTCAGGCGCCGAAACGAACTTCGGAACGCAAAGGGTACGAGCAACACAATATCTCTCGTACCGCCTTTTTCGATTGGATGTCCCTGCAAGGCGGGTGTTGCTGATGGTGCAGGGACTTATGATCAGCGATGCTAGCCTGTGCACAAACGTCGGGCAAGGTGATCTGCTGACGACCGCCTTTCGCTCGCGACAGGCTGACGCTTATCAGGTATGCGACCTCAGCAATCGGTGACCGAAGGCTCTGCCGACGACACGTAACATGATCAGCAGAAGCACCTCCGCCCCTTATTCCAAGGAGCTCAGCTCATGGCTGTCACACGAGTAGCACTGATCACCGGTGCCAATCGCGGGATTGGTCTCGAGATCGCGGGTCAGTTGGCGCGTTCGGGTTATCTTATTGCTCTCGGCTGCCGTGACGAGGCGAGCGGCCTCGAAGCGCAAAAACATTTGGCGCGCGAAGGTCTTGATGCCGCTGTCGTTCCGTTGGACGTGACCTACGCTACAAGCGTCGCCGCAGCCATGAAGCTCGTCGACGACCTGTTCGGACGCCTGGACGTCCTGGTGAATAACGCCGGCGTGCTGCTCGACAGCGAGCGAGGCGGTCCGAAAACGAGCGTGCGCGACGTTCCAATCGACGTTGTAAAAGCGACGTTCGACGTGAACGTTCTCGGAGCTTTGCGCCTGACGCAGGCGGCCTTGCCAAGGATGGAAGCGAACCACTATGGGCGGGTCGTCAATCTGTCGTCGGGCCTCGGACAACTCGCAGACATGCAAGGCGGCATGCCCGCCTATCGGATGTCGAAAGCAGCACTCAATGCGCTCACGCGCATTACCGCAGCCGAAGTTGCCGCCGATAGGATCAAGGTCAATGCAGCAATACCCGGCTGGGTCAGAACCCGCATGGGTGGGCCTGACGCAGATCTGACCGTCGCGCAGGGCGCAGATACTGCCGTCTGGCTCGCCACGCTACCGGAGGACGGCCCGACGGGGGGATTGTTCAAGGACAGATCTCCCGTCGCCTGGTGAAATCGCGCGGCCTGATCACCTCTCCTTGTTTGCGCATCGATATCGGGTCCGCCTTTGGCAGAGCTGGCTGGATCAATGCACGCACGGGTCGGCACCGGCCTTCGGGCTGACTCTCGGCTGGGCAGCGCGCTCGTCCCCGCTTTGCGAAGTTCGTCTTTCACCTTCGTGAGGTGCCGCAACGAATTGCGGAACGCAATGGGTATGAGCAAAATGGTGGGTCTCGCACAGCTCTTCGGTCAGAAATCCCTGGAAGGCGGGTGCTGCGGAGGGTTCGGGGACGTCGGAACGGCGGTCCTAGTGTTCCGTCTCCGACACTTGGTTCCCTCTTCAGCAGCCGCTTGACCAAGTGTCGGAGACACAGGGAACGCGAGCGACTTCATAATTCTAGCGTTGCTTTTGTCACCGTCGCCTGGCAGGCGAGACTGCAGAAGGCAGGGACCAAGCGTGAGTGACGCAACACTCGTGTCGTGATCGCGAAATTCGTCTCATTCTTCAGCCCAAACCAAACGAATTTCGCGATCTGAACGACACTCGAAAATTCGATGGCCGAGTGTGATTGAGACCGAGAAGTCCGCCTCGACACCCGGCCGAAAATGATGCGGCGGACGTCTCGGTCATCACACGAGCGTCGGCGCACTTCGCGGCCAAACAGGGGACTTCAACCAAACATAAGGTGCTGACATGTCGCGTCCACGCGTCAGAGCCCGCGCACGATGCAGCCGATCATGATTACAAGATATGCTGTGATCGCAAGCCAGTATTCTTGATGGACAATATATCGTGGCAGGCCGATGCCGAGCTTGGTGACAACTGCGACAGCTGCGAGCACGAAGGAAATCAGAAATATGAGCAGCGAAGGCGGATTGAGACGCATCGCTTACGCTCCAACTGATCCAGGCCCCACCGAGGGATCGGCGTCAGGTCCGAGGTTCTCATCATGCACGAGGGCACTGATGTGACAGCATCCGAAGCCTCCACCCGCAGGCATCGGAAAGCACGCCACTGACGCACCATGCCAGCGACGCCCACGGGATTCCAGCCCCATGCGTCCTCACTGCTTACTCTACTCGCGTTCGCGGCTCCAACGTCGATAGCGTGGCTCGAGATACTTCGACAAGCGCTTGCGCTCATCAGGTGACAGCTCCCGAACAATCGACTTGAGCGCATCGGCCTGAGCCCGGCGCAGGTCAATCGTCGCAGCGATGACGTTCTCTTGCGCCGCCGAGAAGCGAGCCTCGTCAAAGTCCGGCAGTTCGAGAATTGCGCGCAGCTCACGCCGCGCTTCAAAGACTGCCTCGCTTTGCGCACGAAACGCCTCGCGGCGTTCGCGGAAACGCTGTCGCAGGCTGTCACCATGCTCGGCGTGCATCGGACGCGAGGACGGCCACATGCCGAATTCCGGCGACATTTGCCGGAACCGCCAGGCGAGTCCTGCAGCGGCCCCAACCACGAGCAGGTTCAGGCCAACCGAAAGGACGAGCATCACGATCATCCAGCGCGGCGCGCGACGCTTTGGCGCCTGCGGTGCGGCAGGGCCTTGGTCGGGGTCTGGGCCGGCGCGAGAGCCGCCATCCGTCGAAGTCATGTCGCCACCTCACAGAAGCTCATCGCCATCGCCGAGCAGGAAATCACCAGCAAACCCGAGCGCCGTTCCAGCATCGGCAACCAAGTCCGCGCTCAGCGCGCCGTAAATCGCATCAGCGAACAGTGGATGCTGACCGACGAGGATGCCCAGGATCAGCGTCGCAGCGAGGCCCGCGGCCATCGCCGCCGCATCAAACGAACGCCCACGCCGGGAGTTCGGCTGCTGCCTTGGTGAACGGAATGGCAGTACGACCGCTGCCGGCCGATCGGCATCTCGCCGCACCTCGACATCGCGCGAGCGACCGCGCGCAACGTGCGTCGCAGCCATGATCCGATCCATTGCGGCCTGACGCACACCGGCCGCCAACCTCGGATCGGCGGCCCGCGCGAGCACACGTTCAAGTTCATCGGGCGCAGCATCGATGCGGGGCTCGGTCCTATCGTCGTATCTCATGGCGAAATCTCCGTTTCGCTGCCGGCGCGGAACTCGTCGTCGAGCAGATCGCGCCAGGTGTCGGCGAGCAGTGTTCGCAGCTTGCGTCGCCCGCGTGCGAGCAGCGATTCGACCGCATCCTCGGACAGATCCAACGTCTCGGCGATCTCGCGTTGGCTCAAGTCCTCGAAATGAAACATCGTGATTGCAACCCGCTGTCTGTCGGGGAGCTGGGCGAGCGCTGTGAGCACCACTTCACTCGCCTGATCGGCGGCGATCGCGGAAAGTTGGGTTGGCGCGACCGCGGTTTCCGCACGTTCCCCGCCCTCCTCCAGCCTGCGTCGAGCGCGCAGGCGGTCGATTGCGAGATTGACCGCAACGCGCCGGAGCCAGCCGCCAAGGTTCGTGTCGCCGATCCCTTGCCCGCGGCGAGCTGCAAGATCGGGAGCCTTCTCCCAGAGCCTCAGGAAGGTGTCCTGCGCGACGTCGAGGGCCTCGTCCGGATCGCCAAGTACACGACGGGCAGCAAACGCTATCCGGTCGATCTGGGCCTCGACCAGCATCCTGAACGCCTCCCGGTCCTCTGCCGCGATCGCGCCAAGCAAGTCGACATCGCCATCGTCGTGTCCGGCGGTACTGTCCATCGCAAGCCCGGCTGCTTTCATCGAGGCGACCAGCTGATGAGTGGGGTCGGTTCCCATGTCGAGCCCGACCCAACGATTGAAGCCGTGCCGCGCTTACCGCCAGCCGCCGTTTCCGCCATGGTGGTGACGGTGATGGCCGTGGCCGTAACCTTGACGATGGCCAGGACGATGGCCAGCGTCGTCGCCGCGACGGCCTTGCGACCAGCGCGACCGCCCCCAGCGCCGAGCCGGATCGCCTCCAAGCTCGGCGAAACGCAGTGCCGCCCTCGCGCGCGGACCCCGGATCACGCCATCGCCTTCGATGTCGAGGCGCTCGAACGCACGATCCGCACGGGCAAAGAAAGCGTCGCGAGATATTTCGGCGGCCTCACCCGCTTCGAAGCGGTGCAGGAAGCGCTTGATACGGTAGTCAAGCATGTCGGCGCGCAGCGCTTCACGATCGGCTTGATCGACGACGCCGTCACCGTTGCGATCAAACCGCGCAAAGCGCTGCTCCGAGGCGGCCAAGAACTCGCTTTCCGTCACGCGGCCGTCACCATCGGCATCTGCGCTGGCAACGCGCGCCCACATGGCACCGGCGCCACGCTGCCCGCGCCTGCCTCCTGCAGCGCCGTCACCAGACAGAAGCCCCAGGCCTCTCAGGTTCGGCGGCATGTCCGCTTCCGTGATCACGCCGTCACGATCGAGATCGAGCTGTCGGAACCGCTCTTGCGCTGCCTGTCGCCACTCGTCGCGTGTCACGGTGCCATCTCGATCCGCATCAATCATCGCCATCGGGCGGCGCTGGTCTTGGCGGCCATCGCGGCCCATGCCACGGCCTTCTCGCCGACCCGGGCCACGGCCTTCGCCGCGATTTTCGGCCGCGTCATCGCGATCGCCGTCATCACCATCGTGAGCACCGCGCCGGCCCGGCATGCGGCGTTCGAGCTGAGCTCTGATCTCGTCTTGGCTGATGACGTTGTCGCTGTTCGCGTCGAGTTCGGCAAAGCGTGCCCGAACCCGCTCTTGAAACGTCTCACGATCAAGCCGCATGGCGCCGCGCTCGGACATCGGGCCGCCGTGTCCGCGGGCCCAGGGGGGACCGCCGCGGCCGTCCTGGGCGGCAACGAAGCCCAGTCCTGCAAGCATGGCACCGATCGCAACGGTGCTGGCAAGAACGAGCCGCTTGCTGGCAAATCGCGATTGGCCGGTGTTCGATGGTGTTTCCATCTCGTGTCTCCTCCGGATTGGACGCCGTCAATCAAGCGTCGACAGGAGAACGGCTGAGCACATGCCGATCCGTCGTTCGATCGAAACTTTTGTCACTCCGGTTGCACGATCTCGTCGAAGGCCCTCGCGACCGCACGCTGGACGTCAGCCAAATGCGCCTCGAGGGTTGCGAAATCAGGCGACTTGGCAACGTGGGCCAGGAAGGCCTTGAGCCCATTTGGCGCAAGGTCGGCGCGGAACCGGCCGTCGAAACAGAGCCTCAGCACCTGGGTGAGTTCGTGATAGAGCTTCGCAGCCTCCATCAGCACCGCAGACTGAGTGCCAAGTGCACCGATGCGATCGAGCGCTGAGAGCGCGTCCGAGGTGGTTTGCGATAGGATCGCAGGGTCCTCAGAAGCATGACGGAGCTGGCCGAACTGGGCGATGAACTCGAGATCGACGAGCCCGCCGCGAACGTGCTTCAGCTCCCAGAGCTCGTCGCTGCCTTTCTCGCCAGCGATCCGTTCCCGCATGTCGCGGACGTCACCTGCAAGGTGTGCCGGGTCACGCGGCCGCACCAGGGTCTCCTGTACGATCTCCTCGATCTTCCGGCGCAAGTGCTCCGGCCCGCTCACGACACGCGCACGCGTGAGCGCCATGTGCTCCCAGGTCCAAGCGTCGTTCCTTTGGTAGGACGCAAAACTCTCGAAGCGGGTCGCAACGGGGCCCTTCTGTCCCGATGGGCGAAGTCTGAGATCAACGTCGTAAAGCGCGCCCTGCGCGGTTGGAGCCGCGAGCGCCGCGATCAGGCGCTGCGTCAGGCGGGCATAATACTGGCTGACGGCCAGCGGGCGCGCACCGTTCGATTGCTGCTGATCATCCGGTGCGTCGTAGACGAGGATGAGATCCAGATCGGAGGCAGCCGTCATTTCCCGACCGCCGAGTTTGCCCATGGCCAGAACGCATGAGGCCGCTCCCGGCACTTCGCCATGGCGCGAGATGAAGTCTTTTGTCACTTCGTCGTGGAGTTCGCTGATCAGCACCTCGGCAAGCGTCGCATAGGCGTGCCCGGCTTGCTCGGCGCCGATCCGTCCCGCGAGCACCCTGATCCCAATCAGGAAAAGCTGCTCGCTCCCGAACACCCGAACACGGTCGAGAACATCCTCGAAGCTTTCAGCGCCCTCGAGTGCAGCCCTGGCGGCCGCGCGATACGCTTCCAGTGAGGGGAGCGATTCATCAAGCTCGCGCGTATCGAGGACGGCGTCGAGAACACGGCGACGGCGGGCCAAGGTCTGGGCAAGCCGAGGAGCCGAACCCGTAATGTCCGCAATCAACCGCAGGATTTCCGGTTTCGCGCGGAGCAGCGAGAGGAACTGAACGCCACTGGACATACCCGACAGAAGGCGGTCGAACCCGATCAAGGCCTGCTCGGGCTCCACGGTTTCGGCAACGGCGGCCAGAAGCGCAGGCTGCAGCGTATCGAGCAGCGCCCTTGCGCGGTCGGTCGCGAGCGCTTTGTGGCGGCCCGCGCGCCACCCCCTGACAATCGCTGCAACCCGCTTCGGATCTTTGAAGCCGCGTGAGGCGAGGGCGTTCGCGGTCGCCTCATCGAGAGCCTCATCGGGATCGGCACCACTGACAAGGAGCGGGACTTGCTCGGAGCTTTCTGTCGTCGGCTCTTTCTCGAACAAGGCCGCATACCTGCGCTCGACCCGCTCGAGATGACCGCGGAGCATGTCTGCAAAGGCCTTGGTGGTTGGATAGCCACAGAACCGCGCGAAGCACTGGAGCGCCGCGGCATCGACCGGCAGGCGTTGGGTCTGCTCGTCGGCAACCATCTGCAGGCGGTGTTCGATCGTGCGCAAGACGACGTAGCTTTCGGCAAGCTCCGCCTTCGCAGCCGGATCAATCCAGCTGCGCCGCGCAAGCTGATCGAGGGCGTCGAGTGTCCGTGGAACCCTGAGATCGCGTTGGCGCCCGCCGGCAATGAGTTGTTGTGTTTGGGCAAAAAACTCGATCTCGCGGATCCCGCCCCGCCCCACCTTGATGTCGTGGCCGCCGATGGCGACGCTTGCAAAGCCCTTGTGCGCATTGATCTGGCGCTTCATGGCATGAATGTCGGCGATCGCGGCGAAGTCGAGATACTTGCGCCAGATAAACGGCGCCAAAGAGTCGAGGAAGGCTTGGCCTTGGGCGAGATCGCCAGCGATCGGGCGCGCCTTGATCAAGGCGGCTCGCTCCCAGTTCTGGCCGAAGTTCACGTAGTAGCTGAAGGCTGCATCCGTCGACATGGCGACCTGGGTTGCTCCGGGGTCTGGTCGCAACCGAAGATCGGTCCGGAACACGTAGCCGGCCGGCGTCCGCTCCGACATGAATTTTACGAGCTGCTGCGTCAGCCGGACAAAGAACGCCTGCACCTCGGCGGGGTCGACCAGCGATGTCTGATCGCGCTCGTAGAAGACGATCAGGTCGATATCGCTCGAATAGTTGAGTTCGCGGGCCCCGTGCTTTCCCATCGCGAGGATGAAATAGCCGCAGCCGCGATCAGGATCGGTCTCGACTTCGGGTCGCAGTTTTCCGCGGGCCGCTGCCACCCTGAGTAGCTGGCGCACGCCGCTTGCAACCGTGACGTCAGCAAGCGACGTCAAGGCTTCGGTCACTTGATCAAGCGACCAGACACCCCCGAGATCGGCAAGTGCAATCAACAGCGCGAGGTCTGATTTCACCTCGCGTGCTGCCTTGGCAAGCTCGTTGAGCCCGGCTTGGTCCGGCGACACGACGCGTGAGAGATCATCGACCCTTGCAAGCTGGTCCCGGAGGCGCCGGGACGGGTTCGAACTCAGGATGTCGAGCAAGCGTTGCGGGTCACGCCGGACGAGACCGGAGAGATAGGGGGAGCCCTGCACGATGGCGCGCAGAAGTGCCCGAACTTGCGGCTGATCGAGCAACGTCAGCGAAGAGTCGTCAGCGCCCGATGCGCTTGCGGTTTTGACGAACTCAGCGAGGTCGAAATCCGATCCCTCTGTATCGGCTACCGGAAAGCGCTTCGTATCGAAGCGATCGACCAAGCGCTCGCCGACGACTGCAGCACTCTCCGCCGCCGCGCCTTCCGGTCGCGGCCCCTGCGAGGGCGAAGCTCCAAGTATGCTGCTCGACATCGTGGTGTGGCCTTAGCGTGATTGAGACGTGGAACGGGACTGGACCAATCACGACCAAGGATCAACCCGCGCGTCCTGAGGGTCGCCTCGGGTATCCTCAGCATGACCCCTGCTGATCAAGCGCGTGGCATCGACCCTGCGCAACGTGGAGAACAACCCGACGCATGACCGGACGGGGGCCACGCTGTCGAGCTCAAGCGCGCACCATAGCAGCCGGTGCCTCGACGGCGCCAACAGACCGCAACCGCGCCTGCTGGGCCTCTCGCGGGGCGTCGGATCGTTCCCGGGGCAGTATGAGCGTTGCAACGAGACCGGGACGGTTGTCGCTGAGCTGGACCGAGCCCTGTGACAGCCGCGCGACTGCTGCCACAAGGCTAAGACCAAGGCCCGTCCCCGGCGTTGTGCGGCTGTTGTCGAGCCTGACGAAGCGTTCAAAGACCCGCGCGCGCGCGGCCTCGGGGATACCAGCCCCGTGATCGAGGACGGCCAGCTTTACGGCCTCCTCGTCAGCAGACAGGCGAACCAGCACCTCGAAGGGACGTTTGGGGTCGACGGGGCGGCCATATTTCAGGGCATTTTCAAGCAGGTTTGAGACGGCCTGCGCGAGAAGGTGGCGGCTTGTTGCAACAAGCGGCAGGGCGGCGCCTGCACCAGCGCCCCTCAGAGCCATGTCGACACTGAGGTGTGCACCCGCCTCTTCTGCAATCGGCTCGTAAAACTCTACGAGATCGGCGAGCAGGGCC
>JBHJOC010000088.1:0-15438 GCA_050330095.1 Hyphomicrobiaceae bacterium
CGTGCGGATCAGCAGGTCCGGGTCAGGAATGCCACTGGTCTCGAGCGCCGTCGCGATCGTCTCTGCCGTCACATCCTCCGGCGAAATCGTCCCGGCGACAGCATCTCGCGCGATCCGCCGTGCCGCCTCGACGATTTCGTCGCGTCCCCCGTAATTGAAAGCGATGATCAGCGTCAGCACGCGGTTGTTCGCCGTCAAAGCCACAGCATCGTCCACGAGGCGCCGCAATTCGCGGTCGACTCCGTCGCGCTGGCCGATGACCTTGATCCGCACCCCGCTCGCGTGCAGTTCGCCGAGGTCCCGCTGAAGATACCGCCGCATCAATTGCAAGAGATCACTCACCTCTGCGGCAGGCCGCGACCAATTCTCGGTCGAAAAGCTGTAAAGCGTCAGGTAGGGGATCGACAGTTCGATCGCGGCTTTGACAGTCCGGCGAACCGCATCGACGCCGTAGCGGTGGCCGACCGCACGCGGCAGCTTACGCGCGCGCGCCCAACGGCCGTTGCCATCCATGATGATGGCGATGTGCCTCGGGAACCGCGCCGGCGATGGTGAGGTTTCGAGATTTGAGAGCGTTTGCGCCACGTCAGCTTTTCACAATGTATTGGCTTCTGAAATTGGGAGCCGAGTGAGTGCTGGAAACCAGCTCCGCGACGTGGCGATGCTGTTACACCGTATTGATCTCGGTGTCCTTGGTCGCGAGTAGCTGGTCGATGTCCTTGATGAAGCGATCGGTCAACTGTTGCACTTTTTCCTGCTCGCGGCGGTGGTCGTCCTGGCTGATCGAGCTGTCTTTCTCGAGCTTCTTCAGAAGCTCGTTGGCGTCTCGGCGTACGTTGCGTACCGCGACGCGGGCGGTTTCGGCATACTTCGCAGCGAGTTTCGCTAGTTCCTGGCGGCGCTCCTTGGTGAGTTCCGGGATCGTCATGCGCAGGATCTGGCCGTCGATCGATGGATTGAGGCCGAGGTTGGCTTCGCGGATCGCCCGATCCGTCGCCGACACCGACGCGCGATCCCAGACCTGGACCGTGATCATGCGCGGCTCCGGCACAGATATCGTACCAACTTGATTGATAGGCATTTTTTGCCCGTAGATCTCGACCACCACCGGCTCAAGCAGCTTCGAGCTGGCACGTCCCGTGCGAAGGCCGCCGAAGTCGCGTTTCAGCGTATCGATAACACCGCCCATCCGGCGATCGAATTCCTTGATGTCGAACGTACCACTGGCCATGCCACACCCCTCTCATGACGCGCAGGCGCCGGGAACGCGCGCCTTCTGAATGCCAACGTGCGGTGCCTTGCGCTCACGATCGGAGCGCTCACAGACCTCAAGTCGGCCCGTCCGTCCTTGGCCCAAGCCACCGGCGCCGTCTGCGACCGGTCCGACGTCTCTCGCCCGACTCCCCAAGTCATGTGTTCGGGAGGACCCTGTCCCAAAGGCCCATGCGCGACACCAGCTCGGGATTTGGGAGCGCCATGTCCCGCATATCAAGGCCACTGTCAGCGCGCGGCGGCTCCCGACGTAATCAGCGTACAGCGCGCGTTCCCCTGCAGCAGACGGATCAGGTTGCCGCGCTCTTTGATGGAAAACACCACTACCGGAAGTTCATTATCGCGAGCAAGCGCAATGGCTGCACCATCCATCACCTTCAGGTCCCGCCCCAGGACTTCCGAATAGCTGAGATGATCATACCGGATCGCGTCGGGATTTCGACGCGGATCATCAGAGTAGACCCCGTCGACTTGTGTCGCTTTGGCCATCGCATCGCAGTTCATCTCGATCGCACGCAGCGCAGCCGTTGTATCGGTCGTGAAGTACGGGTTGCCAGTCCCAGCGCCGCAGATCACGACGCGCCCGAGAGAAAGATGGTGGAGCGCTTTCGGCCGGACATAGGATTCACAAACCGTTGGCATCGGGATCGCGCTCAGCACGCGGCTCTGAACGCCAACGCTCTCAAGAACGTTTGCGAACGCCAGCGCGTTCATGACGGTCGCGAGCATGCCCATATAGTCGCCCGTCGCGCGATCCATCCCGCTTGCTGCGCCCGCCAGCCCGCGAAAGATGTTGCCGCCCCCAACCACGATGCCGATTTCGCAACCCGCATCGACGGCCTCTTTCACGTCGATCGCGATCCCGCGCGCCACATCGACATCGAAGCCGTAAGACCCTTCGCCCATCAGTGCTTCACCGGAGACCTTCAACAACAGGCGTTGGAAGCGAAGCGGCTGTACGTCGGTCATCGCAGTCTCCGGACAGCGTATCGGACCCACTGCGTGTGCCACGATCGGCCGCGGCGAACAACGCCTGACCGACACCCGAGCTGGCGTTATCAAGTCTCCATTGTGACGACGAAGCAACGAAGCCGCAATCCAGTGGGGCGTTGCTGTTTCACCACTGCGTGGATGCGATCGAACAAAGAATGCCCGCGCCGTTTTGGCAGCCCGGGCATCGCCATGAGCGACGGCGCATTATGCGAGTGCTGCGGTGTCAGCCGCCTGAACCGATGGTCATGAACGTGTGGCGCAAGCGAGCTTCTTTGCCTTGCGCATTGAGCTCTCGGAGAAAACTCCCAGCGAGCCCCACACAACGTGTCAGCGCGAGCCGCCGGCAGCGGCTGCCACCTCGGCTGCGAAATCGGTCGTCTCGCGCTCTATCCCTTCGCCGAGCGCGAGACGACGGAAAGCCGCGATCTTCACGGGTGCGCCCAGTTCCTTTGATGCCTCGCCAACCACCTGTTCGACGGTTTTCTTGGGGTCCATCGCGTAGGACTGCTGCAACAGCACAACCTGCGCAAAGAACTCCTTGCGCAGCCGTCCCTCGACCATCTTCTCAATGATCTCCTGCGGCTTGCCGGACGATTTCGCCTGCTCGAGATAGATGGCGCGCTCTTTTGCGATTGCGTCTGGATCAAGTTCGTCAGCGGTCAGAGCGAGTGGCGCGAAAGCCGCGATGTGCATCGCGATCTGGCGCCCGAGCGCCGTAAGCCGCCCCGCATCGGCCTTGCTTTCCAGGGCAACGAGAACACCGATCTTGCCGGCATCGTCGACAACCTTGTTGTGGACATAGGTGGCAACGACACCCTCGGAGACCGACAACACGGCGCTTCGGCGCAGGTTCATGTTCTCGCCGATCGAGCCGATCATCTCTTTGATATGGTCATCGACGGTGATGGCTTTGCCCGGCATGGTCGCCGCCTTGAGCGCCTCCACGTCGCCGCCAACCGCCAGCGCGAGCTTGGCAATGTCGGATACGATCGACTGGAAGGTGTCGTTCCTCGCAACGAAGTCGGTTTCGGAGTTGACTTCCACGACCGAGCCGATGCCCGGTGCACTTGCTACGGCGACGAGGCCTTCAGCGGCCACGCGGCCGGATTTCTTGGCGGCTTTCGACAATCCCTTTTTTCGCAGCCAATCGACCGCGGCGGACATGTCGCCACCCGTTTCGCTGAGCGCCTGCTTGCAATCCATCATGCCTGCGCCGGTCTGCTCGCGAAGCTCCTTCACCATGCTCGCGGAAATGGTGCTCATTGTTGGCTCTCTTCTGTTGGTAAAGGTTTGGCCCGGTTAGACCCTCGGAAAGCCCTTTGGCCGGGCTCGACTGCGGCTGGCTGGAAGCCGTGCATGCATCTGCGAAACCATCGGCGCCTTCAGCTGCCGCTTCGCATGGGTTGCCCATCAAGACACGACCGCTGGACCTCGCGCCCGACTTCGCAACTCATGGCCAAAATCTGCACCAATGTCTCCGCCATTGCCCGCGACCGAGTAAGGTTGCGGCCCCGGCGATTGGTCTCGTCCAACCGCCGCAGATTGATCCAGCGGCCAAGCCCAATGCTCACACATCGCGCGGCGGCAGCTTCGGCGCCTTTCGCCATGACGAGAACCGTCGATCCCGACGCGCCCACAACCGGGACGGCGCGTTGCGACGTGCGCAGAACCGGACAGCCGACAGGCGGGCGAACGCCTCAGGGCTCCGCCCGCAAACTCAGGCCGCTTCTTGCTCAACGCGCTTCTTGGCCTCGTCGACCCACCGCGCCATATCAACCTCGGACCCGGCCCGCAATGCTGCCTTCAAGGCAGCAGCCTGCCCTTCGTCGAGGTCTGCGATCTGCCAGTAGTGATAAACGCCGATCTCGTAGAGCTTCTGCTCCATCTTCGGGGTCAACCCCGTCAGGATCTTGAGATCATCAGGCTCGCCGCGCGGTGCTTCAATGCCAGCGAACGTGCCTCCAGCCGCTGGCAACTCCTCAGCCACCGGATTCTCGGACGCGCCAAGATCGACACCAGAGGCCGTCTGCGAGCGCTCAAGACCATCGATTGCGGCCCGCGCAATGAGATCGCAATAGAGCGTAACTGCTCGCCCGGCGTCGTCATTGCCGGGAATCGGATAATTGATGCCATCTGGATCGCAGTTCGTGTCAACGACGGCGACAATCGGGATCTTCAGCTTACGCGCCTCGGCGATTGCGATCGCTTCGCGGTTGGTGTCGATCACGAACAGGAGGTCGGGGGTCCCGCCCATGTCCTTGATCCCGCCGAGCGACATGTTGAGCTTGTCGCGCTCGCGCGTGAGGTTCAGCAGCTCTTTCTTGGTCCGGCCCTTGCCCTCAGCTTGAAGGATCTCGTCGAGCTGGCGCAGGCGACGGATCGAAAGCGAGATCGTTTTCCAGTTCGTGAGCGTGCCACCGAGCCAGCGGTGGTTCATATAATACTGGGCCGAGCGCTGCGCCGCATTCGCGATCGATTCACTCGCCTGACGCTTCGTGCCAACGAACAGCACGCGGCCACCACTGGCGACGGTGTCAGAAACCTTCAGCAGGGCCTGGTGCAAGAGCGGCACGGTCTGCGTCAGGTCGATGATATGGATGTTGTTACGCTCACCGAAGATGTAGTTGTGCATCTTCGGGTTCCAGCGATGGCTCTGGTGGCCGAAGTGAACACCAGCCTCAAGCAGCTGGCGCATCGTGAATGCAGGCAGCATCGATCGTCCTTTTCCGGTTGAACCTCGGTGCTCCATAGCGTGGCCGTGCTGTCATCTTGCACGCTCCACGTACCGGGCGAGCGACAGGGATGTCGGCCTGCCGCCGTGAGAAGCACCTGTGGGATGGGCAGCCGCTTACGCGATCCACGTCCGAGAAACAAGTAAAAAGGGTGGCCGGGATATCGCCCAGCCACCCTGTCATTCGGTGCCGTCAACGAAGCTGCTCGCGCAGCGTCCGCGCATACGTCAGCAGTTGTTGTCGAACAGGTAGCAGGCGCGGCGCGAACCGTAGTCGCAGTCGCGGGCCCACACGCGGCACTGATGGCGCGAATACCTGCGATGCTCATAGTACCGCCGCTCATGATAGCGGTGTTCTGCAGCACGGGCTGCTGCGGCAGCGCCGAGAACGCCGAGACCGATCCCGATGGCGATGCCCGCACCGACGCGACCGCGGCGACGAACCTGGATGACGTCCGAGGGTTGGTCACGCGAGACTTTCGGCAGCGAAAGTGCACCAGACGTCATGATCAGCGACGACGCGCCGACGGCCGGCGCCTTCGGAGCCTGCGCCGCGTGGGCTCCGGCCGACACGAGGACCGCAAACATGCAGGCCGTCAGGAATTTCACGAGGGTTGTCATTGTTTCTCTCCAGTCCCGCAGGATGGCGCCGCGCGCCAGATCGTTCTCAACTTTGCTCTTCAGCCGGGTGAACAGGGCCAATCTCCGATGACCACCAGTGTTCGCTATCGACCTGAGACCATCATGCAGTGGCCAAGATGAACGGCAGCTGAGTGACCCACGATTGTGGCGACCAAGAGCATGATGACGTCGTGCGTGGTTAACAGTTGGTTCCTGGCCTAACCTGTACTCACCCACTGAAAAGCCCATCTCACCGGCTTTGGTGTGGGAACCCGTCTCACGTCGCCGCCACCACATCTGCAATCCGGCCCAGCGTCTCGTCGCGCCCGAGCACCGCAATCACATCAAAGATCGGTGGCGAAACCGTGGCCCCTGTGAGTGCGACGCGCAGTGGCTGGGCGACTTTGCCGAGTTTGAGACCTTTCTGATCAACGAAGGCTCGCACGCACTGCTCGATCGCCTCGACGTTCCAGGGCGCGACCTCCGCGAGGGGCGCTCGCAAATCCGCGAGGACTCCTCGGGCATCAGCGTCCAGGAGCTTTTCTGCTTTTGGATCAATCTTAAGTGGCCGGTCCACAACCAGAAACCGCATTCCCTCGATCAGTTCGACCAACGTGCGCGAGCGCTCCTGAAGGCTTGGCACCGTTGCGTCAAATTTCTCCCATCCGACGGTTTGAAGCCTGCGCGCGAGACCTTCACCACCCTCGATCTCGGGCATGATTGCTTTCGCTGCTGCCGCCAGCCGTTCAGGCGATGACGCGCGCATATAAATGCCGTTGAGATCAGCAAGCTTGGCAAAATCGAACCGGGCTGCCGACCGGCCGATGGCATCGAGCCCAAAGACTTCGATCAGGCTCTCTGTCGAGAAAACCTCTTCATCACCGTGGCTCCAGCCGAGGCGGACGAGATAGTTGCGCAGCGCTTCCGGCAGGTAGCCCATGGCGCGGTAGGCCTCGACACCGAGGGCGCCATGGCGTTTCGAGAGCTTCGCGCCATCGGGTCCATGGATCAGCGGTACGTGTGCGAACTCCGGCAGTTGCCAGCCCAGTGCCTCATAGATCTGGGTTTGGCGCGCCGCGTTCGTCAGATGGTCGACCCCGCGGATGACGTGCGTGACGCCCATGTCGTGGTCGTCAACGACGACGGCCAAGTTGTACGTCGGCGTGCCGTCGCTGCGCAGAATGATCAGGTCGTCGAGGTGCTCGTTCTGGAACGTCACTTCCCCCTGAACGCGGTCTCGGATCACCGTCTGGCCCGTGGTCTTGGACCGCAGCCGAATGGCGGGCGCCACTCCGGTCGGCGCCGTCGACGGGTCGCGATCACGCCAACGCCCATCGTAAACAGGTGGCCGCTTCTCGGCTTCGGCCTTCGCCCGCATCTCCTCGAGTTCTTCGCGCGACGCATAGCAGCGGTAGGCATCACCTGTCGCCAGGAGGTGTTCGACCGCCGCCCGATGACGGTCAGCACGCTGATGCTGATAGACGACATCACCATCCCAACCGAGTTCGAGCCATGCAAGACCGTCGAGGATCGCAGCCACGGCCTCGGGCGTCGAGCGCTCACGATCGGTATCCTCAATCCGCAAAAGGAAAGTCCCGCCATGGTGGCGTGCGAAAAGCCAATTGAACAGCGCCGTCCGCGCGCCCCCAATATGGAGAAAGCCGGTTGGCGACGGTGCAAAGCGTGTGACGACGGCGGCGCTGCGGGAGGTAACATCGGTCATGGCTGGACGTTTGGCTCGAGGAATGGTGTCGCCGACGCGCACGCGTGCGCCGATCGCAGCTTGCCGAGGCGTGCTTGCAGCCGGATCGCATCGGGTGCGCTTCAGGCTCGGTGGCGGGCGAGGCGGTGTGTCCCACATTCGAGCGCCACGGTCACCCCCATGGCACGCGTCGTACCGCCGATCAGATGTCGCGGCCTCGCGCCCAAAAGGTGCTCCCAGCGGTTTCTGATCGTACAGTGGCACAAGATACAATAACTTGTTTGAACCCTCTGCTTTCGCAAGTTCGTCTGTCACCCCCGTCAGGCGCCGAAACGAACTACGGAAAGCAAAGGGTGCGAGCAACATACTCGTTCTCACACCGCTTTTCGATCAGAAGTCCCTGGAAGGCGGGCGTTGCGGATGGTGCAGGGACCTCGGACCGGCGGGACTAGGCGCTGTCAACCATGAGCTGGCTCGCGAAAATCTGGTCGGCGCGGCCGTATCAAGCGCCGCCGATTGCTTCGCGCCTCGCCCCCTCGCGGCTTAGCTGGCGATCAAACGCATCGGGAAGCCCTGCAAACGACGATGCAGCAGTTCAGACGAAGCCAACGTCGGCACGGCCGAGCGTCGGCATCGACAAAGCAATCGAGGCCGAGCAGGACCGTTGGTTTCTGTGGGTGCCTGTCTGTTTCGCAGCCGGGATCGCCATTTATTTTGCCGTCCCATTCGAACCGGCGCTGACGTCGGTTATCGGCGCAGCGACTGCGCTCATCGTGCTTCAGCGGCTCTGGCAATCGAGCCTCGCCATCTACCTCATCCTATCGGCCGCAGCGGCGTGCGCTGCAGGCGTGGCCGCTGCGACGATCCGGACGGCTCTTGTCGAGGCTCCCATTCTGGCCGTCGACCTGCGAGGCGTTAAGGTCGAGGGTTTCGTCACCCACATCGAGCCCCGCCCCGACCGCGGACCACGCGTCACACTCCGCGTCACGCACCTCGAAGGCACGCCACGCGCAAGCGCCCCGCACTCCGTGCGTATCCGCCTGATGAAGCCAGCCCCTGGCCTCGCCCACGGTGATCATGTGCGCATTTCGGCAAACCTGTCTCCACCGCCGAAGCCCGCCTATCCAGGCGGTTTTGATTTCGCGCGCCTTGCCTATTTCCAGAGGATCGGTGCAACCGGCTTCAGCTTTTCGCAGCCCGCCGCCGTCCCGGCACCGACCGGTGTGCCTGCCTGGGCATTGGTACAAATCGAGGTTGCTGCTCTCAGAGCCGGCATTGGCGCCCGGGTCCACGCCGTGCTGACGGGGCAGCCAGCGGCGATTGCCACGGCCTTGATAACCGGCGAGCGCGGCGCGATCACCGAAGAGACCCGCGCAGCATTCAGGGATTCCGGCCTCTCGCACATCCTTTCGATCTCCGGCATGCACATGGCAATCATGGCAGGGACGGTGTTCGTCGTGTTGCGCTGGCTTTTGAGCTGCTTGCCGTTTCTGGCGCTGCGCTACCCGATCAAGAAATGGGCTGCTGGTGGCGCCATCCTGGCCGCCATCGCCTACCTCGCGATCTCGGGCACCGCGCTTGCGACCGTGCGTGCGTTCATCATGATCACAATCGCTTTCGCAGCGGTCATCTTCGACAGGCCGGCGATCGCAATGCGCAACATCGCGCTGGCAGCTCTCATCATTCTCGCGGTCCGACCCGAAAGCCTGCTCGATGTTGGATTTCAAATGTCGTTTGCGGCCGTGATCGCGCTCGTCTCGGGCTATGAGACGTGGCAACGCTGGCGCCAGTCGCGCACCGCCCTGATGCCCTATCAGCGACGCGGCATCCTCACACGCGCGTTCGGCGGGCTCGTTGCGATCGTTGCGGCCACGGTATTGGCAGGCATCGCCGTTGCCCCGATCGCAGCCTTCCACTTCAACCAGAGCCAGCAGTACGCGGTGCTCGCAAATGTCCTTGCCGTGCCGCTGACCAACCTCATCATCATGCCCGCCGCGCTGGCATCACTCGTGACGATGCCATTTGGGTTCGAAGCTTACCCCCTCTGGACGCTCGGCCACGGCGTCGCTTGGCTGATTGCGATCGCAACATTCGTGGCAGACTTGCCAGGTGCCGTCGCGCGCGTGCCTGCCGTTCCCACGGCCGCGTTCGCGCTCGTCATGCTCTCTGGCCTATGGCTTGTGATCTGGCGCCGCCGACTGCGCTGGTTCGGACTCGTCGGCATGGCAGCCGGGCTTGCGATCGCGCCGTTCGGACAGCTCCCTGATGCGGTCGTCGGCGAACGAGGTGCGCTCGTCGCTGTCAAGATGGCCGATGGCAGACTTGCAACGCTTGGCACGCGCGGCCGGTGGCAGCTCGAACAATGGCTCGCCCATTTCGGCGATCCGCGGACGGCTGAAACGGTTTTGAGGCCCGAAGCGATCCGGCGAGATCAGCGCTGCGACGCCCGCGGCTGTATCATCGAGGTATGCAGAGCAGGGCCACCGCGTCGCTGCCTGCTGATCGCACTGTCCCACCATCCTTCGACGCTCGCCGAAGATTGCGCGCGCGCAGCCCTGGTCGTTGCATCATATAACGCACCGATCGGTTGCCGGACGCGCACGCCCCTGATTGACAGCCGAATGGTGGAGGCGAATGGAGCCTTTGCTGTCCACAATCTTTTCTCTTCGGCTCGCGCTGGAGGCTCGGCCGGCGGCCCGCACAACGTCCAAGCCGTTCCAGAGCGACCCACCTTGGAGGCGCCCCGTCACCAGTCGAGCGCCACAAGCGCGCCGGAGGCACACCTCAGCTCGCGTGCCGCTTCATCCCGTCGTCTCGAGCCAACCATCGTGACCCCGGCGACCGTGCCGGGCTCAGGCACTGCGGCCAACCCCGCCCCCGGCGCCGACGATCCAGAGCCGGACCTCATTCCGTCGGGCCTGAGGGCTGAAATGCAGATCTTCTCGGTCAACGCGGTGCGTGGGCTTCGCCCATGGGTCTTGGATCAAGACACGCTGCAGGCCGCCCGCCGCCAACGCTTCGATGTCCGGGATAGCAAGGACGGCAGTTCAGCGCGCCTCAAGACGTTCTCAGCCTCAGGCCTCAGGGATGCAGAGCCTTCTGATCAAACCGACGACGATCCTGCCCCAGAACTCGTTGACTGACCCGGTTGAGTGCCTCGCCGGTTGAATGACTTGAAAGTGACCCCGAGCCGACATCGGACCCTCGCGCCACGCAGCATCAGGGCTGGTCGGAACGGCCGCGCAATGCGAACCGGTTCAAAACCTTGAAGCGCTGATCCCGCGATGGCTGAACGCACAGCGCGACCGCATCGATCGAGACCGACGCTGAGATCGGTGCATAAAGACCAGAGACCGCGTCGCGGAACCGTTGGCGCTGGTGATCAGGCAGCGGGCCTGACAGCGTCATGTGGAAGCGCCAAGTATCGAACACGTACGGGTAGCCCCACTTTTCGACGTTCGCGCGCTCGGCAGCGCTGGTCTGCGGGGTGATGCGACGTGCACGATCGGCAGCGGTGAGCGGAGCCCTGAAGTGATCGAACATCTCGACGCACGCGGCCCCGAACTGGGTCAGACCTGCCGGCTGCTCCGCTTCAGGTACGAGCGCGCAGAATTTTCCGAGAATGCAGACCGCCAGTCGCCCGATCGGAACCGGGCTGCGCCTAACCGCGAAGCCCTGCACAGCTTCAATAAGATCGCGTTCGTGGCAACCCGCCACAAGTTCGAACGGTGCCTTGAGCGTGGCGTGGAACCCGTAGGTTCGCGCAGCCGCGGTCATGTCGCGCGCCGATGCCTCCCTGAACAACGCAATCGACGGCAGGGGAACGTCCACGCCTGCCTGACTATCGTAGCCGAGGACAGAGCTGCCGAAGGCCCACAACGACGACGTCGGATCAGGGACGAAATAGAGGGCGTAGCGCAAAGGACTGTCCCCGCTGGACGATTGGAGCCCGCATGCAGCCGACACGCGTTGGCGACATGAAGCCTCCCAAAATTCCCGCACACTCAAGACGAGTTTTATGACCAACGGCAAGGCCTGTCAGTGCAGCCGGAGCTTGAAGCATCCGATTCCCATGATAGCGTGCACAATCATCTTTGCGGCCCACCGGATTTCGGCCGGCTTGGTCGGTCGCGCGTGCCGGTCGCAACTCTCTTTCCTTGGATTGCCTCAAGAGGAAGCCATGACAGTCTCGCTCGCGAGCCTCGACGATCTGGTCGCAGAGATCGGCAATGGGTGTCGGTTGGCGCTGCCTCCAGACTATTCGGGATGTGCAATGTCGGCTGTGGCGCGGCTCGTCGAACGGGGGCCGCGGGACCTGCATCTGATCGGCGTTCCGACCGGTGGATTGCAGTTCGATTGGCTGATCGGTGCAGGCGCCGTCTCGACGGTCGAGGTCGCCGCCATGACGCTCGGCGAGTTCGGCGTTCCACCGCGTTTCGCAGAGGCGTTCCGAAGCACATCGATCAAGACGATCGATGGAACCTGCCCAGCCATCCAAGCTGGACTGCAGGCAGCCGAAAAGGGCATCCCGTTCATGCCACTCCGCGGTATCATTGGATCGGACCTGCTGAACCATCGCAGCGATTGGAAGGTTGTCGACAACCCGATGGCGGCCGCTGGCGATCCAATCGTCCTTATCTCGGCGATCACACCAGACGTCACCCTGTTCCACGCCTCGGCCTGTGACAGGAATGGTAACGTCTGGATTGGCGTCCGGCGCGAACTGATGCTGATGGCGCATGCCTCCCGCAAGGTTCTGGTGACCGTCGAAGACGTGGTCGACACGGACTTCCTCGCGGACGAGTTGCGCGCGCCGGGGACCATCCCGGCTCTCTATGTGGATCGCATCGCGGTCGCCCACCGCGGTGGCGATCCGGTCGGCCTTGCCGGTCGCTACGAGCCGCAAAGCGATGTTATTTCAAGCTATGCCCGCGCAGCGCGAACGACCGAGGGGTTCGCGGCCTGGATGCAGGACGCGCTTGGCATAACGATCGAAGCCGACAGCGTTCGCAGGCGGGAGCCAGTCCCGTCGAGCGCAACACCATGACGGTCGCGGCACCGAAGCCCCCCGCAGCCGAGACCGATCCGGACAGGACACGCGCGCGCCGCATCGCGATGATTGCGGCCATCACACCCATGCTGCAGCCGCTGCGCCACGTCGCCGTGGGAGCTTCGTCGCCAATCCCCGCATCGGCGGCTTTGCTTGCCCGCCACTTGTCAGGTGGCCGCCTGCGCGTCTCTCTGCTTGGAAGCGTGGCGAACAATCCGTTTACGGACGGCGGCAGGGAGCTCTTCGACTGCGCAGCACAAGGCCGCATCGACGGGTTCTTCCTGTCCGGCGGCCAGATCGACGGGCGAGCCAACATCAACCTGATGGGGCTTGGAACCTATCCCAATCTCGAGACGCGCTTTCCTGGAACCTTCGGGTCGGCTTATCTCTACCATATCATTCCGCGTGTGATCCTGTTTCGTGAGGAGCACTCGCCAAGGACCCTTGTCGACCGGGTCGATTTCGTCAGCGCGAACGGCGTGTCAGTTGATGGTGTGTGGCGTTCTGGCGGGCCCTATGCCCTCGTGACAGGCTTATGCGTGATGCACTTCCGTCCAGAAGCGGGGCGGTTCGCTCTCGCTTCGGTTCACCCGGGCGTTACAGCCGAAGATGTTCGGGCGCAGACCGGTTTCGACTACGATGCGCCGGACGCGATCGAGACGACGGCGGTTCTCTCACCCGACATCGAGGTTTTGCTCAAGGGCCCCATCGCCGACCAGGTCGCCGAGCTCTATCCCCAATTCGCGTCTGCCCTGAGGGGCTGAGCGCGCGTGATGAGCACCAGTGCCCAGCTTGCAAATTGAAGCACCTGCGTGAAGCACCCGTCGCTCAGGCCGCGACGCGTGTGCCGAACCGCTGCTCCAACGCCTCCGGGACCGGACCACCCGTCGCCCAATCCAGCAACTCGATCGTGTGCACGATCGGAGTTCGCGTGCCGCTGCCGATCTGGATCATGCAGCCAAGGTTGCCGGCTGCAATCACATCGGCGGACAGGCTTTCGATGTTGGCCACCTTGCGGTCGCGCAGTTGTGTGGCAATTTCGGGCTGGAGAAGGTTATAGGTTCCAGCCGAACCGCAGCAGATGTGGCTCTCAGGCACGGCATGCGGATCAAAGCCCGCCATGGATAAGAGATCGAATGGCAGCCGCGTGATCTTCTGCCCATGCTGCATCGAGCAGGCAGAGTGGTAGGCAACCCTCAGTCTCGGCAATTTCCCGGTCAGCTTGAGATCGAGCGTCGCTGCGATTTCTATGATGTCCTTGGCCATCGCCGAAATCTGTTTGGCCTTCTCCGACAGCTTCGGATCACCGCGGAACATGTGGCCATAGTCTTTGACCGTCGTGCCACATCCCGAGGTGTTGATCACGACGGCATCGAGACCGCCGCTTTTAAACTCATGGTGCCACGCCTCGATGTTGCGTGCTGCCTGGGCGTGCGAGGCGTCGACCATACCCATGTGATGCGTGAGTGCCCCGCAGCAGCCCGCTCCCTTGGCGACGACGACCTCGACACCGTGGCGCGTGAGGAACCGCACGGTCGCCTCGTTGATTTTAGGATCCAGCGCCTTCTGTGCACAACCATTGAGAAGCGCAACCCGCAGCTTGCGCTGGCCAACGGCCGCGAACGCTTGTGGACGGTCGACCCGGGACGGCGAGGGGATCGAGGGTGGCGCCATATCGACCAGGCCCTTGAGACGACCCGGGAGGAACCGGCGGAAGGGCTTGGCGATGTTGGCGCCGAGCAATGAGAGCCGGAACAGTGTTGGGTTGGGGATCACGAGCGCCAGGATGCGCCGCAGCAGGCGATCGGGCAGGGGTCTTGTGTAGGTTTGCTGGATGTGCGCCCGCGCGTGGTCGACGAGGTGCATGTAGTGAACACTCGACGGACAGGTGGTCATGCAGGACAGGCACGAGAGGCAACGGTCGATGTGCTTAACGGTCCGCGCATCGGCAGGCCTGTTGTTCTCGAGCATATCCTTGATGAGATAGATGCGCCCTCGCGGGCTGTCGAGTTCATCACCGAGCAAAAGATACGTGGGGCACGTCGCCGTGCAGAAACCGCAATGAACACACTTTCGGAGAATTTCCTCCGAGCGAGCCATGTCTGGGTCGGCCAGCAGTGCGGGAGCAAAATTCGTCTGCATCGGTGATCTCGCGTGCTCGGTGGCTTGTGGCTGCGTCATGCTGTGCGGCTTTGAGGCGGATCTCGCTCGGAGCGCGGGGACCTCAGAAGTCTCGACTCATGCGTCCAGGGCTCAGCACGCCTTCGGGATCGAACGCCTCCTTCACCCGGCGGGTCAGGGCCGCAAGGCTCGGCGGCTGGGGATGGAAGACTGGAACCTCGGTACGTACGGCCGCCGGTGCGCGCATGAGGAGGGCGTGTCCGCCGACGGCGTCGACAGCGCGGCGGATGATGCAGGCACCAGCGTCATCGATGGACTGCTCCACGGCGAGCCACACGAGACCGCCGGCCCAATCGAAGTAATGACTGGCAAGGTCGAGCCCCTGTGCGCGGCAGGCTGCAACGACCTCGCCGCCCGCACTCGGCGCGACCGAGACCCGCCAAACCGCATGCCCCCCGGCGGCAACTGGAGCGGCATCACGCACCGCCTGCCAGAGGTTCGCGGACGCCGCGCCGGTGAGCGTCTCGAACATCGCCCCAGGCCAGGCCTTGAACAAGTCGATGAGGCTCTTGCGCCGCGCCACGACGGACACCTCGACACCTTCGAGCCGCAAGACGGCACAGCCCGCAGCTTGGCCGACGGAAACCGTCTCCTCTGGCAGGTAGGCGAGGCACGAGACCTCGTGCGGCGACCCCGAGGCGTGTCGCAGAAGCCGCAAGGCGTCCTCAACCGCCAACCCGCCAACCAGCAGGCTCTGCTCCGTCTCTGGCGCAGGAAGCACCTTGAACGTCACGTCACTGAGGACCGCGAGCGTGCCGAACGAGCCCGTAACCAGCTTCGACAGGTCGTAGCCCGTAACGTTCTTCATCACGCGGCCGCCGGACTTGAACACCTCGGCGCGGCCGCTGACGGCGTTGAAGCCGAGCAGATGATCGCGTGCAGCACCCG
>JBHJOC010000089.1:0-23599 GCA_050330095.1 Hyphomicrobiaceae bacterium
TCACCGCCCATGGTGAGGCGCACATCGCCGGACCGCAGCCGTTCGTCGACCACATCCCCGAGGGCTGTGATCTCGGTCCACTGCTCGTCGCTGTAGGGTTTGGTCACCCGCGGCGTCTCGAGGATGCGGGTGATCTTCATGTCGAACTCGAACGCCACTTCGGCGACCGAGTGCGCTCCGCTGATCGGGGCTGCCGATGCGTAATGTGGCGTCGCAGCGACCGGGATGTGCCCTTCGCTCGCGAGCAACCCCGAGGTTGGATCAAGGCCGACCCAGCCCGCGCCCGGCAGATAGACCTCAGCCCAGGCATGAAGGTCCGTGAAGTCCTGCTCGGTGCCTGCCGGTCCGTCCAGCGGCTTCACATCAGGCTTGAGCTGGATCAGGTAGCCTGAGACGAAGCGCGCGGCCAAGCCGAGGTTCCGCAGGATCTGGACCAGCAGCCAACCCGTGTCGCGGCACGAACCGGACCTCTTGAGCAGCGTTTCCTCAGGCGTTTGAACGCCCGGCTCCATACGGATCAGATAAGCAATCTCGCTCTGCAGCCGCTGATTGATTTCGACGATCACATCGATCGTCGATGCACCCCTTGGAAATCGGATTGTCTGCAGATAGGCGCTGAGCGCATGCGTGAGTGGTTCGCATTTAAGATAGGGTTCGAGCTCAGCACGACTTTCTGCATCGTACCGGAACGGCCAGATGCGTGCTTCCTCTGTCAGGAAGAAGTCGAATGGATTCTGCACCGCGAGTTCAGCGACCAGATCGACTGTGATGCTGAATTCACGCGTCAGGTCGGGCGCGACCATTCTAGCCTGAAAATTCCCGAACGGATCCTGTTGCCAGTTCAGAAAATGGCTCGCCGGCACAAGCGTCAGAGAATAGCTGATGATCTTGGTCCGTGCGTGCGGAGCGGGCCGCAGACGGATCACTTGCGGACTGAGCGAGGTCGGACGGTCGTAGGTGTACCGCGTCACATGAGACAAGGCGACTTGGATCGACATCGGGGTCTTTCTGCGAGGGAGAGGAGAGGGCTCTGGAATTGATCGGATCGGGTGAGGTCAGGCGTTGGCGCGTTGGTCCGTTCAGCGGCTGATGTCCATGGAACGTGGGTGTTGTGCTCTCGTCGAAGCCGAAGCGGCGGCTACCCGCAGCCGAACGGCGGTCCGGCGGGCATCGAACACACGACCCAGCCCACGGCTCGAACACCGCGCACAGAGAGTATCGCGCAGACAAAGCATCGCTCACAGCAAGGGGATTCGGCAGCCTAAACTTTCGGCAACGTCTGCCGCTGGTTCAACCGCTATCGCCCGCCACCCCGCGTGCGATCCGCCAGGCAAGCGCCGATCCTGGGTTGCCCGAAAAGGCGACTAAGATATAGTGTTGCGTATCACATCACGGCCAGACGCGCAAAGAACGACAACCCACGGCCGAACCCATCGGCAGTGACCCAACGGGTCACTGCCGCGCTTAAGGGCGTCGCGGAGCATGACGGACGACACCGACCCACGGCCCAGGGCCGACGCCAGCAATGTGGGCCGCCCCCCGCCTCTATCGCGTGATGCGCGGCTTGCGGCGGCCCTGCGCGAGAACCTGCGTCGGCGCAAGGATCAGGCGCGGGCGCGGACGCACACTGCGGATGAAACCTGAGCCCGACGCTGGTCGCTGATCGCGTTCGTGCAGCGCGCAGGACATCCGTTCTCGGCTTGGGTGTTCGGAAAGCCGAGCGCAGACGGCCAAATGCCGGAAACTGGCTTGCTGCCCTCGCAGAGCGCGCTCCCCTTGCGCCATGCCGCATCTGTTCGAGTTGCACAACCTCGCGAACAATTGTTTATCGAGTGCCAGGGCTCTGGTCACACAGCGCGCAGATGGATCAGCCAAGGCTCGGTCCGCACGCGACGGCCGAAGTCATTGCTGCCTGCGCGTGCGGTTGGCCAGTTGCGAGGCCAAGCCGCGGGCCGGGCCGTTAGCCCGATCAAAGGAACGTTGCGATGGATCGCATCAAAATCGTCGGCCGTCACAAACTGTCGGGCGCCATACCAATATCGGGCGCGAAGAACGCGGCGCTGCCGCTGATGATTGCGAGCCTTCTGACGCGCGAGCGCCTTTCGCTCAAAAACGTTCCAAACCTTGCTGACGTGAACCTGCTCGCCCGGATCTTGCGTAACCACGGTGTCGACCACTCTGTCGACGGCAAGCGCGTCAACGGCAGCCCTTCGATGGGCGAGACCTTTCATCTCACAGCTCGTGACATCGTCGACACGACGGCACCTTACGAAATGGTCTCGCGCATGCGTGCGAGCTTCTGGGTGCTCGGCCCTCTGCTCGCACGAACGGGCGAGGCACGCGTTTCACTGCCCGGTGGGTGCGCGATCGGGACGCGTCCTGTCGACCTGCACCTGTCGGGACTGAAGGCGCTCGGCGCGGAAATA
Source organism: Hyphomicrobiaceae bacterium (assembly GCA_050330095.1). GTDB lineage: Bacteria > Pseudomonadota > Alphaproteobacteria > Rhizobiales > Hyphomicrobiaceae > JBCBWG01. Next base: position 2,427 of record JBHJOC010000089.1, read on the forward strand.
GAAATCGATCGCGGGTACGTCGTCGCCAAGGCGCCCAAAGGCCTCAAGGGTGCGCGCATCGTATTTCCAAAAGTCTCGGTTGGCGCCACACACAACGTGATGATGGCCGCGGCACTCGCACGGGGCGAAACGGTGCTCGAAAACGCGGCCCGCGAACCAGAGGTCGGCGATGTGGCCAGATGTCTCGTCAAGATGGGCGCAAAGATCAGCGGCATTGGAACGTCGACACTGGTGATCGAAGGAAGCAGCACACTTGAAGGCGCGACACATACCGTCCTGCCAGACCGGATCGAAGCTGGCACCTACGCCATGGCGGTCGCGGCGACGGGCGGCGATGTCGAACTTGTCGGCGTGCGGCGTGAGTTGCTGGATGCAGCGCTTGCAGAGCTCGCGCGCGCCGGCGTCTCGGTGACCGACACAACGCACGGGCTGAAGGTCTCTCGCAACGGCGCCGATCTTGAACCCCTGAGCCTCGAAACACAGCCCTTCCCCGGTTTCCCGACCGACCTTCAGGCCCAGGTCATGGCTCTGCTCACGCGGGCGCGCGGAGCGAGTGTGATCCGCGAGACGATTTTCGAGAACCGTTTCATGCATGTCCAAGAGCTATGCCGTCTCGGTGCCGACATTCAGCTCAACGGCGACACAGCCACGATCCGCGGTGTCAATCATCTGACGGGTGCACCAGTGATGGCAACCGATCTGAGGGCCTCCGTCTCTCTGGTGATCGCTGGACTCGTCGCTGACGGCGAAACCGAAATCCACCGGGTCTACCATCTGGACCGTGGCTTCGAGCAGCTCGAGCGTAAGCTAGCTCAGTGCGGGGCTGAAATAGAGCGTCTCACGGGCTGAGGTGGCGCTCGTTTCAGCAAGAACGGGCGTGAACAGCGATCGCCAGCCCGACCGTGGTCGGCCAACGCCGCCCGTCCCAGGGGGCTGTCGCCCCTGCCTCGTCGAGGCCAACGCCCCATGAGCGATGGCCGATTGAAATACAGCATGAGAAACAATGTCTTGCGCATGGTCTGTGCAGTCAGGCGGTCGGTGAAACTATGACGGAACGTGAACTCAAGCTGATCGCGCTCGATCTGGATGATCTGGCCGTCGTCTCGGCTCAACTGCAGGATGCGGTCGTGCGGGTCGGCGACATGACCTACGACAGGGCCGGCCGGCGCTTCGCTGCTATCGTCAATCGGTTCAACTGGATGCACGCACTCTCAGCCGAAATTGGCGGACGGCCCAAGGACAAGCCCTTCGAGAGGCGGCAGACCGCCCTCAGGTTCGAGCGTGTGCGCAGAGCCAGCCTGCAAGGAATCGACCTCAAGGAGGCCCGCCGGGTCTTGTCGCTCCTGGCAATCACCTTCGAGGCGGAGGCTGCAGATGAGCCGAGCGGAACGGTCACCCTGATTTTCGCAGCAGGCGCCGCCATTCGGCTCGACGTCGACTACATCGAGTGTGAAGTGCGCGATCTCGGCGCCGTTTGGGGCACCCGCGCGCGGCCAACTCATGGCACGGATGACGACGGGACGGTGTAAGGCTTGGTACCGTTCGCTCTCCGAAGTTCGTTTCTCAGTCTCGTCAGGCGCGGCAACGAACTTAGGAAAGCGGGTCCTAAGTGTTGCGTCACTAACGCCTGGCCCCCATTTTCTACCATCTCGCCTGCCAAGTGTTGGTGACAAAAGCAACAATAGAATCATGAAGTTGCTCGTGCGCCCTGTGTCTCCGACACTTGGTCAATCGGTTGCTGAAAAGCAAACCAAGTGTCAGGGACGGTACGCTAGTACCCGCACCGTGGCCCGATGGACAAACCCGTTACCGTGCGCCTAAGCCTCTGTCCGAACGCGTATCCCATCGATGCGCGACAACCGGGAGCCGATCATGCCCGCCCGCCTGTCGACCCGAGACATCGACTTCCAATCGCGGTTCGAGACCTTCTTGACCCGCAAACGAGAGATTTCAGACGATGTCGGTGCCATCGTTGCCGACATCATAGGCGCCGTGCGTGCTCGCGGGGACGAGGCGCTGATTGCGTACACGGAGCGATTCGATGGCCTGACCCTGACCTCCGAAACCATGCGCGTCACGGACAGCGAGATCGACAGGGCGGTCGCCGCTTGCGACGCGCAGGCATTCGACGCTCTGACTTTCGCCCACGGACGGATCACGAGCCACCACGCGCGTCAACGGCCGCAGGACGACAGCTACACCGACGAGCTTGGCGTCGAGCTCGGCACGCGATGGACAGCCGTTGAAGCCGCTGGCCTTTATGTGCCGGGAGGCCTTGCCTCCTATCCGAGTTCAGTTCTCATGAACGCCGTGCCGGCGCGCGTTGCCGGTGTGCCCCGGATCGTGATGGTCGTCCCGACACCGCGCGGTGAGATCAATCCTCTGGTCTTGGCCGCAGCCCGGATCGCCGGCGTTCACGAGGTCTACCGTGTTGGCGGGGCTCAGGCGATCGCAGCGCTCGCCTACGGAACCCAGACCATCGCGCCTGTTGCAAAGATCGTCGGGCCCGGCAACGCTTATGTTGCAGCCGCCAAACGCGCAGTGTTCGGCACTGTCGGGATCGACAGCATCGCCGGCCCCTCAGAGGTCCTCGTGATCGCCGACGCAGACAACAATCCCGCCTGGATTGCAGCCGATCTCCTCGCCCAGGCCGAGCACGACACGGCGGCGCAATCCATCCTGATGACCGATGATGCGGGTTTCGCAGACGCTGTCGTCGCTGAAGTCGCTCGGCAACTCGCCAGTCTGGCCCGTGGCAATATCGCCGGTGAGAGCTGGAACACCTTCGGCGCTGTGATCGTACTCGAGGACTTGTGCGAGGCGCCCCAACTGGCCGATCGGATCGCAGCTGAGCACCTCCAGATCGCAACCCGCAATGCTGCTGACCTCGCAGCAAGCATTCGCAACGCTGGCGCGATCTTTCTCGGTGCGCTCACACCGGAGGTCATCGGCGACTATGTCTCGGGCTCGAACCACGTGCTGCCGACAGCACGCAGCGCGCGCTTTTCAAGCGGTCTTGGCGTACTCGACTTCATGAAGCGCACGTCGATCCTGCAGCTCGACGGGGCATCTCTTGCAGCACTCGCGAGCCCTGCCATGACACTTGCCCGCGCAGAAGGCCTCGAGGGTCACCGCCGCTCGGTCGAAATCCGGCTCGGGACTGAGAGATCGACCGAAGCCGGATGCTCGGCCACATTCAAGGGGTAGCGTTGCGATGACCGAGCGTGACGACGAACGCGATGGACGCCGCACCTCGCAGGCTGACGGCCTTGTTGACGGGAGACACCGGACGGGCCGCCTGATCGACATCCGCCTCGACGGCCAGTCGATCCGGCGTATGCACCCGAACGTCGAGCACGAGCGCGAGGTCGCCATCTACGACTTGCTCGACGAGAACAGCTTTCAACTCGCCGGACGCGAGGGTGGACCCTATCGTCTCACGCTTGCGCTCGTCGACGACCGGCTCGCCCTCAGGGTGCATGACGAAGCCGAGACCGAGATCGCAACGCACATTTTGGCGCTGTCCCCGTTTCGGCGCGTCATGCGGGATTACTTCGCGATCTGCGAAACCTACTACGAGGCGATCAAGACGGCGCCACCATCTCGCATCCAGGCCATCGACATGGGGCGCCGGGGACTCCACAACGAGGGGAGCGCCCTTCTGATCGAGCGTCTGCAAGGCAAGATCGAGGTCGACCACGATACCGCCCGGCGCCTGTTTACTCTGATCTGCACCCTTCGCTGGAAGGGATAGGCCGTGGCACAGGCGGGCGAGCTACCGGGCGCTGTGCTCTTCGTCTGCAGCATGAATGCGATCCGCTCGCCGATTGCGGCTGCACTGCTGCGCCACCTCGCGGGTCATCGCACGTTCGTACGCTCCGCCGGCGTGCGAGCTGGCGAACCTGATGGCTTTGCGATTGCCGTGATGGATGAGATCGGCCTGGATATCTCGAAGCACCGGCCACACACCATTGATGAGCTCGAAGACATCTCGTTCGATCTCATCGTGACGCTCGCCCCTGAAGCCCATCACCGTGCGCTCGAATTGACGCGGACCGTCGCAGTCGACGTCGAGTACTGGCCGACGATGGACCCGTCGCTTCGGGCGGGTCAGGGCTCGCGCGAGGACGTCCTCGCCGAATACCGTCGCGTCAGGGACAGTCTGTTATTGGTCATGAAGCGCCGCTTCAGGATCGAAGGCGGTCCGACCGTTTAGACGGATGGCGCTTCAGCCCTGCGTCAGGCCGGGTGATCGCGGCACTCGCCTTCAAGCGTCCAGACCGATTGATTTCCAACACCGCGAATTTCGATCTCGCCCCGCTGCATCAGCACGAATGTCTCGGCGAGCGCCTCGGCGCATCGCGCGCAAACCAAGATGCGATCGACTTCGCAGGCGCTCTCAAGGCGCGACGCAAGGTTCACCGTGTCACCCCAAATGTCGTAGCTGAACTTGCGCGTGCCAATGACGCCGGCCATCAGCGGCCCGCTCGCGATGCCGATCCGAACCCTAACGTCGATCCCGCGGCGCATTGCGATATCTGCGAGTTGCGCGCGGATGGCGAGCGCAAACCGGGCGAGCCTGGCGGCTGGGTCCGGAACCGATTCCGGCACACCTGCAGCTGCCATGTAGGCATCGCCAATTGTCTTGATCTTCTCCACGCCATGGCGCTCGGCGAGTACATCGAACGAGCGTACGATATCGTTCAGCAAAGCAACGACGCGGTCGGGGCCCAGCCGCCGCGACAATGCAACAAAGCCCGAGATGTCGGCAAACATCACTGCCGTATCGTGGTGCACATCCGCTATCCCCTCGTCGGGAGCAGCTTTCAGGCGCTCGACAACTTGATCCGGTAGGATATTGCGCAGCAGCCGATCCGTTTCGGCCTTGGCGCTCTCGGCAAGCTTGAAGGCGTACCACACCGACGCTGCAATCAGGGCTCCGGTCGTGATCGCAGCCTGGACATATATGCCATCGACCATCTCGGGCGCAGCGTCGAGCCAGGCAGCCTCCGGCGGGAATTGGAACCAGCAGAAAAGATTGAGGGCGACTCCTGAAATGACGGTTGCAAGGACGAGCCGGATCCGCTCGAGGCCGAACACAACGAAGGGCGCTGCCGTTCCGATGAAGAACTGAAGCTGCACACCAGCGTTCGCACCGACCATTGCGGAAATGAGTGTCAGAGCGATCCACTCCGATGCGACAACCACCACGCCGCCAGCCACATCATTGACGCGGTGCGCGAGCGGCACGATCACGCCAAGGGAGACCAGCGCGACGTTCACCCAAATCAGCGGCGCGTGTTGTTGATAATCGTAGAGCGTATGCTGCACGGCGTAGGCGAGCGTCGTCGCCGCGATCAGGTAGGCGATCATGTTGAGGATTTTGAGCCGCCGCCGCGTCGCCTCGGGGTAGCTGTGCGTGTTGAGCTCGGCAAGCCAGACGACCAGGCCCCCGATCCAACGGCCGGCTGTCTGGATCGCTTCTCTGGCGGCCCTCAGACCAGCACTGCCTATGACCCAGGCCCATACAGCGCGCAAACCGGCGAGGACCCGCTGTGCAACGCGGGGCGGGCGGGCTCGGGCGCTCGCGTCATGCCTCGGCTGCATCTTGCAGCGCCATCACATCACAGACGATCCGGTCGCCCTGGCGGCGAATGACGCCATCCTGCTCAAGCAACATGAGCGCGCCGTTGACTTTCGGCCGGCTCGCGCCAAGCAGCAGCGCGAGCTCACCTTGCGAGATCCCGGTCGTCACCGAAATTGAGTTCGGAAGATTAGCGGCCCCCGCGTCGCTGTCCACGCCTGCCGACTGCAGGCAAAGCGCGAGCAGGTAGCGCGCCAGGCGAACCTCGATGCGATGCAGTGCGACGCCCTCGAATTGCATGTCCGTTTCGCGCAGGCGCCGGCAAAGGAACGCGATCATTGCATCGGAGAAGGCCGGCGTTCGTGCCATCAACTCGCGGCAGGCCGCGCGCGTGAACGAGAGGGCTTCCACCTGCCCCAGTGCTGTCGCATCGGCCGTGCGCAGCCCGCCGTCGAGCATCGCGATCTCGCCGAAGACGCCGCCCGGCTCAATATGCGTGAACGCAAGTTCCCGTCCTTCCGAGGTCAGAACAGAGATCTTCACGCGCCCCTCGGCGACGAAGTACATCTCGGCACCAGGATCACCGCGGCCGAAAATTGTCTGTCCATTGTCGAAGCGTACCGGCCGAAGCGACTTCACCACTTCGCCGAGCAGAGCCTCCGGCAAACGCTCGAACAGCGAGGTTTGAGCCAAGCTCTGCAGAATGTCACGGTCTCGGGGCATCATGAGACTCCCAGGCCCGTTTGCCACATGCGTTGCAACTGGCACGAAGCCGCCAGGCCGGCACATTCGTCGCCGGGTGCCGCCGGGTTCGCACCTTGGGTCACAATCGAACTGTCACATCTGTCGCGCATCACAGGCGGGTCTGTCCACGCGAAACGCGCGAGGCAGCGCTCGACAGACATCCAAGTCCATGGATTTCTACGTTTGATGTTGCAGCGCTGGTGCGACGCGCCTATGTCACCACATCGCCGAGACACCCTTGGGTATCTCGGCACAACGCGAGCCTGAGAGGAGTCATGGCTAAAGAGGAACTGCTGGAATTTCCCGGTGTCGTGTCCGAACTGCTGCCGAATGCCACGTTCAGGGTGAAGCTTGACATGGGACACGAAATCATTGCGCACACGGCAGGTAAGATGCGTAAAAACCGGATCAGGGTCTTGGCCGGTGACCGGGTCCAGGTTGAAATGACACCCTATGATCTTACCAAAGGCCGCATTACCTACCGCTTTAAGTGAGTCGTTCGCCGGCAAGCGGCAAACGCTCCGGCAAGCACGAGCGGCCGGCCGCAAGCCGATCGACGACCCGCGACCGCGGTTGATCCTCGCCAGCGCGTCACCGAGGCGGTTGGCATTGCTCGCGCAAGCCGGCATTGATCCAGACGCGATCCTGCCTGCGGACGTGGATGAGACACCAAAGCGCGCTGAGATGCCTCGAACTCTTGCTGCCCGGCTGGCACGGGCCAAGGCGGAGGCTGCACGTGATCTGATCTGCGATGACGATTCGCTTGCACATGCGCACGTGCTCGCGGCTGATACCGTCGTTGCCGTCGGCCGCCGGATCCTCCTGAAGCCTCAGTATGTTGAAGAAGCGATCGGCATGCTGGAGTTGCTCTCCGGCCGGTCTCATCGTGTCTATACAGGTGTCTGCATGCTGACACCGAGCGACGGCCAGCGAATCCGCCTCGTCGAAACGCGGGTGCGATTCAAGCGTCTGAGCCGGCCAGAAATCGAAGCCTATATCGCGTCGCGAGAATGGCGCGATAAGGCTGGTGGCTACGCGATCCAGGGAATTGCGGGCTGCTTCGTGCAAACACTTTCGGGCTCGTATACGAACGTCGTTGGCTTGCCGTTGACGGAAGTGGTCAACATGCTGCTCGCCGAAGGCTTCAAGGTCCCGTCCGCCTGGGTCGACGGCGCACTGCGGAGCTAAGCAACATACTGTGCCTCTATTTCCGCTTTTCGATCGGAAGTCCGTGTTCGACGGGTGATGCGGATGGTGCAGGGACGTCTGAGCGGCGGTGCGAGAACCAGAGGAACAGAGCAGGATGCGATCGACCTCGATTGCCTGATCGGTTGCTCGATCGGCTCATGCTCGCCCCCTTCGACGTTCCAGGGTCCGTGTGCTTTGCTCGAGGCTCGGTTAGGGCTGAGGGTGCCCTTACCTCAATCTAAAGTGCTACTGACAGAGGCAGAATGACTGAGGAGACCGGCAGCAGCCGCAGCGCTGGAAAGGCTGCACGATGCCCGATCTGCAAAAAAGAAATGATCGCGCGCTACCGGCCGTTCTGCTCGGCGCGATGTGCTGACATCGACCTTGGGCGCTGGCTGAGTGGACGGTATGCCGTGCCGGCTCGTGATGGTGACGACGAAGCCGAGACGCTGCGCCCCGCGGAGAGTGGTTCCGACGATTGAGAGCAGTATCCGATCGAAGTCAGCGGAAGTGCCGAAGCGGGTCGGGACGTTGCGGCTTTGCCTCCATCTCGGCATCAGCGACGCTGCCCGTCGCCTGTTGATCGGCGCCTGCGGGACCGTCAGAACCATTGGCAGGCCGACCGCCGATTTCGCTTTTCGTATCCCTCGAGCTTTGTGCGACCTGCTGCAACGCCATCAGGCCAGCATGGCCCTTTGCTCGCATGGCTACCGGAACGGGTTCAATTTGCACACCTGCAAGCTTTGCAAGGCTGGCTGCAATCCCTGGCGGCAATGCCGAGAGCTGTTGTGACTGGAGTTCGTCGGCGTCGCCACTCTGCGCTGTTGACTGAAGTGCAGCCGGATCACTCGTCTGGGGCGCCTCGGTGGCTGCCAGTGTCGTCGGCGACGTTTCTGTGACAACCGGGCTGGTCGCTTCGCGGACGGAAATGTGATCAGCCCCATTCGCGGAGCTGGCACGACCCTCGCCGGAAGTCGCGCGAGCCAGAACAGAGACAAGCTGGTCGTCTCGCAGATCGAAACGCTCAGCACCGGGCGCAGCTCCGGTCATCGGGCCGCCGAGCGCTGCAATCAAGGCCGCCTCGTTGCTGTCCGAGGCTGGGCCTGCAGCACCACGTGCGTCGTCGCCGGACACTTGGCGCACGCGTGGGGGCGCGACGGGTTGCGCGCGATGCATGGGCACGGTTGTCGGTTCCGGCCGGGGAGGGCGCGGCGACATGGCGCCGGAGCTTGGTGCCGAGCTTGGTGCCGAGCTTGGCATCCCCCCGCTCGCTGGCCGAATGGGCGGAGGGTTCGTCAGCGCCGATCCGCCGGGCGGCGCAGCAGTTGCTGTCGGACGACCGCTCTCACCATGTCTCAGGACAGTTGGAGGCCGTTCCTGCGGGTGCCCTGGCCCTTGCGCCGTGGTCTGAGCCGGGTCGTTGACCTTCGGTGGTCCGGACGCTCCGCGTTGCACCCGGTCATGACCTGGAGCCGCAACGGGTGACTGTCGCGGTTGGCTCGGCACCGGCGCAGAGACATTCGAGGCCGGAGGCCGAGCGGTGCCTTGTGCGACCGAGGCACCTCGGGAAACTGCAGGATCGACGCGCCGCGCCTTCGGCCCAATGGGCTGCGGTGCAGTGCTCTGCGCTTCAGAACCCGCCGCGGCCCGCACGGGCTTGGTCGGCCGGGCACCGTTGGTCGGTGTGGTGTCGCTGGGGCGCACTGCTTCAACGGCCCGGTCATCCTTGGCCGCGACCGCCTCGTCGGTGCGTGCCTTCTTGGGCGGCGCTGACTTGCCCTTGAACATGCGCGACTGAAAGCGGCGCTCCGCCTTGCGCACGACACGAAGCAACTCTGCCACGTCGCGTTTGCCCATTGCCTCACCGTAGTAGAAGCCCTGCGCGAATTCACACCCCAAGGAGCGAAGGAACAGAACATCTTCCGGCGTCTCGACCCCTTCAGCGACGATCTTCTTGCCGAGCTCGTGCCCGAGCGCGATGATTGACCGGATGATCGCAGCGCCCCGTTCATCCTCAGCGCCCGCTTGGATGATGTCTCGGTCGATTTTGAGCGTGTCGAACGGAAAACGCTGCAGATAGGCGAGCGAGGAGTATCCAGTCCCGAAATCATCCAGTGCAAGGCAAGCACCGGCTTCCCGCAGCCGGCCGAGCATCGCGACAGCACGCTCTGGATTGTCCATGACCATCGATTCCGTGATTTCTAGACGCAAGCCATCGATCGGGAGCGCCGTCTCACCGAGCACACGGCTGACCTCACGGGCGAAATCGTTGGACAGGGCCTGACGGCTCGCGATGTTCACGCTGACGAACAGCGGCTGCTCGACACGCGGCAATAGCTTTTGCCAGCGGCTCGCCTCCTGCGCAGCCTCCGTCAGGACAAACAGGCCCAGTTGCTCGACCAGATCGCTCTCCTCAGCGATCGGGATGAAGTCCGATGGATTGACGGTGCCGAACACCGGGTGCGTCCAGCGGACCAGCGCCTCGAACCCAGCGAGTTCCTCCGTCGCGAGGTTGATGATCGGCTGGTAGGCGATCTCCAACTGGCGCGACGCGATGGCGCGGCGCAAGTCCTGTTCGATGCGCATGCGATCGTCTGCGAGATCGCGCATTTCCGGCCTGAAGATCTCGATCTGATCCGGACCTGCGCGCTTTGCGCGGTACATCGCGACCTCGGCATCTTTCAAGGCATCCCGCGCATCCATCTGACCTGGATCGAGGATGCAAATGCCGATCGTCCCCCGCAGAACAATATCCTGACCACCGATCTGGATCGGCGCGCGAATGGCGCGGCGAACCTCTTCTGCCAGATCTGCCAGCGCTCTGGGCTCAGTGGTGTGGAGGATCAGCGCGAACTGGTTACCGCCGAGCCGTGAAATCGTATCCGATTTACCAATCAGCGACTTGAACCGGCGTGACAGCGTCAAGAGCAAGCTATCGCCGATCACGAAGCCGTAAGACGCATTCACCTGCCGGAACTTGTCGAGGTCAATCAGCATGACGGCTAGCGGCGGGCGACCATCCTCGTGCGAACGGACGAGGTCCATCTGCAAGCGATCAAGGAACAGCTCCCGGTTCGGCAACCGGGTCAGGCTGTCGTGCACAGCATCGTGCAACAGCAAGTCACGGGCGCGCTTTTCTTCGGTGATGTCGCGCATCAACCCGCAGCAACGGAGTCTGCCACGCTCGGTGGTCGGCACCGACGCGGCCTCGAGGTTGAACCAACGGAAGTGGTTGTCGCTGTGGCGCAAGCGGAAGTCGAGCCGCAGCGTTCCGCCATTGCGATCCCTGAGGTTGCCAAGTGCCGTGAGAAAGCGCTCGCGATCAGACGGATGCAGATAGGTGCAGAAGGTTTTGACCTTGTTCGAGAGAAGACCCGGCTCGAGACCGAGCGCCACTTCCACGTTCGGGCTCACCGTGATCTCGTCGCGACGCGCTTGCCACTCCCAAACCGCGGCACCCGCCCCATCGACCGCGAGCGCGCGCAGAGCTTGGTCGCCGATATAGCTGCCAGCCAGCGGCTCCGAGGAGCGGAATGCGAACTGCGTGACCGTGAAGCCGATCAACGTCACAACGACCACGAGACCGGCAATCAAGGCCGAGACGACGAGTTCACCGCCGAGCCGTCCCTGCAGCGTCATGGCGGCCCCGAATACCCAGACGCAGAAGAGGATCCATGGCGGCATCAGTGCGAGCGCGCGATCCTGGCTGCGCAATGCAAGAATCAGAATGCTTGCCCCACCGACACCGGCGATCATTGCAAACGACATGCGCGCGAAAGCGGCTGCGGAGCGGGGCTCGAGGACGGCGAGGAGCACGAGCGCACACTGTGCCACGAGCCAGACCACGAACATGAGCCGCAGGAATCCATGCCAAGTATGGACCCTGAGGAACGTGTAGAGAAACGCAACGAGGCTTGCGGCCATCGCGGCCTCGGTCGCTGCCCGATAAACCGCATTGTCCTCGGCTCGAAGCTGGAAAAGCTTGTGGAAAAACCCGAAGTGAACGCAGAGGAAAATGAGCACGCTCCAGGCGACGAGCGCGGCTGCAGGGAAGATCAGCCTGTGGTTCGCCGCAAATACGGCTGTCAAAAAGATGCCGAGCACACCGGCGATGCCCAGCATGATTCCGTTGAACAACTGCCGGTCGCGCAATTGGAGCCGATAGCTCGTCGGTTGCCAGAGCTGAACGCTCGCCGTCTTTTCGAGCGCGAGTTCGACGGCGTACGTGATCGTCTGTCCCGGCTCAATCGTGATCTGGAACAAGTCTGCCTGGTCATTGTCGATCCGCTCAGGAAGGAAACCGATCGACGGTGTCACGGCCTCGAGCCGTCGTGCATCGAGGTCGGGCCAGGTGATGCCCGAGCCGATGACGTTGAAACGCTCGGCCGTAATCCAGAACGTCAGTGGGCGCTGTGAAACGTTCCGCAGTGCGAACACCAGCCAATCCGGTTGAGCCCCGGATCGCGTCGGTGCCACCGTCATGCGACCTGCCATGCCGTCCAGGCCCGGCGCAGTCTCGACCTGCAGGCGGCCCTCGATTTTCGCGTACAGTTCACCGAAGGTCCTGAGCTCGATCCGGTCTGAAGCGGCGTCGACAAGAATCGGCTCCACGGCGAATGCTGGCGCGGCGGGGGCGAACAGCGCCAGTGTCGAGATCAGAAGAGCGAAGAAGCGACGCATCACCGCGTCCTCCGATGAACCGGCGGCGGGTCATCATTGAGGAGCGCAAACAGCACGTGATCCTGCCAGCGCCCGTCGATCTTTAGATAGCGTCGCGCAAGTCCCTCACGCTGAAAGCCATTGCGCTCGAGCACGGTCATCGAGGCGACATTGTTCGGAAGGCAGGCCGCCTCAACCCGATGCAACCCGAGTGTGTCGAATGCAAAGCGACAGACGAGTGCAACGCTTTCCGTCATCAACCCAGTTCGCGTGAAGGGCGCACCAATCCAATACCCGAGCGCGCCGGCCTGCGTGACCCCTCGTCTGACATTGGACAGGGTGATGCCGCCGAGCAGTTGCTCCGTCGCGCTGGCGAAGATGAAGAACGCGTACCCGACATCCTCACGCTGATCCCTCTGGTGCACCTTGATACGCCGCCGAAACGAGCTGCGCGAGAGTTCGTCATAGGCCCAGGCTGGCTCCCACGGGCTCAGGTGGGCGCGACTTCCTGAACGCAGTTCTGCCCAGGCCATATAATCGCTCATCAATGGTGGGCGCAGCCAGACCCTGGGCCCGCGCAGTTGCGGCTCCAACTCCGGCATCAGGCTGCTGCGAAGGAACGCCATGCGACCGCCGTGCTCCCCCCTCATCGTTCCGCCGCCCGCTGGAATGACTTCGCTATCCTCGCTGAGCCACCCGGGCGCCGCGGCGCCCGAACACCATGACGACCAACCGCCTGATCAGCATAGAGCGCTCAAGGCTGTTCCGGAAACGGTCCCGCTCCGCCATCCATGACAAATTCATTGCCGACCCGAAAGCGCAACCGCACGCAACGACCGCGACCGAGTCACCCAGCGTTCAAAATTAGGCCCCAAATTGGGCGAGCATGCGCTCGGCACGTCGATCTGCACCACGTCCTGCACCGACGAGCGCGACTGCAGGCTTGCGAGAATTCCGAACCCGCTCGGCGAACGCGCGAACCGCTGCGAAATCGACAGCCTCGACCTTGGCGAGGATCTCTTCCGCCTCACGGACCGATCCAAATGCCGTCAAATGTCGCGCGATCTGTTCGGCCCTCGCGGGAGCACTCTCGAGGCTCATGACCAGACCCGCTCTGATCTGCGCTTTTGCGCGCTCGACTTCGCGCAGGTCCAGTCCTCGATCAGCGATCGCCTCGATCTCACCGACAACAACCTTGTACAGTTCGTCCAGGCTTTCGCGGGAAGTTGCCGCGTGAATCGTCAACAGCCCGCCGTCGGCAATTCCCCAGTTCGAAGCATAGATCGAATAGCAGAGCCCGCGCGCCTCGCGCACCTCCTGAAAGAGCCGCGACGACATCCCGCCGCCGAGCGCGCCCGTAAAGACCTGGGCAGCAAAAAAGTCGTCCGAATGGTAGGCGGGCGCATCAAACGCAAGAACGAGGTGAGCTTGTTCGAACGCCTTGCGCGCGACCGACCAGCCGCCGGCGAACCGCGGCTGTTCGAGATCTGCCCGTGGGCCTGCGAACAGTGCGGACAGGTGGGTTTCGGCGAGATCGACGAGGGCTGCGTGCGCAACGTTGCCGACCGCACACAAGACGACATTCGTCGTCACATAATGTGCAGCGCGGTAGCGTTCGATCGCTGCGACATCGATCGCGGAGACGCTGGCAGGCGTTCCAATGATTGGGCGGCCGATCGCCTGATCGGGGAAGGCAACGGCGTGAACGAGATCGTAGGCGACATCGTCCGGGCTGTCCTCAGTCGCTGCGATCTCTTGCAGGATCACGTCCTTCTCGCGTGCGAACTCGATAGGATCGAAGATCGGATCCAAGACGATGTCAGACAGCACGTCGATGGCAAGTGGCAGGTCATTGCGCAGGACGCGCGCATAGTATGCCGTCGCCTCCGCGCTGGTCATCGCATTAAGATCGCCACCGACCTGTTCGATCTCCTCGGCGATCGCGCGGGCGCTTCGCCGTGTTGTTCCCTTGAACGCCATATGTTCGAGCAGATGGGAGATACCATGCTCGGCGATCGTCTCGTTGCGCGCACCGGCGCGAACCCAAAGTCCAACGGACACGGTGTGGTAGTGCGGCATCATTTGCGATGCCACGGTCACACCATTCGAGAGCCTCGTGATTTCGACGCCAGCATCATGCGTGCCGCGTGTTCGCTGGGCGGGCCGTCGGGCATGTGGGGTGGCGCTCCGGACAATCGGCGGTTTACGCGTCACGATGTCGTTGCCCCCTCGATGCTCGCCTGGACAGCCTTGAGATCATTGGCGACAGGCCTGATGCGCTCAGGCGCACGCATCAGGCCGGATAAGCGCTGCGGCAGCGGCGGTGCACGACCGGTGATGTTGAGCATCGCATCAGGGAATTTGGCGGGATGGGCCGTCGCAAGCAACACGACAGGCGCATGCGAAGCCGGCCGTTCCCGCTCGAACACGTCAGCGGCGAAAGATGCACAGGCCGTGTGCGGCTCCAGAGAGTAGCCGGTGCGAGCCTCAACGTCCTTTATCGTGCTGGCGACCTGATCCATGCTGGCGGAAACGGCGTCGAAGTCGCGGTCGAGCACCTGCGCGCCGCCCATGACCTCGAACCGCCCGGCTTGAGCCAGCGACGCCATCTGTGCACGAACGAGTGCCGCGTCACGCCCTTGAAGCTCGAACAGGAGCCGTTCGAAGTTAGAGGAGATCTGGATGTCCATGGACGGGGAGGTCGTTTGGATGACAGCGCGCTTCTCATAGATGCCGGTTGAAAACGTGCGGGGCAGGATATCGTTGTCATTCGAGGCGATGATCAGGCGCTCGATCGCAAGCCCCATCCGTTTTGCAACATAGCCAGCGAAAACGTCACCGAAATTGCCGGTCGGCACGACGAAGGTCACGGCGCGGTCCGGCGCACCAAGCGCTGTCGCGGCTGCGAAATAATACGTCGTCTGGGCAACGATCCGCGCCCAGTTGATCGAATTGACGCCTGACAACCCGACCCGATCGCGAAACGCGTGGTCGTTGAACATCCCTTTCACGAGCGCCTGGCAATCGTCGAACGTCCCATCAACCTCAAGCGTCGAGACAGACGGCTCGCGCGGTGTTGTCATCATGCGCCGCTGGACGTCGGACACACGCCCCTTTGGATAGAGGATGACGACGCGCGCGCGCGCGCTGCCACGAAACGCTTCGATGGCGGCCCCGCCCGTATCCCCAGACGTCGCGCCGACGATCGTCGCACGCTGACCGCGCTCTGCGAGCACGTGATCCATCATGCGCGCAAGCAGTTGCATGGCCACGTCCTTGAACGCCAGGGTCGGTCCGTGAAACAGTTCGAGGACGAAGCGGTTGGGGCCGATCTGGACCAGCGGCGTTGTCGCGGCGTGTCCAAACGCGCCGTAAGCGTCGCGGCTCATGCGCGCCAGCGCGTCCCGTGGGATCGAGTCGCCGACGTAAGGGGCGATCACTGTCGCCGCAATTTCGTGGAACGGCCGGCCAGCAAGCGCACGGATCTCGCTAACGCTCAACCGCGGCCAGACTTCTGGCACATAAAGCCCGCCGTCCCGCGCGAGGCCTGCAAGCAGCACATCGTCGAACCCCAAAACGGGCGCCTCGCCACGCGTCGACACATATCTCACTTGGGCTCTCCCCTGCGTGGAGCGCGATCGGGGCCCAGTTCGGGCACCCTCCCGCCACCCGTGCCAGCTACGCTCAATCGTTGCCAGGCAAATGCCAAATAAACACCGATCAGCGTTCCTGCGAGTCCCCACCACGTCAATGCGTAGGCGAGGTGCTTATTCGGAAGAGCGAGATTTGTCGTGCCCCCGCGCGGCCATCCGCTGCCAGCCTTCTCGGCGTCGGCATAAACGCTCGCAACCGAAGTGCCGGGAGCTGCAAGGCCCAACTCAGCGCCGGCACCCGCAAGCGAGGATGTCATGCTCGCAACATCCGGTGCATACCAGATGTTTGCGGCCGGGTCAGGGTCAGGGATGAACACCCCGGCTGGCTCGGCGCGCCGCAACAGCGCCGTCACCTCGACCTGCCCATCGACAAGGCTCTCGGGGCGCTGATCTTGGGATTTCAGGCCGTTCGGTATGTAGCCGCGATTGACCCAAATGCTCACAGGCGCGTTCGGCCGGCGGCCAAGTCCACCATCGCCCGGAACCTCAACGAGGTCTTCCACCAGCACGAGCGGCGTGAAGACATGCCAGCCTGGACCTTCGGGGCCTGCTGCGTAGACATGGCGCTCGTACTCGTGCCGGAAGCTGCCGATCAGAGTCACGCGCAGATATTCGACATCCTGGCCGCTTTCGAGGACCGCGGCACCAAGGTCGCCGAACGCCGCCGGTGCGCGTCGGACCCGCTCTTCGATCTGCGAGATGAGGCCGGCCTTCCAATGCATGCGCTGCCACTGCCACGCCCCGAGGGCGAACAGAACAGCAAGGCCGACGGTCGCACAGACCGTCGGCCAGACAAGGCCAGATTGTCGGAACCGCGAGATCATGCGGTAAGCTTGGCGCTTGGTGTCACGCACCCCAGACGTAGATCGAGACAAACAGAAACAACCAGACGACGTCGACGAAGTGCCAGTACCAGGCAGCGGCCTCGAAACCAAAGTGCTGCTTCGATGTGAAGTGGCCTGCAAGCGCGCGCGCAAGACAGACAGCGAGGAAGACGGTTCCAATAATCACGTGTGCGCCATGGAATCCCGTCGCCATGAAGAATGTCGCACCGTAGATGTGGTCCGAGTAGCTAAAGGCAGCGTGGCCGTACTCGTAAGCCTGCAACGCTGTAAAGATCATGCCGAGCACGATTGTGAGGCTCAGCCCCCAGACCAGACCGCGACGGTCATCTTCGAGCATCGCATGGTGGGCCCAGGTCACGGTCGTTCCTGACAGCAGGAGGATCAGTGTGTTGACGAGCGGCAAACCCCAGGGATCGAACGTTGCAGTGAAATTATCGTTCGCAACGGGCGGCCATTGCCCGCCTGTAACCTCTGTTCGCGCGATATTGCCGAGCTGGATTGTACCCTCTCCGCCGTGGATCGCTTCTTTCCAGGTGCCATCAGGGAAAAGGGCAACGTCGAAGTAAGCCCAGAACCATGCGACGAAGAACATCACCTCAGACGCGATGAACAGGATCATGCCGTAGCGCAAATGATACTGCACAACCGGCGTATGGTGCCCCGCATGCGCCTCTCGGATCACGTCACGCCACCAAAAGAACGCGACGGCCGTGACCAAGGCCAACCCAATGAAGAAGACCGACGGCCCTTCGATACCGAAAACACCCTCACCGGCGCCGATGGTGCGCATCCATGCAATCGCACCGATCGCGAGAACCAGAACGCCGCCCGAAGCCAGCAGCGGCCATGGGCTCGGATCGACCAGATGGTAGTCGTGTTCCTGGCGATGCCCCTCAGCCATCGGTGTTCTCCGTCCCAATTTTGCTTGCCATCGAGCTCAACCGCTGTCCTGCGGTGCTCTCCTGTGTCGCGTCTGTGTCGTTCGGTTGATTGGCGAACCCCATGATCAACCGTTCGGGGCGCTCCCCGGTGCGTGTTGCTGTGCGTTGTCCGGCGGAGCGACGCCTCCCACGGCCAGTTCCGGTTTGTCGACGGGGAAGAACGTATAAGAGAGCGTGATCTCGCTGATGCGGCGCGTATTTTTGTCGCTCGCGAACTGCGGATCGATATAGAAGCTGACCGGCATTTCGACGCTTTCCCCAGGCTGAAGTGTCTGCTCGGTAAAGCAGAAGCACGCCATCTTGTTGAAATAGATGCCTGCAGCCTCGGGCGTCACGTTGTAGCTCGCCATGCCGACGAGGGGGCGGTCCGAGATGTTGGTCGCACGGTAGAAGCCGAGCGCGTTATCACCGATCTTGATCGTGAAGCGCCGCTCGACAGGCTCGAACGTCCAGCCGAGCCCCCCGCCGACATTACTGTCGAGCCGCACTGTGATCGTCTGTTCGAGCACCACGTCTGAGGGACTGACCGCGACCTGCGTCGTGCCGCCGAAGCCTGTCACCTGACAGAAGATCTGATAGAGCGGTACGGCGGCAAACGACATGCCAAGCATGAATACCGCGACGCCTGCTGACGCCAGGGCGACTCTGGTATCGCGCTGGCGGGCGCTGCCCGGCTGAGCCGCAGTGCCACCGCCGCTGTGAACCGCATTCGTCACGCCGCTGCCTCCTCATCTCGATCAGAGGCCTGATGTGCACATCAGGCCAATTCGACCAGGCCTCAAAGTCAGATGGCACGATTGAAGACGTTGCCGCCGAGCCTCACGAGCGTCGCCGCAAAAAACAGAGCGACCAAAACGAAGAGGCCGAAGCCGATCGCGAGCGAGCGCGCCTTCTGGGGACGCAGCTCAGCAGGCGCCGCGAAATAGTCGGTCACTGTGCCGACGATCGCGAGCTGCAGGCCAACTGCGATAGCGAGAACGAGCGCGACCATCAGCAGCGACACGGGGTTCAGCACGACGAACGCCAAGCAGGCGACCGCAGTTGTTGCTGCGAATGCGACCAGCAGCGCCCTAACCCATGGCGGCGAGGCGCGCCATCCGGACATCAGTGTCGGTTGCGTCGTCATCAACCAATCACCTTCGTGACCACGTTCTCGGCGAGAATCAGCGCGAACAGCAGGAACAGGTAGAGGATTGAGAAAGCGAACAACTGCTTTGCCGCGCGGTCAGCATCGCGCCCCACCCTGATGCGGTAGACCCGCCAAGCCCGCCACAGGAACACGAGACCGAGAACGGCCGCCAGCGCTCCGTAGACCGGCCCGGCAAGGCCGGTGAGGGCCGGTGCGACGCCGAGAGGTGCCATCAGGATCGAATAAAGCAGGATCTGCAGGCGCGTATGGTCGGCGCCGGCAACA
The DNA here is from genome assembly GCA_050330095.1 of Hyphomicrobiaceae bacterium. Classification (GTDB taxonomy): domain Bacteria; phylum Pseudomonadota; class Alphaproteobacteria; order Rhizobiales; family Hyphomicrobiaceae; genus JBCBWG01. The sequence continues at coordinate 21,455 of JBHJOC010000089.1, forward strand.
ACGGGCAGCATGGGCACGCCGACCCGCTCGTAATCCCGGCAGCGATAGAGCGCGAGCGCCCAGAAATGGGGCGGAGTCCAAACGAAGATCAGCGCAAACAACAGCACGCTCTCGATCGAGACACCCCCAGTCACGGCAGCCCATCCGATCATTGGCGGGAATGCTCCAGCGGCCCCACCGATCACAATGTTCTGCGGCGTCCGCCGCTTAAGCCACATGGTGTAGACGAAGATGTAGAAGCCAATGGTGATGGCCAGCAGAGCACCGGCTACGTAATTGACCAGCAGACCAAGGGTCAAAACGGAAATCACCGACAGGATCACGCCAAAGCCCAGGGCGTCCTCCCTCGACACCCGCCCGCGCGGGATGGGCCGCGCAACGGTCCGCTGCATTTCAGCGTCGATATCGGCGTCGTACCACATATTGAGCGCACCCGACGCGCCTGCGCCGATGGCGATCGAGAGGAGTGCGATTGCCGCCAGGATTGGATGCAGCGCGCCAGGCGCCGCGACCATTCCAACCAGCGCGGTGAAGATCGACAGCGACATCACACGCGGCTTCATCAGCGCGAAAAAATCCGCGACGTCACCGCCGAACCCTGCCCCGGCTCGCGTCTCGGCATCGGCTGCGACTGTGACATCAGACATGCGCGTCATCTTTCTGCTTCAGGCAGCGTTGCAGAGGCCCGAGGGCCCAATGCACGATGGCAAACCATTGCGTTGGGGCCGGGATGCGAAAACATCCCGGCCTGCGAGTCGCGGTTTCAGTGCGCCGCCGCCTCCCGACTGATCCGCGGCAGCTTCTCGAACGTGTGGAACGGCGGTGGCGAGGAGACCGTCCATTCGAGCGTGGTTGCGCCCTCACCCCACGGATTGGCGACCGTGCGCTTCGCGCGAACCATTGCCATCACCATCGTGACGAAGAACAGAACCGTAGCCGCGGCTGTGATGTAGGAACCGTAAGATGAGATCTGGTTCCAGAACGCGAGGCCCGGCGGGTAGTCCGCATAATGCCGGTTCATGCCTGCAACACCGAGGAAGTGCTGCGGGAAGAACAGGATGTTCGCGCCAATGAACGTCAGCCAGAAGTGCACTTTGCCCCAGAACTCCGAGTACTCGTACCCGGTCATCTTCGGGAACCAATAGTACCACCCTGCAAAGATCGCGAAGACGGCCCCGAGTGACAGGACGTAATGGAAGTGCGCCACGACGTAATAGGTGTTGTGGAGCTGGCGATCGACACCTGCATTGGCCAGCATGACCCCCGTCACACCGCCGACGGTGAACAGGAAGATGAAGCCAAGCGCCCACAGCATCGGTGTGCGGAACGTGATCGACCCGCCCCACATTGTCGCGATCCATGAGAAGATCTTCACGCCCGTCGGCACCGCGATCACCATGGTCGCGAACACGAAGTAGGCTTGGCTGTCGACGCTCATGCCCGACGTATACATGTGGTGGGCCCACACAACGAAGCCGACAACGCCGATTGCAACCATCGCATACGCCATTCCGAGATAGCCAAAGACCGGCTTCCGCGAGAATGTCGCGACGATCTGAGAGATCATGCCGAAGCCCGGCAGGATCAGGATGTAGACCTCCGGATGACCGAAGAACCAGAACAGGTGTTGATAGAGCAGTGGGTCGCCGCCGCCTTCATGATTGAAGAACGCCGTGCCGAAGTTGCGATCCGTAAGCAACATCGTAATCGCGCCGGCCAGAACCGGCAGCGAGAGCAGCAGCAAGAATGCCGTGATAAGGATCGACCAGACGAACAACGGCATCTTGTGCAGTGTCATGCCTGGCGCGCGCATATTGAAGATCGTGGTGATGAAATTGATCGCCCCGAGGATCGATGAGATGCCCGCGACGTGCAGCGCGAGAATTGCAAAATCGACAGCAGGCCCGGGGTGCCCATAGGTCGATAGCGGCGCGAGCACGATCCAGCCCGTTCCAACGCCATCTGCGCCAGGCGCACCCTCGACGAACAGGGACATGACGAGCAGGATCAGCGCAACCGGCAGCAGCCAGAACGAGATGTTATTCAACCGCGGGAACGCCATATCTGGCGCGCCGATCATCAGCGGCACGAAATAGTTGCCAAACCCGCCGACCATCGCCGGCATCACCATGAAAAACACCATGA
>JBHJOC010000090.1:0-52454 GCA_050330095.1 Hyphomicrobiaceae bacterium
CTCGAAATCCTCGTGCCTGTCGCGCTTGGCTCGGCGCTGTTCCATGCCGCCATCAGCCTTCTCGTCCTCTTCGCCTTCATCCTCGCCATTCATGGTTTCATCCCGTGGACAGCGCTGCTGTTGCCGCTCGTCATCGCGCCGTTCTGCCTGATGATTCTCGGGCTGTCCTGGTTCCTTGCCTCGCTCGGCACCTATGTGCGGGACGTCGGCCAGATCCTGGGCACCATTGTCACCGCGATGATGTTCCTGTCGCCGATCTTCTTCCCGCTGTCCGCGCTGCCTGAATGGCTGCAGCCGTGGCTGATGCTCAACCCCATCGCGCTCCCCGTCACCCAGGCGCGCGACGTGCTCATCTTTGGCAATCTGCCCGATTTCTTTGCCCTCGGCCTCTACACGATCGTGGCTGCGGCCATTGCCTGGCTTGGCTACCTGTGGTTTGAGAAGACCCGCAAGGGGTTTGCAGATGTCCTCTGATTTCGCCATCCGTGTCAGCGACGTCACCAAGCACTATTTGATGTTTGAGCGGCCCGAGCACCGCCTCAAGCAGATGATTGTTCCGCGCCTGCAGCACCTCGCCCGGCGCGAACCGAAGCGTTACTACCGTGACTTCGCGGCCTTGAATGGCGTTTCGTTCGAGGTCAAGCGTGGCGAAACCATCGGCATCATCGGCCGCAATGGTTCGGGTAAATCGACGCTGTTGCAGATGGTGTGCGGCACGCTGCAACCCTCAAGCGGCACGGTCGAGGTCAACGGCCGCATTGCCGCGCTCCTGGAATTGGGCGCCGGTTTCAACCCGGAGTTCACCGGCCGCGAGAACGTATACATGAACGCCGCCATCCTGGGGCTCAGCCGGGCGGAGACGGAGGCGCGCTTCGAACGCATTGCCGCGTTCGCCGACATCGGCATGTTTCTCGACCAGCCGGTGAAGACCTATTCTTCGGGGATGTACGTGCGTCTTGCATTCGCCACCGCCATCAACGTCGATCCCGATATCCTGGTGGTCGATGAGGCACTCTCGGTCGGCGACGAGGCGTTTCAGCGCAAGTGCTTCGCGCGCATCGAGGACATCAAGGACAAGGGCGGCACGATTCTGTTCGTCAGCCACGGCGCGCAGACGATCGTCCAATTGTGCGACCGCGCCATCCTGATCGATCGCGGCGAGAAGATCCTCGAAGGCCGGCCCAAGACCGTCGTCAGCCAGTATCAGCGCTTGGTGAACCTGCCCGGCCCCGAGGCCGAACCCCTGCGCGAGGCGATCAAGGCCATGGATGGGTGGGCGCTACCGACCGCGTCGCAAAGCCTAGCGCCAGGCAAAGCGGCGGACGTCGCGACTGGCACCGGCTCGGCAGCCGAACCTCGGGACCAAGCCTGGTTCGATCCGGGCCTCGTGTCGAAATCACGCGTCGACTACGAAAGCAGGGGCGCGCGCATTCGCGATATCCGCATCGAGACGCTGGATGGGCGGGTGGTGAACGTGCTGGACAGCGGGCGGCGCTACCGGATTGCCTTTCGGGTCGATTTCGACGTCGCAGCGACGGCGGTCGCATTCGGTGCAGCGCTCAAGACGGCGTCTGGATTTCAGTTCAGCGGCCTCACGACGCGGCATGACCCGCGCCTGCGCAGCCTGTCGGCTTGCCATGGTGACACGGCTGAGGTGGCGATCGAATTCGAGAACCGGCTCAATCCAGGTGTCTACTTCGTGAATTGTGGCGTCAGGGGCATCATTCCGGAGGGTGACGTCTATCTTCACCGCGTGCTCGATCCGGTCGTGCTCAGGGTGTCGGCGCAGGCTCCGACGGGTGCGACGGATCTCGTCGATCTCGGTTACCGTCCAAGTGTTTCGGGCCTCAAGGCCGGAACCGCCAACGCGGTGACCCGATCGCAGGTCCCGACATGACGACCGATGCATTCGAGACCCTGATGCAACGTCTGCGGGGTGGCATCACGCCCGCAGAGGGCGCGTTCCTGCGGGACTTGGCCGCGCAGGTTGGGAACGGATGCATCGTCGAACTGGGGTCCTTCCGGGGCAAATCCGCGATCGCGCTTGCGGAAGGCGCGCGCTTGAACCCGAACGCCGGCGCGCGACCCGTCCATTGCATCGAGCCGCATCGCCCGTTTGTCGGCTACTACGGCGGATCGTTCGGGCCAGACGACCGGGCTGCGTTCTTTCAGGCAGCACTCGACACGGGCCATGCGCAGACTGTCGCGCTCATCAATCGGTCGAGTTCAGAGGCGGTTGCCGGCTGGTCCGAGCCCGTCGGCCTTCTCTTTATCGATGGTGACCATCGCGCTGAAGGGGTCCAGCGCGATTTCGCCATGTGGTGTCGGCATGTCGTACAGGGCGGCGTGATCGTCTTCGACGACGCGCTGGACCCGATGTGCGGGCCGTATGGAGTGGCACAACGGCTTCGGGAGAATCGCGATTTTCAGGAACTGCCCGCGGTCGGCAAATTCGCGGCCTTTCGCAAGCTCGTGCCACACTCAGCGCCAAGCCGAGGCGCTCGCAGCATCCTGGTGGCGTGTGACCATCTGGTGCTCACGGGTGGAATGCTGCGGATGGAACGGGTCGGCCGGCGGCTTGCCGGGAGCGGCCATGACATGGTCTATCTCGCCTTCGCGGAGGGAGCGCCACGCGATTTCGAAACCGATCGAGCCGTGATCTCTTTCGACGAGGCCGTCTGCCAGGTTTGGGATGCCGTGTTCGTCCCGGGTGCCGGCTTTCCCAGTTCGACACTCGACAGCCTTGCGCGCTTGCGCCTGCCAACGTTCGGCACGCGCGTCCAACTCGTCCTCAACGATCAGAGCGGTCGCGATCGCTTCTTGAAAGTGAATCAGCTCTTCGAACCCAACATCGTCGTGTTCAACACGCGGGACTGGGAGGCCGGCTCCTTCACCGACTTCAGCGCTGATCGGTTCCATGTTCTGGAAGGCGCCGTCGACACCGCGGTTTTCCGCCCGTTGCCGTTCCGAGTATGGCCGCGGCACGACGGCCGGTTCGTCGTCGGCGGTCTTGCAAACAAAAATGCGCCCCCCCTGATCAATGCGATCCGGCACCTGCCACAGTCCTTCGTGCTGCACATGTTCGGGATTGCGCCGCCGGGGCTTGCCGAAGCCCATGCCGATCTCATCGCCGCCGGACGCTTGGTGCTCTCAGGCGCGCTCAGGAGCGATGCGGCATTACAGGCGTTCTACGATGGCATCGATATCATCTGCATGACCGAGCAGACAGCGGGCTGGTCTAATCTCGTTGCCGAGGCCATGGCCTGTGGCTTGCCGGTCGTGTGCACGCCTCATGGGACACGGGCTCTTGCGCGGAACGGTGAGACGGCGGTGGTCGTCGAGGCTCCCGACGCCGAGGTTCTGGCGCGCGAAATCGAGGGGCTTGCGTCTGATCCCGCAAGGGCAGCGGCCCTCGGGCGGCAAGCGCGCGCGGCCGTCGAGCCGTTCACATGGGACCGCTACGCCTGCGACCTGCTCCGTTTGATCGTGCCGGATGAGCGTCGCCACTACTTTTCTGCGCCGAGCCTTGGCCTCTATGGCAAGTGGCCTCCCGAACACCGCCTCGATGGCCTCGCGCCACTCTTGGGCAATCTTGAAGGAAAGGCTGTGCTGGATCTCGGTCTTGCCGAGGGCCTCGTTGCACGCGCGGCTCTGCTGGCCGGAGCGCGCGTCGTGCATGGCTTCGAGATCGACGCGACACGCGTGGAGGTGGCGCGGAACCTGTGTCACGGCAGCGGTCACTTCACGTTCCGCACGGCAGACGTGTCGGACTGGGCGCGGCTGAGAGCTGATCACGCGGATCTCGTTCTGGAGCGCTATGACGTGGTCCTCTATCTCGGACTCCATCACCACCTGCCGGCGTCAAGGCGCGGGGACGTCTTGACCGCGCTGCTGGCGCTTGCGCGCACATGGATTGCGATCCGCACGCCGCGCGCCGTATTCGAGGCCGAGGGGCTCGAACAGTTGATCGTGGATCGTGGGTTCGCGATCGAGGAGTTCAGCCAGCCGTCACACGAGGGGCAGGGCATGCTCGTAATCGCCCGGCGGGTTGACGACCGATCCCACTGAGAAGTCTGTGACGGCGTCGTTGGCCTCGCAATCCTCGGCGGTGCCACGCCCAATACCGCGCCTCGTGCCCGGTTTTCGGAGTTCGTAAGTCGCCCTCGTCAGACGCCGGAACGAACTACGGAACGGAGAGTATACGAGCAACATATTGGATCTAGGACCGCTTTTCGATCAGAAGTCCCCATCCGGTGGGTTTTTGCGGATGGTGAACGCTCTTCCGATCGGCGCTACTCATCTGAAACGACATCAGGGCGCCGAAGCGCCCTGATGCAGTCGCGGAATTCGCCGTCACAGCCGGCACACGCGGATCAGTTGGTTCCCAGTACCTGACGTGGCAGCCAAAGCGCGATTTCCGGAAATTCGAACACAAGGAAAAGTCCCAACAGCTGCAAGCAGACGAACGGAATGATGCCGAAATAGATATCCTGCATTTTAACTTCCGGCGGTGCGACGCCCTTCATGTAGAACAACGCGAATCCAAACGGCGGCGTGAGGAATGAGGTCTGCAGGTTCACGGCGACCAGCAGTGCGAACCAGTAGAGCACCTGCAACTCTTGCTCACGCAGCGGCAGGCTGGCGACGCCCAGGTGCTCAGCAAACGCAGGCGCCATCGCTTTCACGATCGGCGTAAACACCGGCAGGATGATCAGCGTGATCTCAAGGAAGTCGAAGAAGAACCCGAGCAGGAACACGACGAGCATCAACAGGATGATCAGGAACCACGGCGTCAGGTTCAAGTGCTCGATGAACTCGACGATCAGGTCCTCCCCGTAGAGCGCACGGAAGAAGTACGAGAACGTTGTCGCGGCCAGGAAGATGAAGAAGATCATGGCCGTGGTGAGCGCTGTGCGATGGATCACATCGCTCAGGACGCGATACGTGAGCGTGCCGTTTGCAGCAGCCAGGATCATCGATCCGAACGCCCCGATTCCGGCAGCTTCCGTTGGGGTTGCCCAACCGCCGAAGATCGACCCGAGAACAAGCGTAATCAGGAACACCGGCGGCATAAAGCCCTTCAGCACCATGCCAAACATGGAGTGCGGGTCACGCTTGCCGAAATACATCGAGGCCGCGAAGATGCCGAAAAAGGCGAACAGATCCCAGTTCGCATATGGGGCAAGCGGCGAGTAGTCGAACGTCAGGGCCACTGCCACCATGGTCGCAACAATGCCGACATAGCTGAGGACATTCCTGCGATTGGCCGGGACAATGTCTGCCACCTGTGAATCAGACAAGCGGGGCGCGAAGTCGGGCCTGATGAAGCTGATGACCAGGATGTAAACAAAGTAGAGCCCGGCAAGCATCAGTCCTGGCAGGATCGCGCCGAGGAACAGGTTGCCAACCGAGATCGCCATCAGGTTGGCCATCAGCACCAGCATGATCGATGGCGGAATCAGAATGCCAAGCGTTGCCGAGGCTGCGATCGTCCCTGTTGCGAGCGGCGGCGAATAGCGCTGGGCGAGCATCGTCGGCAGGGCGAGCAGCGTCATCATCACCACTGACGCGCCAATGATGCCTGTCGTTGCGGCGAGAATCGTTCCCATCACGGTGACCGACAGGGCAAGACCGCCTGGAACGCGGCGCAGAAGCACTTGCAGGATGTGCAAGAGGTCCTGAGCGACGTTGGAGCGTTCCAGCATCGTGCCCATGAAGATGAAGCACGGGATGGCGACGAGCACGGGGTTCTGCACGGCGCCTGAGGCCCCATCGCCGCCCCAGATGCGGTTCGGGACGTTGAAGAACTCCTGAATCGTCACGATCTCCAGCGCCACGCCAATGAACCCAAACAGCATCGCGATACCGCCGACGGCGATCGCAACTGGCAGGCCTGTGAACAGCGTGAACGCGAGCGCGAGAAACATGTACCCGCCGACGTACTCGTACAGGTGGTTATAGAGCCAATCGGGCATCAGTTTCCGTCCTTGGGTTCAGCGAGATCGGTCTTGATTTCAGCGATTTCTTCGCTGAGGGCCTGTGAGGGAAAGATGTCGAGGCTGGCGTAGGCTAGGGCCTGATCCTCAGGGCTTCCCATGAGCGCAACCCAGAGGCGAAGGATTGTTGCGATGAACGCGGAGAGAAGGAGCGCGAACCCGATGATCAGGAACGATTTTATGATGTAGCGTGCGCCGATCCCGGTCAGCGATTCCGAACCCTCGTTCTGCGAGTAGGACAGCATGACGAACTGAAGGGCGAAGTAGGTGATCGTGATCAAGAACGGGATCCCCATAAGCAGGAGGCCCCAAAACTCGATCCACGCCTGAGTTCTGCGTTGGAGGGTTTCCCTGAGCACGTCGACCCGCACGTGCGAGTTATAGAGATAGCCAAATCCAAACGTCGACAAAAGGATCATCCCGTGTAGATGCCATTGGGCATCCTGGAAGATGATGGGATTGAACCAGTAGATATTGGCTTCCGCGATCCAGATACGGATCCAATCGATCTTCCGCGTGATGACGTCGAACATGATCACCATAATCAGCGGAAGGAGCAGCCATCCGGCCAACTGCCCGATATATCGCGGTGGCGCGTCGAACAGTTTGGCGAGTGTAAGCAGACCGCGCATCGCGTCCTCAACCTTTCGAAGCTCAGGAAGTTATGGTTTGGGGTAGCATTTCCTAGTGTCACCACGACAGGCGTTGATCGCAGGGTTCCGCCAGCCCGGCTTGAGCCGACATCGAGTCTCGCGCCGGAAAGACGGCCTTGCTCGCGGGGTTCTCACCATCACGCAGCGCAACCCACCGACGCAGTCTCGCAAGCGTTCCGGCTCGGAGATTTTGTTCCCCTTGCAGGACCCGATCGACCAAGTGTCGGAGACGTCAGGAACACTCGCTACACTCGTCCCCGCATTCCGTAGTTCGTAAGCCACATTCGTCAGACGCCTCAACGAACTACCGAATGCGAAGGGTACGAGCAACAGATTGGATCTCGTACCGCTTTTCGATCAGGCGTCCCTGGACGTCGCGCGTGGTGCGGTTGGTGCGGGGACTTCTGATCGGCGGCACGCGCCCTGCGGCTGGCGTTTCGACAAAACTATGCCGGCCACCCGGGGGCAGCCGGCACGTTCAGGCAAGTTGAAGACTAGCGCAGATAACCTTTCTCACCCCAGACTTTATATTTTTCATGGAATGAGGTGTAGCTCTCCCACACGCGGGCTACGTCGGGATTTGCCTTGAGTTCTTCCTGGAGAACTTCTTCCCAGGCCTTGCGCTTGGCGTCCAGGATCTCAGATGACCAAGAGATGTTCTTCACGCCATTCTTTTCGTTTTCGATCATCGCTTCAAACTGCGACGCTTCACCGTCGGCAATCATCTCAGCAAGCTGTGCTCTGCAGCTCACTTCGATCATCGTCTTATGACTGTCGGACAGGGCGTCCCACTTGCCTTGGTTGATCAGAAGCTCGTTCGACGTCGACTGCTGATGCCATCCTGGGAAGTAATTATACTTCGCGATCTGGTAGAAGCCGAGCGAGCGGTCGATCGCGGGCATCGAAAACTCGGTTGCATCGATCGTCCCAAGCTCAAGGGCTGGGTAGATGTCCGCTGCTGCGAGCTGCTGTGTCGATACGCCGAACTTTTGCATCACTTTCGCGCCGATGCCGAAGAAGCGCATCTTCAAGCCGCGGAGCTGGTCCAGAGAGGTAATTTCCGACCGGAACCACCCGGACGTCTCTGGCGGGATCATCCCGCAGAGGACAAACTTGATCCCCGCGCGGCCATAGAGCTCCTCGGCAATCTCATTTCCACCACCGTGAATCAACCAAGCGGCAAACTCGGGCGCTGCTGGGCCGAAAGGCCAGGTGGAAAGGAAGGCGAATGCCGAATTCTTGCCCTGGTTCGCGCCGGATGTTCCCCATGCTGCATCAATGGCACCCTGAGAGACCGGATCGAAGTAGGCATACCCACCCGTGAGTGCACCCGGCTCAAAAACGCGGATATCGAAATCGCCGTTCGACATTTTGCCGATTGCCTCGGCAACGCGATGTGGCGGCGGACCGATCACAGCCACGTTTTTGGCGAAGGCTGCGTGCATTTTCCAGCGCACTTTACGCTGGGCTTCGGCCGGCGCCGTCATAATTCCGGCAATGGCCAGAGCGGAAGCTCCGAGCGCGAGCGCTCGAACGAGACCTTTCATTGAAACCCTCCTGAGCATTTCCTCGTCAACCCCGCCGCTGTTCGAGCGCGGCTTTCAGGTTGCCATTTCGATTGCACCTCGCACCCCGATCGGTTCTCAGCGAGAACCGCAAGATGCGAACCCATGTTCATCACCGTCATCGCCCGAAGTTTGACCGGGTGGTCGCTCGTGCGGCACAGCCCGAGCGCGGGCAGCGTGGCGAAAGACCAGTCTCGTTGAGCAATTCAGCCTGAAGGCCATCTATCGATGATGGTCAGACCTCGAGGACACACCTTGAAGACTGGCACCTTCTGACGCGCCCGGCGACGGTGATAGGGGCGAAACGGCACGCCCCCATCCGTAGAGCCGACTTAACGAAAGCACCGAGCGTTTGCGCTTCGCCATTGGGTCCGCGCCATTCGGTCAGCGGAGGTAGCCCTTCTCGCCCCAAACCTTATATTTTTCGTGGAACGCGGCGTAGCTTTCCCACGCTTCTTTCACGTCGGGATTGGCAGCAATTTCCTCGGCCAACACATCCTTCCAAGCAGCCCTGAAAGCGTCGAGAACTTCGGGCGACCAGGAAATGTTCTTCACGCCCTTCTGCTCGTTGTCGATCATTGCTTCAAACTGGGAAGCTTCGCCATCCGCGATCATACTGGCGACTTCGGCGCGACACGTTTGCTCAAGCATCGTCTTGTGGGCTTCGGAGAGTGCGTTCCACTTCTCCATATTGACGATCACTTCGTTGGACGTGGATTGTTGGTGCCAGCCAGGGTAGTAATTGAACTTGGCGATCTGGGCGAAGCCGAGCGAGCGGTCGATGGCTGGCATGGAGAACTCGGTCGCGTCGATCGTCCCGAGCTCAAGTGCGGGGTAAATATCAGCGGCTGCCAACAGCTGGGTCGACACACCAAACTTCTGCATGACTTTCGCGCCGAGCCCGAAGAACCGCATCTTCAGGCCTTTGAGCTGCTCGAGTGAGGTAATCTCGAACTTGAACCAACCCGACGTTTCGGGCGGGATCATGCCACACAGCAAATACTTGATCCCAGCCTTGGCATAGAGGTTCTCAGCCAGCTGTACGCCGCCGCCGTGGATCAGCCATGCTGCGAACTCGGGTGCGGCTGGGCCGAACGGCCACGTCGAATAGAAAGCATAGGCCGAGTTTTTGCCCTGGTGCGCGCCCGGAACTCCGAAGGCCGCGTCAATTGCACCTTGCGAGATCGGATCGAAATACGCAAAGCCACCTGTCAGCGCCCCCGGCTCGAAGACCCGGATGTCGAAATCACCATTCGACATCTTGCCGATGGCTTCCGAGATGCGGTGAGGCGGCGGACCGATCACCGCTACGTTTTTGGCAAACGCAGCGTGCATCTTCCAACGCACTTTGCGTTGAGCCTCTGCGTCCGATGCTGTGACAACAGAAAACGAGATCGCTGCTAGACCAGCGACCGCAACAGCTAGCATACGCTTCATCAGCGCGTTCCCTCAACGTTTCCTCGTGACGCCGACCGGCACGCTCACGTGTGCAGCCGACAAAGCGCAGCTCGTTTGGCGCAAGTATCTGTGATCTCGAGCTGGCGACAAGCTGTCACGCAGTGCGACCGCCTGTCAACGGAACACTTCGCAATTCCATGACGTTATTCGTGAGGGGTTTGGCGTGTGTCCGACGCGCACGCGAGCGGCTCGTGCACTTGCTCAATCGTAGCGGTCAGCGCGGTGTGTGTCCGACGCGCACGCGAGCGGCTCAGATGCTAGGTGACGTCCTGGCCCCTCGCGAGCCGATCTGGTCCAGATCTCTCATCGACGCTGATCAAATTGGCCCTTGCGCAGACTTCGTGCGGTTCTTGTGGATAGTCGAAAACGCCATAAACCTGCTGACTTCGCGTGCGATGAGCTTTGCGACTCAGGGGGCAGCGACGGCAGCGGTCTGATGCCATCCGTTCGGACGAAGGGGCGCGCACATGACAGTCTGGCCATTCAGTGGCAGCGGTGAGCAGAGGCGGACTGCGTCCTCCAATGCTGCCCCCGCAGCCGTGTCGCGTGTTGGAACGGACACGGGCGCGCAGCTCGCCTGCCCAATGGCCACACCGGAGTTCGGGACGGGCGTCGACGGCGAAGTCCTTGCTGCGCGTCCCTTGTGGCGTCCGCAACGTGATCCGGTGACCGGCGCATGGGGTCGGGAGCGGAGCTTGGGGCCTTCGTCACGACCCGGCGAGAGCGCCGCGGTCATCGACGTGGTCGTGGTCGATGAGTTGTTGGAACAGACGCCGGATTCGGCACCGGTGCCGCCGCGCCGTCAAAAAAGTGCGCCGAGCCCGGCGCGCAAGGTCAGGGGCGTGCCGCGTCGTCGTTCCGCTAGAGCCCGCCGGCGCTGGGGGGTGCAGCAACGGGACCTGCGATCGGCTTGGTTCGCTGCGGCCTGTGGGGCGGCCCTCCTGTTCGTGGGCTTGGCTTTCAGCATAGGGACCCGTGCGGTCGGACCATCGCTCCAGGTCTCTGGAGTTGTCGAGCCTGAAGCGAGCGTCCGGCTTGCCGGCTTCTCGGCACCTGCTCTGCGATTGGCTGCGGAACCGGCAACGCGTTCGATCGCCACGCGGATTGCGTTCCCTGCTGCAGGGGATGTGCAAGGCTTGAGAGTGGCGCCGGTCAGTCGCAACATCCCGGGGCCTCATTCGCTTGCGGTCGCCGCCGGTCGCGATCCGCGGCCCGCCGAGGCCCTCGACGTTGCCGCCGCGAGCATGGATCCCGAGCCAAGCGAAGGGTTGGAAGCGAAGGTTGTTCCGCCGCTGCCGCGTTTGGCTGAACGCGATCAGATCGGCAGGCTTATCGCGACACTCTCGAGCGCCGGCTCAGCGCCGGGCAGGCCCCCTGTCGCGTCCGCGCCAACGGCCACTCTGACCGCACAAGCCAGCGACGCGCGTCGCGAGCTTCCATCGGCCTCAATCCCAGGGCCTCCTGCGCCGCCGGCGACCGGTGAACCAGCCTCCGGGATCACCATCGCGCGCACGCCATCCGGCATTCAAACCCTGCCGCCAGCTGCGATCGCTGAAGGACCGTCGAAGAGCTTGCGTGGCAGTGTGCCGCCTGAGGGCACGATCGCCCAGCCGGCAATGGCGCTCGGCGCGCCCCCCACTCTTGATCAGCAGGCAAGAGCCGGCCGACCCGCTGAACCGGCGCCCGCGACAGTCCCGCCGCCGTGGTCGCACGACGCGCTGGCTGCCGACCGCTGACCAGCGAGGCTTCGCGCCGCGGACAGAAGTCCTTGTGGGATATCGCCACCGGGTCAGGCCGCGGTGCAAAATCACGGTTCCAGCGCCATTCAATCTTGCAGGATCAAAGTGTTTTTTGAGATTTCCAAGATCGGTTTCGCACTCGTTATGCCGAGCAATCTCTGCCTGATCCTAATCGGGGTGGGCGTGTCTCTGCTGGCACTTGGACGTTATCGGCGAGCGGCGTTGCGCCTTACTGTGACAGGTTTTCTGGCCCTCGTGGTCCTGGGATACGGTCCTGTCGGGGTGGTGATGCTGTCACCGCTCGAGGAACGGTTCGCGCCGCCCGTTCCGGCACCCTCTCCCGCTGATCGGCTTGCATCGATCGGGGCCATCGATGGGATTATACTCCTCGGAGGGTTCGAGGACGGTCGTATCAGCCGGACACGCGGCCAGGTTGCGACCTTCGACGCGGGCGAGCGACTGATCGAGACCGCACGGCTCGGCCATCTTATCGAAGGGGTTCCAATCATTTTTTCAGGTGGTGTCGGGGGGCTCGTCAACAGCTACGAGCCAGCCGGCGACGCGGTTGTCGCGTTCCTACGAGATATCGGCCTGCCCGACACGCGCCTGTTTCATGAGGGGCAGTCGCGCAACACGTTTGAAAATGCAGTTGAGACGCGGGCGCTCATCGAGACGCTGGCGCTGGTCGAACGTCGCGAGACCGGGTCGGGCGCGTCGGTGCCTGGACGTTGGCTTTTGATCACGACGAGCTGGCATATGCCGCGCTCGGTCGGTACCTTCAGGAAGGCAGGTTTCGAGGTGGTTGCATGGCCCGTCGATTTCAGAACCGCCGGGGAGGCGGACGCATCGCGCCTTGGGAACGGCATTCATGAGGGATTGGAACGGGTCGACCTTGCTGCCAAGGAGTGGATCGGCCTCTTGGCCTACTGGCTGACGGGACGGTCGGAGTCGGTGTTTCCATCGCCCTGAACATGAGAGGGCGCGATGTCACGACTTCGTCTGAGGCGCGCTGCGGGGGACTGGCCGCGGCGTATGCGTGACCGGCTGTGGCTGTAGCTCGGCACCTAAGTCGAACGTCGGACATCCCTTTTCCGCGAGCTTTTCATTATAGGCCTTGAGAACCTCGACGTCCCTCTGAGTTCCGATGTCGACGCGACTGCGCTCACCCGAGTTGCCCCGTAACGGCGACAGAAGCATCGCGACGTCGTTGAAAACGGAAGGCGGCTGGGCCTCCAGGCGATCGCGGATCTGCAGCGTGCGAACCTGGATCCTGCCGGTCAACCGCCGGCAATCGAGACCGTGCTCGCTTTCGCTCATCTTATAGCTGCCGTCCGGCGCGAACGTGCCAACGCCGGACGTTGCAATCACTGCTGTTTCGCCCGGGCCTCCGGTCAGAAGGCCGCCTCCACAACCGCTAAGTACCCCAGCGCAGGCCACCAGTGCCATAAGCGGCACAAGCGCTAGGCCCACGATCGTTCGTTGCCGGCTGGCGCTCGTGGCGCAGTGACGGCGCGCGGTGTGCAGAACGCTCGGCGGCATGAGTGCACACTCCACGGGTCAATGCGAAACCTCGAGCCAAGGCAGATCAGTGCGACCTGCGCATCCGGCCCGGAACAGTATGAGAACCTAAAGCGTTGGCAACGCGACCGAAACAAGGCATCGCGCATTTGCTGGCTCAATCTCGCGCAGTCGTGACCCGAGCGACACAAGCTGCTTGTCCAGCATGTCACCGGTGGTTCAGAAGGAGCCAGCTGCAATCGTCAGAAAGGGGAACTCCGATGGGACAGGTCATTCAGCGCTCCGTCAAGCAGATGGTAGCGCAGGCCAAGGCAGAAATTCGAGAGATGACGACCGAAGAGGTTGCACGGGCTGTGGCGGAGGATGGAGCTCAACTGATCGACATCCGTGACATCCGTGAGCTGCAGCGAGACGGCCGTATTCCCGGCGCGTTCCATTGTCCGCGCGGCATGCTCGAGTTCTGGATTGATCCTGACAGCCCGTATCACAAACCTGTTTTTGCAGCAGAACGGCCCTTCATCTTCTTCTGTGCCGGTGGCTTGAGGTCGGCACTTGCCGCCAAGGCGGCGCAAGACATGGGCCTGAAGCCGGTTGCACATATGCTCGGCGGCTTCGGGGCTTGGAAGTCCGAGGGCCGCGAAATCGAGCAGCCCGCCTGAGCGAATAGCGACGCGTTCGTCTCATGCGCGACGCCTCACTTGCGGACCACGAAAAAGGCGGATACAGACGATCGTCGAGCGCATGCGATAACTCTGAAAAACAGTTTTGTTTCAGCGTTATCTGGTGAGTGGCTCAGAAACGTTGCAGGACGGATCGGACCGGGAGGCGCGAACAGGCGATCCACCGGCGTGTGCGGTGGGATGGCGATGCGGCAATCCGGTCTTTGGGCACCCGCAGGCGCCATCGAGCAGAACGGCGTTGTGGTGGGTAACAGAGCAGTCCGGGCCGTGGCAGCATCGAAGCGCAGCGGCCCTCGTGCCGGTCTCAGGGCTGCGTTGGTGGCGTGCACGATCGCCGGAGCCGGCGCGCTCGGCGGCTGCAGCAGTGAAACCCATCTGACGTTACCGCCATTACAGGCTGAAGCGACGGCCAAAGTACCGTCCGCGTTGACGACACTTTCCGTGCTCACTCCTCTCGACCTTGATTCGCTCACGAATGTCCTGACCCGCGTCACCGCCCGCCGCGGAACGACCATCACGGGCACAGTTCCAGCGGCTGCCTGCATCGATGTCCGAAAGCGCCGCGTTTGCGAGCCGGCGCGGGTCGCAGGGACGCTTGTAAACGATCCCGGCGTGACGGTTGCGGCAGTCAGCGGGGGCAAGGTCGGGTCCGACGGGGTCCTGTTGGAAGTGCGCGTGCCGATCGTTTACGCGCTCAACGCTTCCGGACGGCGCCGCGCGTCCTTGGTATCCGAGACGATCTCCGGCAGGGTTGAAGCGGTCTTTGCCGCAGTGCTCGTCATCGAACCTGGCTACCAGGTCGGGGTGCTGACCGTCCGGCCGCCGCGCCTGCCGGAGGCGCACATCGACGTTCTCGCTGCGAAGCTCGATTTGACACCATGGCTGTTGCGGCACCTCAATGGGGCCTCTGTCGCCATCCGGGATGCCCTGAACACGGAACTCGCCCGACTGCCGCTCGCGGCTGCGGCCGAGGCTGCCTGGGGCGCCTTGCACGAGCCGTTGAACATCTCGCGTGATGATGAACCAGCGCTGTACTTGACGGCCGTCCCACGTCGTCTTGGCACCGCTGTTGTGGCAAGCATGTCGGGGCGGCTTGGCGTTGGCCTGACGATTGAGGCCGATGTCGCATTCGAGCGCGCCCGCCCGACCGTCATGCCATACAAGCGCCCGCTCCCCACCCTGACGTGGCCGCGGCAGCCTGGGAACCTCAGGCCGCATGAGAGCAGCACGCGACGTGAAGCTGACACGCCCGGTGAAGCAGATCCTGCGATCGAACCTGCCGATCCTTTGGTTGCTCGGGACGAGTGGCTGTTGCCGGTGAGCATGCCGCGCAGTCTGCTTGGCCGCAGGATCATGGATGCGCTCGGCACTGGCGACCTGTTCCGGCCCAACGCATCGCGCGACCGGGAGACGATCGTCGAGGTTCTTGGTGCCGAAGCCCGTGGCGCGCTTCGCTACATCGGCATTGCGGTCCGTGCCCGCGTGATCGCACCGGACCGTTTTTCAGGTCTGGTCGGCACCATCCATCTTGTTGCGCGACCTGAGCTCGACGGCGCGACGGGGACGCTGAGGCTCGCAGGCGTGTCCGTGCCAACGATCGTTGCCCCCGACACCCGCGTTGCGCATGCGGATCTCGTTGTCGATATGCATCCGCTCAAACAGCGACTGGACGGTCTCGCGTTCGATCTTGCCGCTCTGCAAGCGCGAGGCGACGTCGCGCCTCACTCGGGCTCGAGCGTCGGCGCGCGCCCGCAGATCACGGTCGCACTCGACGGAAACCTCCGTCTTGAAGCAACGCCAGGCGCTGTCAGCGTTGATGAGGTTCGCGCCGTCGCGAACGATATCATCCTTTATGTGCGCATGCGTGGTCGGCTCAATCTGATTTACGACCCCGGAAGGACACTCAGCGCGGGGCGCATGCCCGCCGACACTCAGATCCGGACCGGCGACCGCCGTAGCCCAGCGACGCAGATCCGGTAAGCCAACGTACGGTCAGCTCCGGTAGGCGCGGCGGCCGAGTGATCGGATGAGGGTCGAAGTCACGAGGTGGCGCTGCGTATGCGAATAGGTTCGGCCGGTCGATCCTGCGTGCCCCCGGTTGTCGCCGTTGGAGCGTGTCACTTCGCGGCGCTCAGGTGTCTTGGGACGAAGAGGGGAGCTTGGCAAAGCTTGTCCTGGCGCGCGCAAGAATACGTTCGGCACGGCGTACATGAGGCCGGTCGATCATCTGACCGTCGAGGGCTGCAACACCTGTGCCTGCGTCCCTGAAGGCGGCAATCACGGCCTGTGCGTGCGCGACTGCTGCGGAACTCGGCGTGAACACGTCGTTGATCACCGGGATCTGTCCGGGGTGAATTGCAAGCTTGCCGGAAAAACCGTCGCGGGCCGCATCCTCGCACTCGCGCCGCAACCCGGTGTCGTTGCGGAAATCGACGAAGACCGTGTCGATGGCATCGACCTCTGCCGCGGCGGCGGCAAACAACGTCAGATCCCGGGCCAGCCTGAACGGTGACGTGAGACGGCCCTCGTGATCGCGCGTCGCTCTGGCGCCGACCTCGGCCGACAAGTCCTCGGCCCCCCATGAGAGCGCCGTCAGACGACGGCTCGCCCCGGTGTAGCTCTCCATCGATAACAGCGAGGACGGGAGTTCGGTTGCGATGGCGAGGATCGAGATTGCAACGCCTGCGAGTGCTGCGACCTCGACGCGATGGTCGATTGCTACCGCGAGCCGGGAAACATCATGGCCGCCGCGCGGTTTTGGGAGAACGATCCCCTTGGGCCAGGCCGCCGGTTCGCCACCGATCACGTGCGAAAGATCATCAAGCCAATGGGTGGTCTCGAGCGGATTGATCCGCACCCAAAGTTGTGGATGGGTCCCGGCTCTCTGGGACTCGGCTGCGAGAAACTCGGCGACGAGACCGCGCGCGCTGGCCTTGCGAGCCTCAGCAACACTGTCTTCGAGGTCGAGGATGAGCGCGTCGGCGCCACTCGTGAGCGCCTTGGCGAGCTTGCGCTCATCGTCGCCCGGAACGAACAGCAAGGAACGCATGATTGCTATCTCCAGTCATGATGCGTCTGCGCGGGGGGCGGCCGGCGCAGCGGTGGTTTCTGGTCAGCCGGTCGCGGCCACGACGCGCGATTTCATAAAGGCTTGGCGGGTGCATTCGGCGACCAGGATTTGGTCCTGATTGTAGGCCCTGTGAATGAACGTCACGATCCCGGCGTCTGGCCGTGAGCGGCTCTCGCGCTTTCCTGCAACTTCTGTTGTCACGCGGATTGTGTCGCCATGAAAGACCGGATGGGGGAAGCGCACATCCGTCATGCCGAGGTTCGCGATCGTGGTGCCGAGGGTCGTGTCTCCGACAGAGATCCCGATCATCAGTCCAAGCGTGAACAGGCTGTTGACGAGCGGCCGGCCGAACTCGGTCGTGGCTGCGAAATGATGGTCGATGTGGAGCGGTTGCGGATTGTGGGTCAGGCAGGAAAACAACGTGTTGTCGGCCTCCGTGACGGTGCGGCGAATGTCGTGCTCGAAGAGCTGCCCAACCTCGAACTGATCATAGGTGAGCCCTGCCATGGTCGTGATCCTCTTCTGATTGCAGGCTGCAGCGAGGCCCGCTGCGGCGGTCGCTGCCTTGTCGATCAATAGCGAAACTGCTCGGACAGGATGCGCTCCTCAAGCCCGTGATCGGGATCGAACAGCATCAGCAACTCAATGTCCCTGTCCTCGCGAACGCGGACCGACGTGACCGAGCGGATCTCATCGTGGTCGGCAACCGCGTTCACTGGGCGCTTCTCGGATTCGAGCACATCGAGGTCGATGGTGGCCAGATTCGATATGAGCGCCCCGCGCCAGCGGCGTGGCCGGAAGGGTGAGATGGGCGTCAGCGCGAGCAAGGGCGAGCCGATGGGAACGATCGGGCCGTAGGCGGAAAGATTGTACGCGGTCGAGCCGGCTGGCGTTGCAACGAGGACGCCATCGCAAATAAGCTCGGTCAGGCGCTCCTTGCCGTCGACGCTGATCCTGATTTTCGCCGCCTGATGGGTCTGCCTGAACAGTGACACTTCGTTGATGGCGAGTGCCTCGTGACTCTCACCTTGGACAGTGCGTGCCGTCATCTTCAAGGGGTGGATGCGGGTGAGCGTTGCGCGTGCGAGCCGCTCTGGCAGTCCGATTTCCGCATAATCGTTCATGAGAAAGCCGATCGAGCCACGGTGCATCCCATAGATCGGAATACCGCGCCCGAGCATGCGGTGGAGCGTCTGGAGCATCAGACCATCACCGCCCAACGCGACCACCACATTGGCCTCCTCGGGGGCCACGTTGCCGTACCGGTGGGCGAGGGCACGGCGCGCGCGTTGGGCCTCGTCGTGCTCGCTCGCAATGAACGCGATGCGCTCGTATACCTGAACCGTGTCGGCCATCGTGGTCGCACCTGATTGTTGATCTGCGCATGAGCGCAGATTGATCGCCGGCTTTGCCCGTGAACGCCGACGTCGGCGCGCAACCGACGGCGATCCTCTGGAGGATCGAGACCATGCCAGACCAGAGCGGGCTGCGCGAGGCGGTTGTGCTCGTCTATGCGACGTGTCCGGATGTGAATACCGCTAGAGAGATCGCGCACCAGATCGTGGGCGAGCGATTGGCCGCCTGTGCGAACATCCTTCCCGGCATGGAAGCGGTGTACCGGTGGGATGACAAAGTCGAGATGGCGGGCGAGGTTGTCGTTATCTTCAAGACACTGGCGCAGACCGCCGATCGTACGGTCGCCCGGATCGTCGGATTGCATCCCTATGACGTGCCGGCGGCCCTCATCATCCCGGTGACGGGCGGCTCCGACGCGTTTCTCGACTGGGTTTCTTCATGTGTCGCGGAGGGCGAGGGATGAGCCAGCACAGCCGCAACGCCAACTTCTGCGGCGTTCTGAGCGCGGCCAGGATTGTGCCTGTGCTGACGATTGAGGATGCCGCACGCGCGGTCCCGCTCGCGGACGCCATCGCGGCAGGCGGCCTGTCGGTTATCGAGATTACGCTTCGCAACCACGCTGCTCTCGATGCGATCCAAGCAGTTGCGCTGGGCTGTCCTGGCGTGACGGTCGGTGCGGGGACCGTGCGCTCACCCGAGCAGGCCGAGGCTGCAATCGAAGCGGGGGCACGGTTTCTCGTCTCACCGGGTGTCACCCCGCGGCTTGTCTCTGCGGCCGAGCACTGGCCTGTGCCATTCCTGCCGGGTGTTGCGACGGCCTCCGAAGCAATGGCGCTTGCTGATCTTGGCTATCGGGCGCTGAAATTCTTTCCAGCCGAGTCAGCCGGTGGCGCGAAGGCGCTTGGTGCGCTCGCAGCTCCCTTGTCCGAACTGGTGTTCTGCCCGACGGGTGGGGTAACACCAGTGAACGTGAGTGACTACTTTGCACAGCCGAACGTAATCGCGGTTGGCGGGTCGTGGCTTGCTCCGCGCGCCGCCGTCGAGCGCCACGATTGGGAATCCGTGAGCGAGATCGTACGGACCGCCACGGCGCTATGAGCGCGCCCGCCGCGCCAAGACGCTCAGCGAAAATGTTTCGAGAGCTTCAGGCCCTGGGCCTGATAGTGCGAGGCGAGGTCGGCGCCATAGAGGCGCTCCGGCTCCTCGGCCATGCGCTCGTAGACGAGCCGTCCGATGATCTGACCGTCCTCGAGCACGAACGGCACGGAATGGCTGCGGACTTCGAGCACGACACGCGCGCCTGAGCCACCAGCCCGCCGGTGACCGAAACCGGGGTCCATGAAACCCGCATAGTGAACACGAAACTCACCGACCAGCGGGTTGAACGGCATCAACTCTGCAGCGTGGCTTGGGGGGATGGTGACGGCCTCTTTGGAGGCAAGAATGTAGAACTGGTCTGGATCGAGGATCAGTGCTGGACGCTCCGGCCCGAGACGGATGGGCTCCCAGTAGTCCTCGGTCGCGCACGCTGCCGGTTGATCGACGTCGACGACGCCGGTGTGGCGCTTCGCGCGATACCCGACGAGGCCACCGAACGCAGGATCGGGCGTCAGATCGACCGACAGTGCAATGCCGCCATCGATATCGACGATGCCGCCTGCGACAAGGGTCTCGCTCGTCTGTAATTCAGCGAGTGCCTCGTCCGGCTCGCGTGCGTCGCCCATGCGAAAGCGAATCTGCGACAACGTCGAACCGCTGCGCACGACGATCGGAAACGTCAGCGGGCAGATTTCCGCATAGAGCGGTCCGCTGTAGCCGGCAGGCACGAGATCGAAGGCTGGCACGCCATCTGCGATGACGCGCGTGAAGACGTCGAGGCGGCCTGTCGAACTCTTTGGATTGGTCGCAGCTGCAACGGATGGGGGCAGGCTCAAGCGCTCCAGCAGCGGGACGATGTAGACGCAGCCGGTCTCCAGAACGGCCCCGGCCGTTAAATCGAGGCGGTGGAGTGTCAGCGTCTCGAGGCGCTTTGCGATCGGCTGGTCGCGCCGCGGCAGGAAGCTCGCCCGAATTCGGAAGGCGACCGGACCAAGCCTGAGATCGAGGCTAGCGGGCTGAACCTGGCGTTCTGCAACGGGGCTGCCGAGCCCAATGGTCCCATTAGCGATCAGCGCGCGGATGGCCTGCGATGGGAGGATGCCGGAGTTCGTGGTCATGATCGGCTGCCCTTTGACAGGAGTTTTTCGGCCCCGACACTTGGTTCCCATCGCAGCGGTCATGCTGCCAGTCGCCCCAAGGTCTGGGCCATGAGGACCACTTGCACCTCTTTCAGTCCAGCGTTGCTTTTGTCGCCGATGCTTGGGCCTCGACCATGCTGCGATCGGGACCCAAGCGTCCGAGGCGCAGGGCGAGCGCAGGACTTTCGACAGCGCTCGGTGGCGTGCCTTGTTGTCGTTGTCGTTGGCCGTTAGCCGGCAATCGCCACACTGTACGTGACGATAATGTGCCAATGCAGCGCTTGACCAGACGCCGTCACGACCCTATCGCAACTGGACCGTGGTGATTTGGCCGGCCGGCTTGCAGCCACGTAAAACAACTCGCTAAAAGGCCGTGCGCGGAACTGTATCGCGAGCGGCCCGTGATCATGGCCGCTTGGCACTGGAATGCCAACTGGCCATGCAGCCAGGAGCGATCCAGCATGTCCGAGTGCCTCCCGTCCCGTAGAGAACGTGAGCCCGACCAGGTTTCACCAACACCCAGCCGCAACAGAGGCGCCGAACTGGCGCTGCGACCAGAAACGCTGCTCGTCCACGGAGGGACGCTGAGATCCGGTTTTGCCGAAACATCAGAAGCGTTGTTCCTAACGCAGGGTTACGTGTACCCCGATGCGGAGACCGCCGAAGAGCGTTTTAAGAGTGAAGCGGGCGGTTTTATCTATTCGCGCTATGCAAACCCGACCGTCGCGATGTTCGAGCAGCGCATGTGCGGGTTCGAAGGCGCAGAGGCTGCGCGCGCAACCGCGAGCGGGATGGCCGCGGTGTCCTCTGCACTCCTCTCGTATCTCTCAGCCGGAGATCATATCGTGGCAGCGCGCGCCCTGTTCGGCTCGTGCCGCTATGTGGTCGAGACCCTGTGCCCGCGCCTTGGGATCTCCTCAACCCTTGTCGACGGCAAGGACCTCGACGCCTGGCGCGCAGCGATGCGGCCAAACACGAAGGCCTGCTTTCTCGAGAGCCCATCGAACCCCACGCTCGAACTCGTCGACATCGCCGGCGTGGCGGAGGTCGCCCACCGGCATGGTGGGATCGTGATTGTTGACAACGTCTTTGCAACGCCCCTGCTCCAAAGGCCACTCGCACTCGGCGCCGATGTCGTCGTCTATTCCGCAACGAAACACATCGACGGGCAGGGCCGATGCCTTGGTGGGATCGTGCTCGGCTCCAAGCGTTACATTGACGAGCATCTGCACCCCTTCCTGAAGCACACCGGCCCCTCGCTCAGCCCGTTCAACGCCTGGGTGATGCTCAAGGGGCTGGAGACGCTTCCCGTTCGAGTCCGTGCCCAGTGCGCGACGGCTGCAGCACTGGCTGACCATCTGGCAGACGTGGCTCGGGACGATCTCGAGAGGGTAATCTATTGCGGGCGCGAAGATCATCCGCAGGCGGAGCTTGCCCGACGGCAAATGAGCGGCGGCGGGCAGATCATTGCGCTCGACGTCAAGGGTGGGAAAGCGGCAGCCTTCGCCTTTCTAAATGCGCTGCGGCTGATCTCCATTTCCAACAACCTTGGTGATGCGAAATCGCTCATCACCCATCCCGCAACGACCACGCACCAGCGCCTCTCGGCGTCAGACCGTGCCGATCTTGGGATCACAGACGGCACTTTGCGCCTCTCGGTGGGTCTGGAGGCCGCTGTCGATCTGATTGCCGATCTCGAGCGGGGGCTTGTGGCGGCTCGCGCGTTGGGCGCCCAAGGGGAGTGAGGTCCCGTGGTTCGCCGCGATCTCACAAGGCAACATCAAGCCGTACACTTGGCTTTCCGGAGTTCTATCTGGCGTCTGGCGAGGCTGACAGACAAACTACGGGAAGTGGGCTCTAGGCTCGGTCTTTCGGCGGCGCGTCTTCTGGCTTTGCTTCTGGCTTTCGCTCTGGCTCGGCAGGATCAGCGAGCAGCGCGCGCGCGAGCACGATGCGCGCGCCAGCCGACGCTGAGCAGATCGCGGCGTAGACATAGGCAAAGACCGCGAACCACTCTGGCAGCAGGCAAATCGCGACCAGGAAGACGATCGTCTCAGCTCCTTCCGCGAGGCCGCTCAGATAGTAGAGCGACTTAACTCCCTGGGCTGACGTCTTCAGCGTGCGCTTGGCGGCCATGACGGCGAACGCCAGAAAGCTCGATCCGTTGGCAAAAAAGCTCATCAACAGGACGGCTGCAGCAAGCGCGTTGGCGTCAGGGTCGCGCACAGCGAAGGCGAGGGGGATGGCGCCGTAGACGATGAAGTCGAGTACGATGTCGAGAAATCCGCCGTAGTCGGTCTTGCGGGTGGCGCGTGCGACGGCGCCGTCCAGGCCGTCGAGCAAACGGCTTACGATGACGAACCCGGCAGCCGTCAGGAACCAGCCTGCGATAATGGCAGGCACTGCCGCCATGCCGAGGATGAACCCTGCGATCGTAATGGCGTTGGCGGTGATCCCGAATTGCGCGAGCACACGGCCCGTCGCATTGAGGGGTGGATCGATGAGGGGGCGCAGGCGCGCGTCGAACATGATGAGCCGTGCCGGTCACGCGGTGCTGAAAGCAACCATTGCGTGCCAGTTGCGCGGGGAACATGCGTTCGTCAACGCAGGCGCTGGTTCGAGCCAGATTTTGTTGGCGACTGCGGTATCATCGCGTCTGCGGACACCATTGTCGCAAGGTGCGACTTCGGCGATAATCGCCGCTCGCCGACAGGGAATGGACGGGCTGCCAATGTATGAGCGCACGACCGAGGGTGTTCGCGTACGGGTCGAGCCAGCCTACGATGCGGTGCGGTCCGATCCGAGCGAGCACAGCTATTTCTGGACCTACACGATCGAGATCCGAAACGAGGGGAGCGCGACCGTGCAGCTCCTGTCGCGGCATTGGATCATCACTGATGCCGCCGGCGTGACAGAGGTGGTGCGTGGCCCTGGGGTCGTTGGTCAGACGCCGGTCCTCGATCCCGGTGAGAGCTTCACCTATACCTCCGGTTGCCCACTCAGAACGCCGTCAGGGATCATGGTCGGCAGCTATCGCATGGTGACGGAGGACGGAACCGCGTTTGACGTCGAGATCCCGGCTTTCTCGCTCGATCAGCCCGGGGCCCGTGTTGCCGTTAATTGATCAAGGCTCGCATGGCCTGCCGGAAGCTCGGGTATCGGCGCTGTGCGGGCCTGTCGCACGCCGATCGCCGGCCCTGGCAAAGCCCACTTCATTCGCTGGCCCTCGCTGTGGCAATCGTCGGGCCACCGCTCTCGGAGACACTGCATTGACCGCACATCCGCTTCGCGCCACCGCGATCGATATCCTCGCAGCGCTGGTCTCTTTCGATACGACCAGCAGCAAGTCGAATCAGGCTCTGATCGACTGGGTCGAGAGCTACTTGGGCGGTCAAGGTGTCGCGAGCGTCCGCATCCCGGACCCGGAGCAAGATAAATCGAGCCTGTTCGCAACCATTGGGCCTGAGGGGATCGGTGGCGTGGGTCTTTCCGGGCACACCGACGTCGTTCCGGTCGAGGGGCAGAATTGGACGAGCGATCCGTTCACGCTCGTGGCCCGCGACGGCAAGCTCTATGGCCGCGGAGCCTGTGATATGAAGGGCTTTCTCGCGTGCGCGCTTGCGATGGTCCAGCAGTTCAAGCACCAGGGCCTGCGGGTGCCGATCCACCTCCTGTTCTCCTACGACGAGGAAATCGGCTGCACCGGCGTTCTGCCGATGATCGACCGGCTCGGCATCGATCTGCCAAAGCCAAGGGTTGTGTTTGTTGGTGAGCCAACCGAAATGACTGTGGTCGACGCGCACAAGGGTCCGTGCCGTTGGGTCGCGACCCTGAAGGGGCGGGCCGTGCATTCAAGCCTGGCGGATCGTGGGGTTAATACGATCCACTATGCATCACGATTGCTTGCGGAACTGTCCCTGATCGAAGCCGAACTCGCACAGCGCCGCGATGAGCGTTTCGACCCGCCCTACACGACGTTGCAAGTGACGCAGATCAATGCCGGACGTGCCAGCAACATCGTCCCCGAGGAATGCTGGTTTGGATGGGAGATCCGTGGCGTGCCCGGTGCCAATGCCGACGCCGTCGAACAGCGGATCGTTGCGCTGGCACGGACGCTTGAAACCGAGATGCGAACGCGGGCACCCGAGGCTGAAATCGCAGTCATGCGAACCAACTATGTGCCCCCATTCGCAGCCGACGCCGAAGGTGCAGCGTTGCCACTCGCCCTGAAGCTTGCTGGCACCAACGAGACCTTCGCGGTGGCCTATGCGACCGAGGCGAGCCACTTTGCGGCCCACGCAATGTCAACGATCGTCTGCGGACCGGGCAACATTGCCCAGGCGCACACGCCGGATGAATGGATCGCCGTCGAGGAACTCGACAAGTGTCTCGGCTTCATGGACCGGCTCGCGGCGTGGTGCAGCGGCGCAGATGCGACCTTGAACGCATGAGCTACGCAACCGCTGGCTGCGCAGAGGGTGCGATCGGCCGCAAGCGTTGATTCATGTCAACTTTGCCTGACGCGCGATATGTCAGGCTGGGGCAACTTGAGAGGAGCCCCACCCATGCGCATCTTGCTCGTTCATCCCAATTACCACTCCGGCGGTGCTGAAATCGCCGGCAGTTGGCCGCCTGCCTGGGTGGCCTATATCGCTGGTGCGCTGAAGTCCGCCGGCTATACGGACGTTCACTTCGTTGATGCGATGACCAACGACCTGACGGATGATCAGGTCCGCGAAAAGCTGCGCGAGTTGCAACCCGACGTCGTCGGCGTTACCGCGATCACGCCATCGATCTACAAGGCCGAGCGGGTCCTCGAAATCGCCAAGGAAGAGCTACCCGATGCGATCGGCGTGCTTGGCGGGGTCCATGCGACCTTCATGTACAAGCAGGTTCTGAGCGAGGCGCCACACATCGACGTCATCGTCCGTGGCGAGGGCGAGGAGATTATCGTCGAGCTGATCCGTGCGATCGACGAAGGGCGCTGGCCGGCCGACCGCATGAAAATCAAGGGTCTCGCCTTCAGGGAGGGCGATCAGATTGTCGCCAGCCAAGCTGCGCCGACGGTGAAAAACCTCGATGCGATAACGCCCGACTGGAGCTTGCTCGAGTGGAGCAAGTATATCTACGTGCCGCTCGGTGTGCGTGTCGCGATCCCGAACATGGCGCGGGGCTGTCCGTTTACATGTTCGTTCTGCTCGCAATGGAAATTCTGGAGAGATTACCGCATTCGCGACCCGAAGGCCGTGGTCGATGAAATCGAGAAGCTGGTCACCGAGCACAAGGTCGGCTTCTTCATCCTCGCCGACGAAGAACCGACGATCAATCGTAAGAAATTCATCCAGTTCTGTGAGGAACTGATCGCGCGCGGCCTTCCCGACAAGGTGAAATGGGGGATCAACACCCGCGTGACCGATATTCTCCGCGATGAGGAATACCTGCCGCTCTACCGCAAGGCCGGTCTCGTCCACGTCTCGCTCGGCACCGAGGCCGCAGCGCAGCTTCGCCTGGATCGTTTCAACAAGGAAACGAAGATCGCGGACAACAAGCGTGCGATCCAGCTGTTGCGCGAGGCCGACATCTTTACAGAAGCCCAGTTCATCGTCGGGCTCGACAACGAAACTGCTGAGACCCTCGAAGAAACGTACCGCATGGCTTGGGATTGGCAGCCGGATTTGGCGAACTGGGCCATGTATACGCCGTGGCCGTTCTCGCCGCTGTTCCAGGAGCTTGGCGACAAGGTCGAGATCTTCGACTTCGAGAAGTACAATTTCGTGACGCCAATCATGAAGCCCGCTGCCATGGACAGGGCCGAGCTGCTGGACCGTGTGATGAACAACTATCGCCGGTTCTACATGCAGAAGGCACTGTTCCATTATCCGTGGCGGGGAACTGGTTTCAGGCGTCGTTATCTTCTTGGCTGCCTCAAGGCCTTCCTGAAAGCGGGCTTCGAGCGCAAGTTCTACGATCTTGGCAAGGTCAATTATTGGGGACCGCAATCCAAGGGGCAGGTGAACTTCAACTTCGATCGCACGCGCAAGATCGCCCCGGCACAGCTCGAGGACTGGGAGGCAGCTTCGGAGCGCAAAGAACGCATGAAGGCCCAGCGTGCGGCCATGGCTGCGAAAGCCTGTGGTGGCAGCACCGAGCAGTTGGCCGAGTTCCTCGACGATGCGCCGTCTAAGGTGGTGCAGGCGGACAGCCGCGCTGCGGCTGTCTGAGGGTCGCCCATGTCGTCGATGTCTCGGACCTTGGCACAGCCCGGTCGCCTTCAAGACCGGGCTGTGTCGGCAAGGCCGGCGCAGGCTTTCGAGCCAGCGCCGGTTTCTGCGATTGCGATGGCCGATCAGTCCCGCGGGCGGGTGGAACCGGCCTCAGAGCCGCTCTCGTCAGGCCGCATCGGCCCGAATGCCGTTCTGCAATTGATCCCGGCACTTGCCGACGCAGGTGGGCAGCGCTTGGTCGAGCGCGTGTTCGCTGAAGCTGCCGCATCGGACCTCCTGGAGCATCCGCCGCAAACCATGGTTGATCAGGCGCGCGTCAGGATGCTGTTTGCAGCAGTCCAGCAGATCTGCGACCCTCCACTCTGCCAGGCGATCATGACCGATGCGGGCACGCGAACGGGTGCCTACATTCTCGCCAACCGTATCCCTGCGCTCGCCCAGTCGCTTCTGAAGCGACTACCTGTTCGACTCGCAAGGCGCCTGCTCGCATTCGCGATCGCCAAAAACGCCTGGACCTTCGCGGGTACGGGGCGCGTCACGATCTTCTATGGCCGTCCGTTGGTGCTGAGCATCGCAGACAATCCGATCGCGATCCGCTCCGAGGCTGGGCCAAGTGCTTGCGTCTGGCATGAGGCGGTCATCAGCACGCTATTTCGCGCGCTCGCCGGCCCAGACACGGTGATCCGCGAAACCCATTGCTGTGCGGCCGGCGATAGCGATTGTCGGTTCGAGATCGGCCCATCGCGCTGACTGAAGAAGCCGCTCAGCAGTCCCGTCGTCGCGAGGATCCTTGAAGGCTGGGCGGTTACGCCCCGCCGAACAGTTCCGACGTCAGCCCGCGGTACCACCCGAGCGATTCAACGTAGGTCATCCGGCGAAGCGTATGGTGTTCACCCACGATCGAGATCGACGTGCTCGTCTCGATGAACTGTTCACCATCCGGAAAGTAGGTGGCGCCAACTTTCACGCCGTCGTCCTTTGCGATCAGGCTCCAGCAGGTATTGGCGATCCGATGGTCCAAAACATCGATGCCCGCGAGGTTTTTGACAATGTGTCGGGCGGCGAGGCGCGCCTGATTGGCGGCAGATTCGGCTGATTTGGGCATGGCTGGAGCGCGGCTCGAGTCGCCAAGGACGTGCACGCTCGGGTCGCTCAGCGACACCATTCCGTCGGCCCTGACAGGGCACCAGCCGTTGGTGTCCGTGAGGCCTGTGATCTTTGCGATCCAGCCGGCGGTTTGCGGTGGGACGACGTTCAGCACGTCGGCTTTGAGACGCGTGAACTCGCACACGATCTCTTTTGCGCTGACAGAGACCGCCTTGACCCCGCCATGCTGACTGCGCGGAAGCCATTCGATCATGCCGGGGTAGTGGCGCGCCCAGCCGTCGAGGAACACGGCTTGCTTCGGGAATGTGTCCTTGTCGTCGATGACAAGGATTTTCGCTCGCGGGTTCTGTCGCGTGAGCACGTGGGCGACCATTGAGGCGCGTTCATAGGGGCCGGGCGGGCATCGATAAGGCAGCGCTGGCACGGTGATGGCGAAGACGCCGCCCTCAGGCATCGTGTCGATCCGCGCTTTCAGCATCTCGATCGGCTGATCGCTGCGCCAGCAGTGCGGCAGTGCGCGCGAGGTGTCGATCGTGTAGCCCTCGATCTCCCCATACGCGAAATCGATCCCCGGCGAGAGGACCAGCCGGTCGTAGGGGAGCGCCGCGCCCGACATCAGGGTGACGGTTTTGCGTACCGGATCAATTGACGCTGCCACGTCGTGGACGAGTTCGATACCGAAGTCCGTCGTCAGCCGCCGGTAGTCGTGGTCGACGGAGAGGCCATCGTTCAGGCCGGCCATCATCAGATTCGAAAAGAAGCAGGTTCGATACCGCCGCGCCGGCTCAATTACCGTGACGGAGATCCGACCTGCGGCATGGGTGGCGATTTCTCGCGCCAGCAAGGCGCCACCAACGCCGCCTCCGATGACGACAACACGGCCGGTGGTGCCCCTTGCAACTGCGGGTGATGCAAGCACACGCGTCGCGGCGAGAGCGGCAGCAAACGTCAGGACCTGTCTTCGCGAGGCTGTTCCCATGGTGAACCCCAAATCTGCGCTCGCCACCCATGGCAACGGGCGCCCATCACCACTTCAGGCACCGCTTCATCATTAATCTGCCGTCTGACGATAACCCGAAATGACGGCAGGCCTGTGGATGAATTCACGTCCACGCGTCTGACAAAAGGAAGCATGGAGCTTGAACAGCCCTGCAGCTGGACTGTCACAGCACCGAGGTTCACCATGGTACTGTCACCAGCGGTGTGATGCCATGCTGCGGCAACTCGTCGCAACACATGAGGGAACGACTTGAAACAACGTGCGCCAGATCGACGGACGGTCATCAAAGGTGCGTGCGCGGCTGCCGCTGCGGTTGGCACGGGCAGCTTTGCAGCAGCATCGGCGTCTGCTCAACAGAGCAAGCCCATCTCACTGCCGCCGTGGCGCTGGGGAAATTCCAGCACAGCCCCGGATGCGATGTTGATGTTCCGGGGCAATGGCGCCCACACGTTCTACGGGACCGGACCCGTTCCCGAAACCCAACCCGTCGTAAAGTGGCGGTTTCGCACTGCCGTGATCAACAACGTCGTGCGCGGCACTCCCGTGACCTGGGCTGGAACCGGCTGGACGGGCACGGCCGTCGCGTTCGCGGGCTACGTGTTCGTCGGATCGGTCGGTGGTTACGTCTATGCCTTCGATGCTGCGACCGGTGCGCTGAAGTGGCAGCTCAAGGGCAGGGGCATGTTCAAGTCCTCGCTCTGTGCCTGGAACAATCGCCTCTATATCGGCAATACCGACGATCTGTTGCGCTGCATCGATGCCGAGACGGGGGCTGTGCTCTGGACCTTCAACACGGGCCGAGACCTCGATTCATCGCCCTGCGTGATCGATGGCCGGCTCTACATCGCAGGCGAGAGCGGGTATCTGCGCTGTTTTGATCCGATGACGGGAAAACAGATCTGGCGAACCTTCGTCGATGGGATCGGTCCTGGGACCCTCCCGGGCTCGAACGGGTCGGAAAGCTCACCGGCGGTCGCGGATGGCGAGGTCTACACATCGACCTACGATGGCAAGCTGTTCTCGGTCGAGGCCGCGAGCGGACGTGTGCGCTGGGTCGCATCGACCGGTGATGACACAGACTCATCGCAGGTGATCCACAACGATCTCGTCTACGCCTGCGCTCAGGAGAAAGCACCCTATCTCTACGCGTTCGCGCGCGAGGACGGGCGCGAGGTCTGGCGTTTTGATGGCCGCGTCGCTGCCTACTACGCGACACCGGCCGCGGTCGGCGATCGCGTTTGGGTTGGCGGCGATGACGGCAGCATCCACTGCGTCGACGCGAGATCCGGCGCCCGGATCTGGCGGTTCATGACCCGCGGAGGGATCTGGTCCTCGCCGTGTGTGGTCGACGGCAAGCTGATCGTTGGCTCACGCGATCACCATCTGTACTGCCTCGACGCCACAACTGGCCAGGAAGTCTGGAAACTGCAGCTCGATGGGCGGATCATCTCGTCGCCCTGCATTCTGGGTGGCGTGATCTACATCGGCACCGCGACTGGAACGTTCTATTCCATAGGAGCGGCCTGAGGGGCGACCTTAGGCGCGCTCCAGCATGGCTCGATAAACATCTCTGAGAAGATAGAGATCTTTGATTGGAGTGTTCTCGTTGATCGCGTGGATGGTCGCGTTCGTCAGACCGAATTCGACGACGGGGCAATAGGCTTGGATGAAGCGCGCATCTGAGGTCCCGCCGGCGGTGGTCAATGCGGGTTTGCGGCCGGTCACAGCCTCGACGGCGTCGGTCACGCGCGTGACGAACGGACCGGGCGCGGTCAAGAACACGTCGCCAGTGCCCGAGAATGAGACCTCGAGCTCGGCACCGATCGCCTCTGCCATCCGCTCCAGTGTGGCTGCAACGTGCGCCTCGATCGTTGGGCGTTGCCAGTTCGAATTGTAGCGCACGTTGAACGCCGCGTTCGCCTGCGCCGGAATCACGTTCGTCGCCGCGCTCGAACAGCCGATCACGCACACTTCGATATTGGAGGGCGCGAAATGCGGACTGCCCATGTCGAGCTTCAAGTCCGACAGCTCAGCCACGATCCGCGCAAGCTTCGGGACGGGATTGTCGGCAAGCTCGGGATAGGCGGCGTGACCCTGCCGGCCCTTGACCGTGACCGCGACATTGAGCGACCCGCGACGACCAATCTTGATCTCATCACCGACCGCCTTCGGGTTGGTCGGTTCGCCAACGAGACAGAAATCGAGCCGTTCGCCGCGGGCTTGTAGCCAGTCGAGGAGTTTGGCAGTCCCGTTGATCGAGGCGCCTTCCTCGTCACCGGTGATTAGCAGTGAGATGGAGCCGGCTTTTGGCTGGCCGCCGTGCGCGGCGAGATGATCAAGTGCGGCTGCAACGAAACACGCGATTGCGCCCTTCATGTCGACGGCACCACGGCCGAACAGAACACCGTCAGCGATAACGGCTGCGAACGGGGGGTGGCCCCACTGGCTGAGGTCACCGGGCGGTACGACGTCCGTGTGACCAGCGAAGCAGAAATTCGGCCGCGCGGTGCCAATGCGTGCATAGAGATTTTCGACGTCCGCGGTGCCGGGCTCTGAGAAGACCATGCGGACCACGTCGAAGCCGGCGGCTGAGAGCCAGCCTTCGAGCACTGTCAGTGCGCCACCCTCGGCTGGCGTCACGCTCTCACAGCGGATCAGAGCCTGCGCCAATTGGACCGGGTCCGAGACGATAGTTGCCATGGAGCGAACTCCCGTGTCTTGGATCATAGGCGCAATACCTCACGAGTGCTCCATCACGCCACGCTTGGCCTTATTGCGCAATTCAGGAACACGGCGATCGCAACGGCTAACGAGCCGCCCATGGTCATCCACCATATGGCAGGGGGGATGGCCAGCAGCGGCTTGAGAAACAGGGGGCCATCGAGCATGAGGAGGATGGCCGGAGGCAAAAAAGCGATCGCAGCCCAAAGACGCCGCTCGCCGATCGCGTGCAGGCGCAGGCTTGCAGCATGCCATGCGACCAGCAGTGCCGTAGCGCCGCCTGTTAGGATGATCCCGTTCTGGATCAGGCCGGCATTGACACCGCGCGGCGCCAGCACCGTTGCCATGGCCGGCAACGCCAGAAACGAGCCGTAGACGGCACCGGCCAAAATCACCGCCGCGATCACGTTCCGAATGACGTAGGCTTTGCGCGTCACGCCGTCTCCAAGTGCCGCGGTGCGGGGCTGCGTCGCGCATGCCACCACCCGTGCGGGCCGCCGTGTGGCCGTCAGTCTCTCAAAAGCTCGTTGATTCCGGTCTTCGAGCGTGTCTGCGCATCAACCGTCTTGACGATCACTGCGCAATAGAGGCCAGGCCCAGGCGATCCGTCAGGCAGAGGCTTGCCAGGCATCGTGCCGGGCACGACCACCGAGTAGGGTGGCACCTTGCCGATATGCACTTCGCCGGTCGCCCGATCGACGATCCGCGTCGACGCGCCGATGTAGACCCCCATCGATAGGACCGCGCCCTCACCGACGATCACACCTTCGGCCACCTCCGATCGGGCGCCGATGAAGCAGTTGTCCTCGACGATCACAGGTCCCGCTTGGAGTGGCTCCAGCACGCCACCGATGCCAGCGCCGCCGGAGATATGGCAGTTCTTGCCAATCTGGGCACAAGAGCCGACCGTTGCCCACGTATCCACCATGGTCCCGCTGTCGACGTACGCGCCGAGGTTGACGAACGATGGCATCAGCACGACGCCGGGCGCAATATAGGCCGAGTGCCTGACGATCGAGCCAGGCACCGCGCGGAACCCGGCCTGCCGGAAGTCCTCGGGCTGCCAGTCGGCGAACTTGAGCGGGACTTTGTCGTAGCCGAACGCGCGGCTGGCGAAGGTGCCAGATTTCTGGAACGGGATGATCGCGTTGTCGCTTAGGCGGAACGAGAGCAGCACCGCCTTTTTCAGCCACTGATTGACCACCCAGGAGTCGCCAACCTTTTCAGCCACGCGCGCACGACCGGAATCAAGCAGGTCGAGCGCGAGACCGACTGCGTCGCGGGTCTCCCCTTTCGTCGAGGGGCTGATGTTGGCGCGGTCGTCGAAGGCACGCTCGATTGTCGCCTGCAACTCGGCTCGGTTGATTGCTGTGTCGGCTGGGATCATGGGACGCGCTCGCTCGGGGCTCGGGACGGCGCGGTTGTCGCGAACGCCGCCAAACGTGTCAATGGGATGACGGCCAGGTCGCCGACAGACGGGCACGAAGCGCGCCGATGAGGGGCGCGCTCCCCGCCCGCCGGGTTTGGCCAGCGGCAAATCGGAGAGTGGCTCAAACCGAGTATCTCAGAATGGCAGCGACGCCCGTCTTGCCAGGTACGTCCTGACGGCGGACGGCGAGGATGCGGGCACCGCTGCTGAGGGCACGTGCTGCAATCTCGTCGACGACGCCGTAGGTGGCAGCGCTTTCATGATCGGCGCGGGAAATCACTCCATTGTCGTCGACCGTGCCTGGCACGACGTCATCGATGTCTACCAACAGGGTATCGATGGCCCCGAACGTCGCAGCCCGCGCGACGTCTGTCAGGTCGGTTGATCCGCGCCCCTCCTTCGAGCGCCGCTCGAAAACGCCTTGTACGGCTTGAATTTCTTTTGCGTAGGCATGGTCGAGCAAGGGGATTGCAAGCTGGGAGAGGGCCGCATCCGTCATTTCGTCAGGGCTTACGCGAATGCCTTCCGGGAGCATGTGCTTATAGGTGTTCACGGAAGGATAGAGGTGTGCGAGCGGGTCCACAGCAGCCACGATCAGGGGGATCGACCGCCCTGCAAGCAGGGGCCGGAGAGCCGCGTCTACAGCGCGCAGGTACTGAAGATGACGCACGCGCTGACCTTCATCGCCGTGGATGCGGCCTGATGCGCCGCGGCTATTGAGCGTCGCCTTTCTAGCGTGGCTCGCTGCATCCTTCGGCAGATCGCTGACCCTGAGCGGCACGGGAGGTGCGTCGGACAGGATTTGGAAGGCGCGAACGCTGTTTTCAGACAACGCCAGAACAATGGCTTCATGCGGGAAGGTGACGGCGCGCAGGAGCGGCTTCAGGTGGAAGCGGTCGGAGACCTGGACGAGTTCATGCAGCCGGTTGGCAAGCCTGAACGTCAGCACGCGATCGGGCGTTGCGAACACGGCCAGGGAATGAGCCTGCAGACGCCAGAACTCGTCATCGTCCTCGAGCGCGGCAAGCCCGTCGATCAGGAGCGCGCGGCGCCGCTTGTCGAACCCGGAGTTATCAAGCTGGCCGAGTGCGGTCTTGATCAGGTTGGAGAGGGCGATGCGCGCTGCACCAATGTCCTGCGTCAGCGGCGTTGTCGGCACATAGATTGAGACGCAGGCATCGGCCCGTGTGGCTGCGAGTGTCGTCAGGTCGTCATTCGTCGGGGTGTCGACGTAAAGCATCGGGTCTTCCCTCTTTTCCTCGCGGTGGGGTGTCGTGACTGAGGCCACAAGTGCAGGCGACCCGGTCTCGCGCGCGCAACGCCCCACCTAGTGAATTAAGAAGCCGCAGCAAGCAAAGCAAGCAACTCTGCCCGCAGCGCCTCCGGCGGCAGGGTCGACGTGCGGTCGATCTTGTCGAAGAACACGAGCGTGCACTCACCGGTCGTCACGCAATCGCCGCCCTGTGCCTCGCCGCGAAAAACGCCGTGCTCCAGCTTCAACGACTTGTTGCCGACGTGTGAAATGCGGCTCCCGATGTCAACTGTACCCGGGAAATGCAGCTCTCTGAGATAATCGATCGTCAGGCGCGCGAGCACGATCTCCAGTCGAGGATCGTCATGTTTTGCCATCAACGGATAGATGAAGCTCGTCCGGCCCTGCTCCAGGAACGTCGCCATCGCCGCGTTGTTCACGTGTCCGACCGGATCCTGATCATTGTAGCGGATCGTATGCGTGACCCAGTGCTGAAACGACGAACGGTTCTTCAGATCACGCATGCTCACTCCATCGCCGAGCCCAAAGCGCTCGGAGCATTGGGAGGGACAGCGCGCGACGTCAAGCTCTGCTGGATGGGGTGGGGATGGGTAGCTGGTACCCGCTTGACGTCGGTCGTGAGCGATCCTCATCAGACGCCGAAACGGACTTCGGAACGCAAAGGGAACTGGCAACCTAGGGAAGCGACGACCGTTCGCGATCAGAAGCACCTGAACGGTTGGTGTTGCAGACGGTGCAGGGACTGCTGCGTCGGGGGAAATAGCAATTCCATCAATCCAGTGTTGCTTTCGTCGCACCTGCTTGGCCGACAACTTTTCGTAACCCGTGGGCAAGCGTTAGTGACGCAACACCACGCTGCGCAGCACGCTTTCAAAGACGCCGCGACCATCGATGCCGCCGAGAGCCGGCTCGAACAGGCGTTCCGGGTGTGGCATCATTCCGACGACGTTGCCAGGAGCGTTGCAAATGCCGGCGATATTGTTTCGCGACCCATTCGGATTCGCAGCCGGTGTGACGGCGCCGTCCGGATCGACATATCGCACCACCACCTGGCCTTCATCTTCGAGCCGCGCGATGGTTGCGTCGTCCGCGATATAATTGCCATCGTGATGAGCGATCGGGACGCGGATCACCTGACCTTGCTGGTAGGCCGCGGTAAATGGCGTTGCCGCATTTTCGACCCGCAGGACCACGTCGCGGCAGACGAATTTGAGCGAAGCATTGCGCATGAGGACGCCGGGCAGCAGGCCAGCCTCGCAGAGAACCTGGAAGCCGTTGCAAATTCCGATGACCGGCATCCCCCGGGCTGCTGCATCGGCGACTGCGCGCATGATCGGCGACCGCGAGGCAATGGCGCCGCAGCGCAGGTAGTCTCCATAAGAAAACCCGCCCGGTAGTGCGATCAGGCTCGAGGCCGGGAGTTCGGTTTCTCCATGCCAGACCATGTTGACCGACTGGCCGAGCACGGCTTCGAACGCCACCTTGAGATCGCGATCGCAATTGGAGCCGGGGAAGACGATCACGGATGGCCGTCGCGCATTGGTGAGCATAGGGAAATCCTGTGTGCAACGGCGCGCTGCGCCCACGTGTGCCCGTCAGCCAAGCATCCACCAGGCAGCAATCAGACTGGCTGCGAGTGGGATGAGAATGAAGAGGCCGGCCTTGATCGCCATGAAGCGAACCGCTTGCAGCCCATCGTCGGACCGCGGCGGCGGTACGCAGGTACGCTTTGCTTCTGACGACGTGGGATGATGCATCGATCAGGTCCGAAGCGCGATCGAATAGCTTTCGATCACGGTGTTTGCCAAAAGCTTCTCGCACATCGCCTCGACCTGCCGCCGCGCCTCGGCCTCGTCGCTGGTTGCAAGCTCGAGTTCAATGAGCTTGCCTTGCCTGACATTCCCGACGCCAGAAAACCCGAGGCTGCCGAGTGCGCCTTCAATGGCTTTGCCTTGCGGGTCGAGAACGCCGGATTTGAGTACGATCTTGATTTCGGCTTTCACGAGGATGCCCCTCCCATCGAAGACTGCGATCGCGACATCTCTGACGCCGACGCAACACCACAGTCCAGCAGTGCCGGAAGCCGCAGGCCGCTGTGCCCGCTCGAAACCGGCTAATCAGATTCCTGCACGATCTCCGGCTTTCCAGCGACGGGCGTATTTGAGACGGCCAGAACTGGGCCCTTGCCTGGCTGCGGCCGATTGACGTTGTGAATGCCGAGCCGGCGGGCCACTTCCTGGTAGGCTTCGAGAATGTTGCCGAGATCCCGCCTGAACCGGTCCTTGTCCATTTTGTCGCCGGACTGGATGTCCCACAACCGGCAGCAATCCGGGCTGATCTCATCGGCCAGCAGGATGCGCATCAAATCGCCTTCCCAGTGCCGTCCGAACTCGATCTTGAAGTCGACCAGCCGGATCCCAACGCCGAGGAACAGACCAACCAAGAAATCGTTGATCCGAAGCGAAAGGCTCATCATTTCGTCGATCTCGGCCGTCGAGGCCCAATTGAACGCCGTGATGTGCTCCTCCGTCACCATCGGGTCGCCGAGCTTGTCATCCTTGTAGTAGAACTCGATGATCGAGCGGGGAAGCTGAGCGCCCTCTTCGAGGCCGAGACGCTGCGCCAAGGAGCCGGCCGCGACGTTGCGCACCACGACTTCGAGCGGGATGATCTCCACTTCGCGGATCAGCTGCTCACGCATGTTCAGTCGGCGCACGAAATGCGTTGGCACGCCGATCTCGCCGAGCTTTGTGAACAGGAACTCAGAGATCCGGTTGTTAAGGACGCCTTTGCCCTCGATCAGCGCGTGCTTCTTGGCGTTGAAGGCCGTCGCGTCGTCCTTGAAATGCTGAACGAGAGTGCCAGGCTCAGGACCTTCATAGAGGATCTTGGCCTTGCCTTCGTAGATTTTACGGCGCTTGTTCATGCGTCACCACCCTTATTCGGGTCACGGGTATGAGCCTGTCTCGATCATAAGGCAATGAGACTCTCGCGCCAGCGGCTGACAGGCAAATGAACGGCGTCCACGCTCCGATTTCCGTGACCTTGCTCTGTGAATGGGCGATCTCGACAGCTATAGGTCTGCACGGAACCGATCAGCAGTTCGCACGGGATTGACTTCGTTGGGCATTGGCGCTGGTTGGTCTTGCACGATCACTGGTGGCTTGTGGCGCTTCTCGCACCTTGATCGACACTTGGCTCCATGCGCGGGCCGGTCAATTTATGCGCGACGCGTGACGAGTGGCCCACATTTCGCGTCGAGATCGGCTGGCGGACCCGGCGACGTGGCGATGTGGGCGCGAGGGGCCAATGGGCGGCGCGCCCGCATTGGAGGCTCGTACTGTAGATGCTGAGCGCGCCGTGACCTACATGGTCGTTACACGAGAATGCTAATCCGGACGTCGGATCCTGCGACGCCGAAACCGAGACGGAGCTCCAGATGACAACGTTTGACGAGCGCAAGAACAGTTTCGAGGCAAAGTTTGCCCACGATCAGGAACTGCGCTTTAAGGCTGAAGCGCGCCGCAATCGGCTGATCGGCGAGTGGGTCGCTGCCCAGCTCGGTCTGGCTGGTGACGACGTCGCAAACTACGTGCGCGAAGTGCGCCGCGCCGATCTGCAGGAAGCAGGCGATGAGGACGTGTTTCGCAAGGTGCGTGCCGACCTCGATGCCAAAGGCGTCGTGATCAGCGATGCTGAATTG
Organism: Hyphomicrobiaceae bacterium; assembly: GCA_050330095.1. Lineage (GTDB taxonomy): Bacteria > Pseudomonadota > Alphaproteobacteria > Rhizobiales > Hyphomicrobiaceae > JBCBWG01. Next base: position 37,730 of record JBHJOC010000090.1, read on the forward strand.
CGCGGAAAGCTCGACATGTTCCTTGCCCAGGCCGTCGCAGACATCGAAGCCAACGGCTGATGGAGCAGGCGACGCGCTGCAGATCGCCCATCGGCGTCGGCGCAGATCTTGATGATGGGCGTCGCGCGTTCAACGGTGGCGCGGGCATGTAGCGGGGCGCAAGACGTGAAATGCGCGACGTCCTCAGCGATGGGCGTGTAGGGGCCCGGCGCTGCTGCGACTATCCAGGCATCGTTCGACGCGGCACGATGCCCCTGATGCAGTCGACAGCCTTCGACCCTGGTTTTGGATCGCGGCGCGGCTCAGTGCGACGTCAACCGAGGATCCGATGCCGAGATTTGCAGCCAACCTTTCGTTCCTGTTCACGGAACTCCCGTTCCTCGACCGTTTCGCAGCAGCGGCCGGGGCCGGCTTTAAGGCCGTCGAATACCTGTTCCCCTACGAGTACGAGCCCGCCGAGTTGAAGGCGAGGCTCGAGGCCAACGGTTTGAAGCAGGCGCTGTTCAACCTGCCGCCCGGCGACTGGAGCAAAGGAGAGCGCGGGCTGGCTGCGATCCCGGGGCGGGAAGCCGAGTTCGAGGCCGCGCTACGAACCGGGCTGACATACGCTGACGCCCTCGGGAACACCCTGGTTCATGTCATGCCGGGCCTCGTTCACCATGGAGCGCGCCATGCCACGTACGTGGCGAACTTGCGCAAGGCCTGTGCAATGGCGGCGGATCACGGCGTCAGGTTGATCATCGAGCCGATCAACACACGCGACATCCCGGGCTTCTTTCTGACCACTACCGCGCAGGCGCGCGCCGTGATTGCCGAAGTCGGAGCGGCAAACCTCGGGCTGCAGTTCGACCTTTACCATCGCCAGATCCAAGAGGGGGATGTCGCCCTGGCGATCCGTGAGTTCGGCGACCTCGCAGCGCATTACCAGATCGCCAACCCGCCGGATCGCGGTGAGCCGGACGATGGCGAAATGAACTACAGATATCTGTTCGACGAGATTGACCGCAGCGGATTTTCTGGCTGGGTCGGCTGCGAATACAAGCCGCGGGCCGGTACGGTCGAGGGACTGATCTGGGCGGACCGCTGCGGCGTCGCGCTCGGCTGAGCGCCCTGCACGTGCATCGCGGCTCTCCGGTTTGAACGCGGACCTCTGCGGTTTGCGGTTCAAAGAGCGTTCTTGCGCGTCGGAGTGGGTCATCCGTAAAGACTGACCGAGACAGAACTCTCGGCACGATGGGAGGACGGCATGAAGGTATTGATCATCGGTGCCGCCGGCATGGTCGGTCGCAAGCTCGCCGAGCGCCTGAGCAGCGACGGTCGGATCGGCGACAGCGCGATTTCCCATGTGCATCTTTATGATGTCGTTCCGCCGGCAGAGCCCCTTGGAGCACCGTTCCCTGTTCACCTGTCCGTTGGCGACCTGCCTTCGCAAGGCGAGGCCGAAAGGCTGATCGCGGACCGTCCCGACATCATCTTCCACCTCGCGGCCATCGTGTCCGGCGAAGCTGAAGCGGACTTCGAGAAGGGATACCGGATCAACCTCGAGGGGACGCGCAACCTTTTCAATGAGATCTGCCGCGCGAGCGGGTATGTCCCGCGTGTGGTGTTCACGAGTTCGATCGCCGTTTTTGGCGCGCCTTTCCCCGAGGCGATCAGCGACGAGTTCTTCACGACGCCGCTGACGAGCTATGGCACGCAGAAGGCGATCGGCGAATTGCTGCTCGCGGATTTCTCACGGCGAGGGTTCATGGACGGGGTCGGAATTCGCCTGCCCACGATCTGCGTGCGCCCCGGAAAGCCGAACGCCGCTGCGTCCGGCTTCTTCTCGAACATCATCCGCGAACCTCTGGCGGGTCAAGAAGCCGTGCTACCTGTATCGGAGAACGTGCGCCACTGGCACGCCTCGCCCCGCTCGGCCGTTGGCTTCCTGCTTCATGCAGCGACGATGGACACCGGCCTGATTGGACCGCGCCGGAACCTCACGATGCCAGGTGTCAGCGTAACCGTCGGCGAACAGATCGAGGCGTTGCGGCGGGTCGCTGGGGAGCGTGTCGTCGCACGCATCCGTCGTGAGCCTGATACGACCATCATGCGGATCGTCGATGGCTGGCCGCGCAACTTCGTCGCAGATCGGGCGCGATCGCTGGGATTTTCCGCCGAGACCTCGTTCGAAGCTATTATCAGAACGCATATCGACGACGAACTCTCTGGGACGTTTGTCGCGTGATATGCTACGCTGTTATTAGCGATGTAATTGCGGAGCGGTGACCCGACGGACCTGCGCTCGAGCCTCGCCATGAGGCTGGAACCCTCGGATCGAGGGCCGATCTCACGACGGCCACGATTCCGCGGCATCGTTGTCGAGCGGTGCAGGGGGTCGCACCAATTTGAACCGGCAGCCCAGTCAATACGTTACCTCGAGCGGAACCCTCCGAAGGGACCAATGCTGCGAACTGGCGCAGCTGAACTCGTCGGGCGACGAATTCTAGGACATGAGCACACAAGGAAAGCAATTATGAGCAAGACCAGAGCACGTGGTGCCGGCGTCTTTGCCTATCCTCTGGCAGGTAATGGATCGGGCGAGCGTGCCATGGCAGCGGCCACAGCTCCGATGTTCGGCTTAAAGCGCGCGCCAGCAAGGCCTGGCGACACGTCGCCGTTCGAAGACTTTGCCAAGACGTCGCTGCCGATCGAATTTCGCGGTCGCGAAATCACGTTCGAGGCCTACGGCTTCGAGGATGATTCGACGTCGTACCAGGCGATGGCGCTGGTTTATCGCCGGCCTGATGCACCACCGGATGCCCTCCCAATCGTTCGCGTTCATAGTGGCTGCGTCACTGGCGATATTTTCCATTCACTGAAATGTGATTGCTACGCGCAGCTGCAACTCGCAATTGAACGGGTGGTGGAATCTGAGCTTGGGATCATCATCTATTTGCCGCACCATGAAGGTCGCGGGATCGGGCTTGTTAAAAAGCTTCAGGCCTACGCGCATCAGGAGGTCGGACTCGACACCGTCGAGGCCAACGTGGCCGTAGGTGCGCCCGTGGAAGCGCGAGATTACCGCTTGCCAGCGAACATCCTCTATTATCTCGGCTACCCGCAAATCCGGCTGATGACGAACAATCCGGCGAAAATCTCGAAGCTTACTGAGCATGGTATCGAGGTGGTTGACCAGGTTGGCAGCATCACGCGGCCTTCGCGCTATAATAAGCGCTATCTCGCAACCAAGCGGGACCGCATGGACCACAAGCTCTGATCCGGTTCACGGGTCGGGGTTGGCTCGATCGAAGGACCCTGAGCGGCACCGCTTAGGGTCCTATTTCTATGTGGTCCGGCGTCCCCCTCAGGCCAGACAAGCGATCGGGTAGAAGTGCTGCACCATTATGCGTCTCATGGAATTTCATCGGAACAGCGAACCGCGAGCCGGTTCGGCTGGATCGGACGTTGCTCTGGACCGCGGCCAGTGCGCCCGGCCGCCATCTCGCTTCTGGTGACGTCATCGCGGCGCAGCAGCCCGTCGCAGTCGGTCATTGATGGCGACGCCCAACCCAGTGTTCGGCACCGGGCCGACGGCAATGCGCTGGGCGTTGGAGTGACCGGCCTTGCACATTGCGTCAGCCTCCCGAAGCAGGACAAACAGCTGATGTGCTGCAGCTGTCAGGTCGCCTTCCGGACTGAGCACCAGGGTCGCGGCTGCGCCGGCAGGTGCAGGCGCGGGGCCGAGCCAGAGCAACACTTCATCGGCCGCAGGAGCCAGGACTTCCAGCCTGACCTCGGCGCCTGGAGCGTAATGGCTTTCGAGTTGGCCCGGGGCCATCGGTTGGCTTGGCTGAGGGCCCTCTCGACGTGGGGCAGCCGTGTTGGCCGTGCAACTTTTAATCACGCCGAAGCCGGTGCGAGCGGCGAGCGCCTCAGCGGTGACCGCGCCGGGCCGGAGAATGATCAACGCACCTTCGCGTGCCGGGTCGAGTGTGACGATGGTCGATTCCACCCCGACCGGGCTCGGCTGGCGGTCGTCGAGGATCATCGCAACCCGGTCGCCGAGATCTTCGGCGACGTGGGCGGCCGTCACGGCGCTGACATAGCCGGACCGATTAGCCGAGGGCGCGACGACCGGGACGCCTGCGGCCCGGATCAGCGATTGCGCGACCGCATGGGATGGCCAGCGGAGTGCGACCGTCGACAGACCAGCGGTGGCCCGTTGGCAGACGGGTGCGCCAGGCACCAGCGCCGTCACGATCGTCAGCGGACCCGGCCAGAATGCCTCAGCCGCACGCAGCAGAGGGGCCGGCAACGCGCCGACCTGACGGGCCGTTGCCCAGTCTGCGACATGAACGATCAAAGGGTTGAAGGCCGGCCGGCCCTTCGCCGCGAAAATTCTCGCAACGGCTTCGTCGCATTGCGCATCCGCGCCGAGCCCGAACACGGTTTCCGTCGGGAAGGCCACGAGCGCACAGTCTCGAAGCAGCGCGGCTGCCTCGTCAATCGCAGCAGGGTCTGCAATCCGGATGCGATCGCGGCTCATGGGCGGGTGTCGCTCCTAAGAGTGATTGCGGTATCGATGCGTTGGCGCGCGGCCTGCGGGGCCTCTCGTCGCGTGACCCGTTCGGAGGCTTTCGACGCGCCCGCGTGTTGCCTATTGTGCGTTCCAGAGCCAAAACGCAACGACTGCCGGAGGAGACCGCATGGCCTACCGCGCGCCCATCGCTGATATCGCATTTGCCTTGGAGACGGCTGGTGGTGTTGATCGCATGATTGCGAGCGGGGCCTGGGCAGGCCTCGACCGCGAGACCATTCATGCTGTGCTCGAAGAGGCCGGGCGGTTCGGTGCCGAAGTTCTCGACCCCCTGAACTGGCTCGGGGATCGCCAGGGTTCGCGCCTCGAGAACGGAACTGTTGTGACGCCGGATGGCTGGGACGATGCCTATCGGCGCTTCGTTGACGGCGGTTGGGCGTCGCTTGCAGCGCCCGAGGCCTATGGTGGGCAGGACCTTCCGTTGATCCTGTCGATGGCGGTTTCCGAGGTCTGGAACGCGTCGAACATGTCTTTCGGTCTCTGCCCGCTCCTGACCCAAGGTGCGATCGATGCGCTGCTCGTTGGCGGCAGCGAGGAGCAGAAGGCCATGTACCTGCCGAAGATGGTGGCGGGGACCTGGACCGGGACGATGAACCTGACGGAGCCGCAGGCAGGCTCTGATCTTGCGCTGCTGAGGGCGCGTGCAGAGCCTGCTGGCGATGGAACCTACCGGGTGTTTGGGACCAAAATCTATATCACCTACGGCGAACACGAACTTTCCGAAAACATCATCCACCTTGTGCTCGCCCGTTTACCCGATGCGCCTGAGGGCACGCGCGGGATTTCGCTGTTCCTGGTGCCGAAGTACCTTGTCAATGCCGACGGATCGCTTGGCCGGCGCAACGACGTGATCTGCACCGGCCTCGAACATAAGCTCGGCATACATGCATCGCCGACATGCACCATGAAATACGGCGAGAACGGCGGTGCTGTTGGCTATCTGGTCGGTGAGGGGCACCGTGGTCTCGTGGTCATGTTCGTCATGATGAACGTGGCGCGGCTCGCGGTCGGCGTGCAGGGGGTTGCGATTGCGGATCGGGCGACGCAGCGTGCGGTCAGCTATGCGAAGGAGCGCGTCCAAGGCCGTGCCGTCGACAAGACGAGCGCGGGCGCGTCTGCGATCATCGACCACCCGGACGTGCGTCGAACGCTGCTGACCATGCGCGCGATGACCCAGGCGGCGCGCCTGATCTGCTTTGCGACCGCGCGCGAGATGGATCTCGCCCACCGTGCACCGACCGAAGTCGAGCGCCAGGCTGCCTCGCACAGAGCTGCCCTTCTGACCCCGATCGCAAAGGCCTATTCGACCGATGTCGGCAACGAGGTTGCCAGCCTCGGTGTGCAGGTTCATGGCGGCATGGGTTTTGTCGAGGAAACGGGAGCAGCCCAGCATTTGCGCGACGCTCGGATTCTGCCCATCTACGAGGGCACCAACGGCATTCAGGCGATTGACCTTGTGACCCGCAAGGTGCCGCTTGCCAACGGCGCGGTTATTCGTGACATGATCGCGGAGTTCGCGGCGACTGCCGCGGAGATCAAGGCCTCCAACCGCCCTGAGTTTGGTCGCATGGGCCAGCGGCTCGAGGCGGCGGTACAAGCGCTCGAGTCCGCCAGCCAATGGATGGGCGAACAGATCGCCTCCAACCCGAAAGCAGCCTTGGCTACGGCCACGCCCTACCTGCGGCTCTTCGGGCTTACGGCGGGCGGCGCCTACCTGGCCCGGGGGGCACTTGGCGCTGCGCGAACGGGTGCTGATGGCGCGGTCTCGCCCTACATCGCAATGGCGCGGATCTTTGCGGAAGGTGAACTCACGCTCGCGCCGTCACTTGGCGATTTGGTGACGACAGGCAGCGATGCCATGCTTGATCGGGCTGCCGACGGGCTGCTGGCCTGAAGTCCTAGGTCGCGTGCACCGGGCACGCCTCGCAAAGGCAAAAGGCGATAAGACGACGCAGGAACCTGAGTTGAGGGAGGCGCAGCATGGGCAGCATCGAAGGTCTTGGCATCACCCGGGCAGGCGCGGCTCAGATCTTCCGGTTTGAACGGCCGGAAAAGAAGAACGCGCTCAAGTCCGAAATGTACACCGCGATCCGTGAAGCATTGATCGCTGGCGATGCTGACCCCGAGGTCGTAGCCCACATGTTCATCGGGTCGGGCGGTGTGTTTACGGCCGGCAATGATATCAACGAGTTCGCCAAGCGTGCTGAAGGCGACACGGGGCTATCGAGCCACGTCCAGGCGTTCATCCGCCATCTGCCGCTCGTCCAGAAGCCGATGGTTGCTGCCGTCGACGGACTTGCGGTCGGGATCGGTACGACGCTGCTGCTGCACTGCGATCTCGTTTACGCGACGCCATCTGCGAGCCTTCGCACACCCTTCATCGATCTGGCGCTGGTGCCTGAGGCCGGATCTAGCCTGCTCGCGCCCCTGCGGCTGGGACACGCGCGGGCGTTCGAATTGCTCGTGCTTGGTGAGCCGATGACGGCAGTCAAGGCCGAGGCTGCGGGCCTTGTGAATGCGGTCGTCGCGCCAGACGTTCTCGAGGCGACGGCGCTTGCTGCGATCGCGCGGCTTGCAGCGAAGCCGCCTGCCGCACTCGCGCTGTCCCGGCGCATGCTCAGGGGGGATCCTTCGGCCGTCGCGCAACGGATCGACGACGAAATCCGCATCTTCACCGAGCGCCTATCCTCGCCTGAGGCGCGCGAGGCGTTCTTGGCATTCTTTGAGAAGCGCAAGCCGGACTTCTCAAAGTTCAGGCAGCCATGAGGCTGCGGGGATGGAGGCTCGGGGCCATGCCGGTCTTGAACCCGGCCAGGTCGTTGGTATCGTGGGGCGTATTCGCTCTCCTGCTGGCTGGTCTCGCCCTCCCGCACGAGCCTGCGGCTGCGAATTGGTTGACGCGGTTACTCGGCGAAGCCGCTGAGGTCGGCGGCAAGGCCGCGGGACGCCTCGATCCAGGCGCTGCCCGATACATCGCAAGACTCCCCGACTCCGAGGCGCGCAGCACGCTTTTCGCCGCGCCCGCTGAAAGCGGTCACTGGCGGTTCAAAAACGCGCAGGGCGAGACGTTTACGGCCAGCACACCGGATGAGGTGGCGCGGGCGATTGCAACGCTTGGACCCGATGGGGCGTCAGCGCAGTCGCCACTGACGGTCCTGCTCGAGCGCACTGCGTTGACGCGTCCGGGCGTCGCGCTCGATATTTTGCCCGAGAGGACAAGGCTGGCGGTGCTGATCGACGGCAGACCGGTGCCTCTGAAGCGACCCGCCGCGGGAGGAGCGCTTGACGGGGACTGGGTTGTCGAGGTTCGTTCGAACCTGGTGGTGCCGGTTGGATCGGGCCGGGCGCTTGACGAGACGTTTTATCAGCTCGGGCGGCGCATCGCCCCCAGTCAGGTCCGCGTTATCTCCCTTAGGCCCGATGGCCCGCAGCACCTGAACCGGCTCGTGCAGCGCGACCAGGTTTCCAGGCGCGTTCTGGCCGACCCGATCGCAGCCGAGCGCTTGGCCGCGGAAATGCCGGCGCTACGTGGGCAGACGGCAGTGCTGACCGGCCGGATCGATGGCACGCGCCTTATTTTTCGGACGGCCGCTGGCTCGGATCAGGCGATGGATCTCGCAGCTGTCCGACGGGCGGCAGCCGATCACGATGTCAACTTGATCGTTCTGCATGCGCAGGCGCCGCGCCAGCCAGGGACCCGGAATTGGCTCTGGCAGGTGGCAGAGGTCGATAATCTCGACGCGGCGCTGGGGCATGCAACCGTTGCCGATTTTCTGAATGCGGTCAGCGTCGGACGCGGTCGGCTCAGGATCGAGATCGAGGAGACACCAAGCGGTCGGACGGTGCTTAGGGCCGAGCCGATCGACGGCGCGGGAATCTTGCCCGGCAGCGAGACAGCCAATCAGGTATTCGAGGAGTTCGTCGCTGAAACGGTCGGACGTATCGCGACCGCGGCAACCCTTATCGACATGACGAGCATGGCGCGTCAGCGCGAACTCGACCAACGATATTTTGTCGCCTGGCTGCCCAGCTGGATTCAGCTGCTGTTCCTGGTCGGTGCGATTGCTGGCGTGATCGCCTTCGCACGTGCGCGCACCTGGTGGTTTCGTCTCTGGCCGCCCGAACGGCGCGAGGATTATCCCGGGGTCGTCGGCTATCAGCTCGCGCGCTTGGTGCGGCTGGTCCTGTTCCTGATCATCGCGCTGCCAATCCTTGGCATCCCTGCGCTCATCGCAGACCTCTTGAGTCTTGTATGGCTGATCATCGCATTGCCGTTCCTCTTGATGCGATGGATGATCGTGCGCATCACCCGTCGCTTGGCCTGAAGCTGGTCCGACCCACCACGGGACCAGCCTGGCCCGTACCCACGATCAGCCGAGAGACCGCCGGTAGAGCGGTTGGTTGGGAGCTGGAGCGCTGCACACCCGGTCCGCGACGGCACCAAGGAGGATGACGCCCGTGACGAGCTTTGACACACACACTATCGTCGTTGAGCAACTGGACGTGCAACGGCTCTGGGTGCCGCTCAGGCGCCCTCTCGCCACCCGTGTCGGAGTATTCGAGGCTGGCCCGTTTCTCGGACTAAAGCTCAGGGTCCGCGGCGGAGGCGAGGCCCATCTGCTCGGATTCACATTCTCGCGTCTCGGCCTGACGGTCGTCCCACCGGCACTCGATATGCTCGCTCGATTCGCAAAAGGACGCCTGCTGACGCTTGCGGAGTTGCCGAGCTTCCACGATGCCTGCCAGAAGCATCTGACCCTGCTTGGCCATGAGGGCGTGGTGCAGATGGCCTTGTCGATGTTTGACATGTTGCTTTATGACGCGCTCGCGCGCGAGGCTGGCATCCCGCTTTATCGGCTGCTTGGGGGGACGGCAAAGGCCGTGCCGACCTACAACAGCTGTGGGCTTGGTCTACTCGATCCGACCGCCGTCGCGCGTGAAGCCCGTGAACTTGCCGACGCGCATGGTGGATACAGCCACGTGAAGATGCGCCTCGGGCGTGCTTCGATCGCAGACGATGTGACGGCGCTGCAAGCTGTACGCTCAGCGCTTGGGCCCGAGATTGCTCTGTCGGTCGATTTCAACCAGGGGCTCGAGAGCGCCTCGGCGTTGGAGGCCTGTCGCGCAATTGACGATCTCGGCCTTGCGTGGATCGAAGAGCCAGTGATCTACGATGATTACGCGACCCAGGCGCGGCTCGCCCGCAAACTCGCGACACCGCTCCAAGTCGGCGAGAATTGGTGGAGTTGGCGGGTTGGGTCTCAGGCGATCACAGACGGCGTGTGCGATTGTGTGATGCCGGACATCCTGCGCATTGGTGGCGTTACGGGCTGGCTGAGGCTGGCGGCGGCGGCGCATGTTCATGCTGTGCCGTTCTCGTCGCACCTCTCACCGGACTACTCGGTCCACGTCATGACGGCAACGCCGACGGCGCACTGGCTTGAATACATGGACTGGGGCCAGGACCTGATCGAGGAGCCACTGGTGCCGACGAAGGGGTTCGCAGCGCCACCGGAGCGGCCCGGCTCTGGAATCGTTCTACGCGAGCGCGACCTCGCCCGCTACATCGTCCCGGCGTGAAATTGCGGCCGCCCCCGCGCGCCATCTCCACCTGCAGGGTCCACCTACTGGCGATCTGGCGTGCCCACTGGCGGAGCGCTAACCTCTCTCCCTTTCTTCAAGTTGGGACACCAGCCGATGACGACGTTGCTGCTCACCCACAGCGCATTCCTCGAACACGACACCGGCCCAGGACATCCAGAGCGGCCTGATCGCATGCGCGCGGTTGATGCGGCCTTGTCGCATGCGATGTTCTCGGGCCTTGTGCGTGACGAGGCGCGGGTGCGCGAGGATTTCGAGGATGCCGTGCTGCGCGTCCACCCACGGAGCTATCTCGATCGTCTCGAGCGGGCCCGTCCACGGGATGGCGCACACGTCGCGCGGATCGATGCGGACACGGTCATGTCGGTGGGCAGCTGGGAAGCGGCCCAGCGTGCCGTGTCAGCAGCGCTCGATGCCGTCGACGCCGTTGTCATGCGCCGCCACGGCGAAGCAAACGTCAAGAATGTGTTCTGTCAGGTGAGACCTCCCGGCCACCACGCGGAGCGCACGACGGCGATGGGCTTCTGCCTGTTCTCGAGCATCGCGATCGCGGCCAAATACGCGCAGGCGCGCCATGGCGTCGAGCGTGTCGCCGTCGTCGACTTTGACGTGCATCACGGCAATGGGACGCAGGACGCGTTTTGGGGCGAACCAAACCTGATGTTCTGCTCGACGCACGAGATGCCGCTGTATCCTGGCACTGGATCGATCAGCGAGCGCGGTGATCACGATCAGATCGTCAATGCGCCACTGCGCGCTGGGGATGCAGGGGACACCTTTGCAGACGCCGTGCGCAGCCGGATCCTGCCAGCGCTCGCCGATTTTTCACCTGACTTGATCCTGATCTCGGCTGGATTTGATGCCCACCACGCAGACCCACTCGCAAACTTGCGCCTGACGGAGGCGGATTTTGGGTGGATCACGGGGGAATTGCTCGAAGTCGCAGAGAAGCATGCTGCGGGCAGGGTGGTGTCGATGCTCGAGGGCGGTTACGATTTGCGAGGCTTGGCCGGCTCCGCTGCGGTCCATGTGAGGACGTTGATGGGGGCTTGACGTGTGCCGCGATTGTCCCGTCCTGCGACGGCACAGATCCATGGGACGAGAGGATATTGCATGGCTGAACCGGCAGCGCGTGGTGACAAGCAGAATCCTGCCCACGGCAATAATGACGTCGCTGGTATGAAGTTCGAGCGTGCGATGAAAGAGCTCGAGTCGATCGTGGCTCGGCTGGAGCGCGGTGACGTCGAACTGGAAGAGAGCATCGCGATTTACGAGCGCGGCCAGACCTTGAGAGCCCATTGTGACGCCCTTCTCAAGAGCGCTGAAGCCAAGGTCGAGAAGCTGACACTTGACGCTGACGGTAAACCGTCCGGCACCGCACCGCTCGATCCGAGCTGAGGTGGCGCCCAAGCGCGAGCCCGGTTCGCGCTGCGCGAACCTCTCCAACGCCGAACTGATCGTGGGGCGCTGGGACGATCGAGTGCAAAGTGCGCTTGACAACACGGGCATGTGTCAACTTACATTGACGCATGGGGCGTCAAGTTGTCGCTTCGGATGTGGTCCAGGGCTCAATCTGAGCTGCCCCAGTGACGTACAAAGTCAGAGCACCCGCGTGCCGGTGTGTGACCCGTGTGTGTGACCCGTGCGAAGGACCATCCCCGTGACCCACAGACCCAACACTCCGCTTCTCGATACGCTGATCGTACCGGCCGACCTGCGGAAACTTCCCGAGACGTCACTGCGACAGGTCGCCGATGAACTGCGTGCCGAGACCATCAGCGCTGTGTCCGTCACCGGCGGACATCTCGGGGCAGGCCTCGGTGTCGTCGAACTGACCGTCGCGCTCCATTGGGTCTTCGATACGCCACGCGACCGCGTGATCTGGGATGTCGGACACCAATGCTATCCGCATAAGATCCTGACGGGCAGGCGCGATCGCATCCGAACGCTGCGCCAGGGCGGTGGTCTGTCAGGGTTCACCAAGCGCGCCGAAAGCGAATACGATCCGTTCGGAGCTGCCCATTCATCGACATCGATTTCTGCTGGTCTCGGCATGGCGGTGGCGCGCGACCTGAAGGGCGAGGCGAACAATGTCGTTGCCGTGATCGGCGACGGTGCGATGACGGCAGGCATGGCCTTTGAAGCATTGAACAATGCCGGCGCACGCGATCAACGCCTCATCGTGATCCTGAACGACAATGACATGTCGATCGCGCCGCCGACGGGAGCGCTGTCCCACTACCTCTCGCGGGTGACGTCGAGTGGGCCTTATCTTTATGTCCGCGACATCGCCAAGCAGTTGGCGCATAGGCTGCCGAAGAGCTGGGAGCGCAGGGCCGCACGGGTCGAGGAATATACGCGCCATCTCTGGCAGGGCGGCGCGCTGTTCGAGGAGCTTGGCTTTTACTACGTCGGTCCGATCGACGGCCACGATCTGAACCAGCTGGTCCCTATCCTCAGGAACGTGCGCGATGCGAAGCAGGCGCCGATTCTGGTTCACGTCGTCACCCAAAAAGGCAAGGGTTATGGCCCGGCGGAGAGCTCGGCGGATAAGTACCACGGCGTCAACAAGTTCAATGTGATCACGGGCGACCAAGTGAAGCCTGTCGCCAACGCACCGTCTTACACGAAGGTGTTCGCAGAGAGCCTGATCCAGGAGGCGCGCGACGACGATCGGATCGTCGCGATCACGGCTGCGATGCCGTCCGGGACGGGGCTTGATCTGTTCGGCAAGGCCTTCCCCGATCGCACATTTGATGTCGGCATTGCCGAGCAACACGGAGTTGCGTTCGCGGCGGGTCTGGCGAGTGAGGGCTTCAAGCCGTTTGCTGCGATCTATTCGACGTTCCTGCAGCGGGCGTACGATCAAGTCGTGCATGACGTCGCCATCCAGAAGTTGCCGGTCCGGTTTGCGATCGACAGAGCAGGGCTCGTCGGCGCCGATGGTCCAACCCATGCCGGCTCGTTCGACTTGGCGTATCTTGGTTGCCTGCCAAACTTCATCCTCATGGCGGCAGCGGACGAATCCGAGTTGCGCCACATGGTTGCCACCAGTGTTGCGATCGACGATCGGCCGAGTGCATTCAGGTATCCGCGAGGCGAGGGTCTCGGCGTCGAGATGCCCGACCGTGGGCGACCGCTCGAGATCGGACGCGGGCGGGTGTTGCGCGAGGGTTCGACGATCGCCTTGGTGTCGCTTGGTGGCCGGCTCGGCGAGGCGTTGGCCGCAGCGGACCGTCTGGCCGCCATGGGGTTCTCCACGACCGTTGCCGACGCGCGGTTCGCAAAACCCATCGACATTGGTCTCATCGACCGATTGGCGAACAGTCACGAGGCGATCGTCACGGTCGAAGAAGGTGCTGTGGGCGGGTTCGGATCCTTCGTGCTCCATCACTTGGCCGAGAGCGGGCGTCTCGATCGTGGTCTCAAGATCCGAACCATGGTGCTGCCGGACGTCTTCATCGATCAGGATAAGCCTGAAAAAATGTACGATGTGGCCGGCCTGAATGCACCGCACATCGTTGCAACAGCGCTTGCTGCAGTCGGTCGTGCGCGCGATGCCGAAGCCATTCTTGCTGGCGATCTGAGGGCTTAAGTGCGCTCACGGGCCGCGCGGCCTGCGGCCTGGCCCTCCGCGGGGGCGGCGCCACGCGCCGGGCCGCCGTCGCGGCCGGACAGGTTATTGTTCGCACGCGGGTCGCAGATGGGGCCGGGATGTCTGATCGGCGGTACTCGGCGCCGGGCAGCGGAATGTTGGCTGTGTCAACTGGGTTTGGTGGTCATCCAACAGGGGCGGTGCCATGCAACGCGCCCACTACGGCGCGCGCAATCACACGCTCCTCGTCTGTCGGCACGACCAGAACCCGCGTTAAGCCTGCGCCGATGTCAAGGGCCCCACCAGGGCTCGGGTCAAGGTCATTGCGCGCTGCATCAATCTCGATTCCGAGCCAGCCCAAGGTCTCGCAAATCCTCCCCCTGACAGCGCGCGCGTTCTCGCCAATGCCGCCGCAGAAGACGAGCGCATCGAGCCCACCAAGAACACCGGCCATCGCTGCGATTTCGCGGCGAACATGGAACGCGAAATAATCGAGCGCCTCCGCAGCCTCCCGCGTCCCAGCGGCCTCGAGTTCCCGCACGTCGTTGGACAGGCCAGACAACCCCTTGAGCCCGCTTTGCTTATAGAGAACGTCGGCGATCTGGCGCGAGCCAAGGCCTTCACTGTCGATGAGGTAGAGCAGAACTCCAGGGTCGATCTGGCCGCAGCGCGTCCCCATGGGCAACCCGTCAAGTGCGGAAAATCCCATACTCGAATAGATGGATCGCCCGCCCTGCAGGGCGCAGGCCGACGCGCCGTTACCGAGATGTGCGATGACGAGCCGGCCGGTTGCGACTTCGGGTGCGGCTGCGCGCAGCACGCCCGTAACGTACGCATAGGAGAGACCGTGAAATCCATATCGCCGCACGCCAGCATCGTAGAAGCGGCGGGGGAGCGCGTAGGTATCGGCAATCCAGGGGTGGTCCCGGTGAAAGGCGGTGTCGAAGCAG
>JBHJOC010000091.1:0-6812 GCA_050330095.1 Hyphomicrobiaceae bacterium
CGAGACGATCAACAAGATCGTGCGCACGAGCCGGCAAATGCTGCACGAGATCGGTCGCGAGCCGACGCCCGAGGAACTCGCCGAGAAGCTTGCGATGCCGCTCGAAAAGGTCCGCAAAGTACTCAAGATCGCGAAGGAACCGATCAGTCTCGAGACGCCGATTGGCGATGAGGAGGACAGCCACCTTGGCGACTTCATCGAGGACAAGAACGCGGTTCTTCCGATCGATTCGACGATCCAATCGAACCTGCGCGAGATCACCACGCGCGTGCTTGCCTCCCTCACCCCGCGTGAGGAGCGCGTTCTGCGCATGCGCTTTGGCATCGGCATGAACACGGACCATACCCTTGAGGAGGTCGGCCAGCAGTTCTCGGTCACCCGCGAGCGCATCCGCCAGATCGAGGCAAAGGCGCTGCGCAAGCTCAAGCATCCGAGCCGCTCGCGCAAGCTCAGGAGCTTCCTCGACAATTAAGGCGACTGACGCGACAGATTGCGTCGAGGGTCCGGCGGTGTGCCGCAAGCATGCCGCCGCTGCCTTTTTAACAGCGTTCAGATGGTTCTGGTCCAGATCGGCACGCCCGGCGGAGCCGACGTTTCTGGACCGCGTGCCGGAGGCGCTTTCAGCAGCGCCTGACCGGCAGCACTACTGCGGCCAGAGCGCCGTGCCAGGATGGAACTGGGACCAGGCGAACCAGAAGGCCTCGTGGCTGCCGACGTCGCTGCCGTCGGCATCAACGGCCTTTAGGCCACCCGCCTCCAGGCGCAAGCGCACGTTGCCATAGGCGACGACTTCACCGCTTTTCAAGGCCACGATGGCTTGGCTGCGCTGAAACGCAACCGGCTGGCCCGATGTCGTGATGACACCGACAACGTCCTCCTGGACGGGGAGCCGGGGATCGACATCACCGATAGGGAAGATCGGCCCATCGGCATCGCGGCTATTTCGGAAATCAAAGTCGCGGCCGAGGGCCAGCGCTTCAACCAGAACCGTCGTCCCGGGGTGGGTTTTCCTCCAGGTGCCCCAGTCTGTCGTCACGACACTCGCCTGCTTCAGGTGCAGCTTTCTCTGCGCGAGTGGCCCGGTCACGGCCTTGCCGAGGAAGGTGTCGAAAACTGAATAGGTTTTGATGTCGAACATAACTTTGTTCGAGCGCATAAGCAGGCCCGACGTGCGCAGGATTGGCCGGTCGATGCCCTCCGGCAGTTGATCAGTGAAATAGGCTTGGGCTGCACCACAGAGGGTGCAGTAGGGAATGGCGAGATGGCGGCCGCCCAATGTGTCGTTGATCATTTCGCGCACTTCCATGATGCGGCGCGGATAGGCGCGATGCTCGCCGTTGACCTCGATGCCGAAGACAATGTCGTCGTCCTTGAGCCAAGTTGCATCTTCGGCGCTGCTGACGGGCGGGTTGTCGGCTGCTGGGATGCAGTTGCACGGCTCATCGGTCGTGTTGTACGCGCGATCGTCGATCAGGACTCCGCCCCAGGTGACGTGCCGCCAGTCAATGTCACCATCGTCGAAGATCCTGTCCCAGCCAGGCACCAGCCTCAAAAATATAGCCCGCTTCGCTTTCAAATAATTGGGCGGCGCCGGAATCCGCCAAGCGATGAGCTGATCGGTGATCACGCTCCACGGATGACCATCTCGCGGCGTTGTTTCGAGTAACTGAAAGGCAGTATCGGCGAGCGCTGCGCTGACTACTCGACTGCTAGAGAAGCGCATGAGGTCGCTAATGATCCAGACGAGCCGGGGGTCTTTAGACTGGGCGATCTCTTCGAGCGCCCTGGCCTGATCGCTCCCCCAGGACGAGTGCACCGCAGTCTCGATCAAGGCTCGGCTCACGGCGGCCTGTAATCCGTCAGACAGAGGTCCCTCGGGAACAACGGGCGGCTTGCCGAACTTCTCGATGACGTAATCGGGGAGCGGCGCCAGATCTTTAGCTTGCGCAGCTTCGAATGGAACCAGTGCAAGAGTGGCCAAGGCGGCGACACCGACACCGCGCCATCGTGATAAAAATGCCAAATCCATAGGAGACCTTCCGCGTGCTTGTGTGATGCTCGGACGCTGAACAGCCAATGCGCGCTTTTCGATCAGAAGTCCCTGGCAGGCGCGTATTGCAGATAGTCCCGGGACTTTTGATCGGCGGTACTCGTGTTGCGTCACTCACGCTTGGCCCCCACCTTCTGCAGTCTCGCCTGCCAAGCGTTAGTGACAAAAGCAACATGATAATCATGACGTTGCTGTGTTCCCTGTGTCTCCGAGACTTGGTCAATCGGGTTCTGAAAAGGAAACCAAGTGTCGACGACGGAACACTAGAGCAATATCCGACCACGCGTGACGGCACTCGCGGTCAACTGGTCGGATGACAATGCTCCATTCATTTAATTCTTGAGCAACTTGATCCGAGCGGGGAAACGCATCGGCGATTAAGTCGAAGCGGATGTGGCTCCCAGAGCCCGTCGCGCCAAACTCGTTTCATGACTGCACCGAACGATCGGTGCTGGCGTGGCCTGAGCACTACGAGAAGCATCCATGCCCGAGTGAGGTATTTCTCGCGCCTCCGATCCTGGGAAATGCAAGCGCGCGTCCTCTCCCCATCAAGGGGCCGCAGCACTCTGCATCGCAAATCACGATGTATCAGAATCGAGTGAACGCAGTTGGTCGATACCGTCTCCACACGCGCTGCGTTGCCGGAAACGCCCGCGACGGCGAACCCACCCATATAGCGAATGCAACCACCCAGTGTGTGGACTTTGGCCGCGATCAGGGCATCCGTGCTAAAGGCGCTGATGCGGACAGGCGTCTCCTCGGCCGCGCGCGAGGCCGCCGACTATGCCAGCCGCTTGTCCGAGCACCTGGAGCTCGGCGCAACGCTGGACGACGTCGCCCACCTGGCGGCCGAGGATGGCCTGACCCTGGAGCCGAAGGGCAAGGGTTCGTGGTTGGCAACGCAGGCCGCCAATCAAAGCTCTTCGCGCCCGGACCTGACCGCCCGGCTCTTCAATCGATTGTCATCGGAAGTGATAAGGGGACCGCGCTGCGTCGTGGTAGCCACGCTCCCGGTCTAATCGTCACCTGGGGATGATGCATGCATCGGTTCGCCTCGCTAGCTGGCAATCTCGTGCTCCTGACTGCGCTCTTGGGAGGCGTCAGTGCGGCCCAGGCTCAGGAAAAATTGCGCTTCGCCGTCGGACCCTTCCAACCGACCGCAAGTGACACCAAGAAGGCCTATGAGCCCTTCTTCAAGCACCTCGCCGACACGCTCGGGCGTGAACACGAACTGGCCGTTACCACAGACTGGGCCGGGATCGCGATCGCACTTGCCAACAAGCAGGCCGACATCGCGTGGATGGGGCCGTGGGGCTACGTGCTGGCCAACAGCGAGGGCGGCGCGCAGGCGATCGCTACCGTCAAGTACAACGGCAGCCCGACCTACCATTCGATCATCGTTGCAAGGCCAGATACCAGGATCGACAAATGGCCCGACGACGCCAAGGGCCTGCGCATGGCCTTCGCCGACGCCGGTTCGACCTCGGGCTGGCTGATTCCAACGCACTGGTTCAAAACGCAGAATATCGATCCCAGGGTCTACTTCCAGTATCGCGACGGCGCCTCGCATGCTGCGCAAGTGCTGTCCGTGGTCAACGAGCAAATGGACCTCGCCACTGATTTCGACCGCAACCTCAATGGCCTGATCGACCGCGGTGCAATAAAGGCCGACCAGATTAGGGTCGTCTGGAAGTCCGACCCGCTGCCGAATGATCCGCTCGTCGTGCGCGCCGGCTTCGACCCGGCGATGACCAAGAAGGTGCAGGACGCGGTGCTCGCGATCACGCAGGAGCAGGCGCTGACGCTCATGCCGAAGAACTATACCGGCTGGGTGGTGGCGACCCACGCCAGCTACAAGCTGATCGAGGATGCCGGCATCAGCGTTGGCCGCCTCAAGCCGAATACTGCGGCGAAGTAGCCCCGCTGTGCACGGCACACTGCCCAGGCCACAACACCGACCGTCCCGCAGCCTCGGTGATCGCATCGCGTTCGCAGGGCTGCTGGCTTTGGGCGTGGCGTTCTACGTCCTCTGCCTTCGTGTCGCCCAGGTCGACTTCTCCAAGCTGTGGGATGGGCTACCGCGGCTCGCCACATGGGCGGCACGCGCCTGGCCGCCGGACCTATCGGAGGTCAGCATCCTGACCTATCGCGCGGCCGAGACGGTCGCGATGGGCACTGTTGGCACCTCGTTCGGAGCGCTGATCGCCGTACCGCTCTGTCTTCTGGCGGCGCGCAATGTCACGGCATCGCCACTCATACGGTTGCCCGCCCGTTGGCTGCTCAACACCTTGCGCGGCATTGACAGCTTCATCTTCGCGCTGATCCTGGTGGCCGCCGTCGGGCTGGGTCCATTCGCAGGCGTGCTAGGGCTGGCGCTGCATGCGGCTGGGTCCATAGCCAAGTTATGGTCGGAAAGCATCGAGACCGCCGAGCCCGGCCCGATCGAGGCCGTCACCATGAGCGGCGCGGGTCGCCTCAAGGTAATCCGCTACGCGCTCGTGCCCGACGTGCTGCCGAGCCTTACGTCAATCACGCTCTACATGTGGGAGTGGAGCATCCGCGCCTCCACTGTTCTCGGCGTCGTCGGCGCCGGCGGCATCGGACAGGAGCTCAAGAACAGTGTTGACCTGCTCGCTTTCGACCGCGTGCTCACGATCCTCATCCTCGTTCTCGTCATGGTGACCGTGATCGATGGCGTCAGCGCCTGGTTGCGACGGAGATTGACGTGACGGACAGCTTGAAAGCCATGGGGCTGTCGAAGAGCTTCGGCGACCGGCCGGCGCTGATCGATGCCTCGGTTTCGCTCGCTTCGGGCAAGCTTGTCGCCGTTTTGGGTGCGAGCGGCTCCGGCAAGACAACTCTGTTCCGCTGCCTGACACGCCTGACTGAGCCAGATGCCGGCAGTGTCGTGATCGAAGGGCAGGACCTGATCGGGCTCAGTGGCAGGCCTCTCGCCGCGGCACGACGTAAGATCGGCGTGGTCTTTCAGCAATTCAACTTGGTGCGCCGGCTGTCGGCGCTCGACAACGTGCTGGCTGGTAGGCTGGCGGGGGCCGCTCCCTGGAGGGTGATGCTACGCAAATTTGAGGCGGCCGACGTGGCACGCGCGGCCGATGCGCTGACGGCCGTCGGCCTGCAGGATCACCTCTCTCAGCGTGCCGACACGCTGTCGGGCGGCCAGCAGCAGCGGGTAGCAATCGCCCGAGCTCTCGCCCAGGAGAGTCGCGTTCTGTTGGCGGACGAGCCCGTCGCGAGTCTCGATCCCGAGACGGCGATTGCAATCCTGGAGCTCCTGCGGAACCTGGCGCGCCACTCCGGCCTTGCGGTGTTGTGCACGCTGCACCAGCCCCACCTCGCAGAGCGCTTCGCCGATGAACTACTGGTGATGGAGCAAGGAAAGCTGAGAGCGATGAGCCCCTGCGCCCCGCTGCACCACTCGCGCTCTGCTTGGGCGACCTGAGGACTGCAATTGCCGAAGGAACAGCGTCTCGCCGGTGGTCGGTGGCATCCTAAAGCGACGTTCGCTGCCGTGACTGCCGCAGTCCGGTTGGAGCGCAACACACGAGATGGCAACACCGTGATCCGTGGCCGCCGACGAAAAGCAGACAAGGTCAGATGAGTGGAGTGATGGACCGTCCTTTATCTGACCCCAAGGCAAGCGCCCCTTCACGGTCACGGCCGGATGCACCTTTGCCATAGCCTCGCCTGGATGCTGAGGCGGAACCGGTCGGCCGGTCGCCGTCCAATCCCCTTCAATACTGCCCTTCACGACTTTGAAGCCGACACCCCGCTCACCCAGATCCGGAACGGTGGCTCAGACGTGCGAGAGACCGCGGCCAGCCGGGCCAGCGTCCAAACGAAACGTGCGTCTCCTCCCACACCGGCGTACCTGGGCGGGCGGCGAGGCCGGGGACGATCTGTTACCCATGTTTCCGGGCTGGACGAAATGTGAGATGGCGCGCCGGTCAGGATGAAACTGCGAACTCCTATGTGATTGAAGTTGCGTTGTAATGGACTTCTAATTTTCTTGTTTGCTAAGTTTCTTCATCGGGCGGCTGTTCGATGGGTCACGGCTCGGACGGAGGTGTGAAATCGAGTTCTGTCTGGGCATCCTCGGGCGGAAGTGGAAGTGATGCGATGCCGTCGGCCGCAATGAAGTAGGACTTGGCGAGTTTCTGAAGTCCTTCATCGTCAGTGAAGATCTTGGTCGCGCGCGTTACGCGGGCAATCGCAACGATCTGAAGATCGAACTTAACTTTGGCACGGCTATCAAGTGCATCGCCCTTTAGCGTGCCGAGCCTTGCGATGCGTTTGCGCATCAGCTCTGCCGCCTCAACGGCCGCCGTGGGCCCGAAGGGGCTGACCTGAAAGAAGCGGCTATTGCGCATGATATCCAGGTATTGGGGTGCGGCGTCGCCCGCTTTGATTAGTGATTCCGAGAGGGCGGGCGTGGGGATGATGATTTTTTCGCGTTGTTGGGTGAGCTGCGCGATGAAGTATTCGATACGGTCTTTGCAGCGGGTAACGGGCTGACCTGTCGCCGCATCATTTGGAGGCGGCGTTTCAGGATTGAGGAGAAGCAGGAGCACAGATGCATCGAATACGATCATCAGTGCACCTGATCGTCATCGCCGCGCAGGCTAAGCAATTCGCCTAAAGGATCGACGCTATCAGCCCAGCGGTTGCCCGGCACCTTTCGCAACTTGGCAACAACCTCGGCAAGCGGTTCATCGCTCAGTATCTCAAAGCTCCGGACGATGAA
>JBHJOC010000092.1:0-28417 GCA_050330095.1 Hyphomicrobiaceae bacterium
TCCCTTAGGCTAGCACCGCCGATCAGAAGTCCCTGCACCATCCGCAACGCCCGTATTCCAGGGAGGTCTGATCGAAAAGCGGTAGGAGATCCAATACGTTGCTCGTACCATTTGCTTTGCGTCGTTCGTTTCGGCGTCTGACGAAGATGACAGACGAACAACGGAGAACGGGCACTCGTGACGCGAATGGCCGCCGCACAGCCGAGGCCATCAAGGCAGCCTGCCTTCAATCCCCAAGAGGTATTCCATGCGCCGCATCAATTTCGAGGCAGAATACAACAATCGCCAGCGCGTCCCAGAGCATCCCGAGATTGCAGCCCGTTGGAGCGCGGCATCGGCCTCATTCCGTGAAGCTGCTGGCGCGCGCGCGGAACTCGATGTTGCCTACGGCGAAGGCGAACGCCAACACTTTGACCTCTTCCATCCAGAGGGCGAGGCCACGGCGCCATCACCGGTGATTGCTTACATCCATGGCGGCTACTGGCAGCGCGGCGACCGCAAGGAGTATTCGTGTATCGCTGAGCCGTTCGTTGCAGACGGGTATCGCGTTGCGATCCCTTCCTACAGCCTGTGCCCCAACGTCGCCGTGCAGGACATTGCAGCCGAGCTTTCCTCCTTCGTGATCGCGCTCTACCGCAAAACGGGTCAGCGTCCGATCGTCATCGGCCACTCGGCAGGTGGCCACCTCGCAGCCAGTCTTCTGGCGACCGACTGGCAGTCGCGCGATGGCGACCTTCCGACCGACCTCGTCACCCGCGCGCTTGCCATCAGCGGCGTGTTCATGCTCCGCCCCCTCATCAGAACGAGCCTGAACGACGCCCTCAAACTCGATGTGGACCAGGCAGACGCTGCAAGCCCAGCCCTATGGGACGCGCCCCAAGGCCGTCGTCGGCTGATCGCAGCCGTGGGTGCTCTCGAGAGCCGCGAATTCGTACGCCAAAGCCTCGAGATCGTTGGCCGATGGGGTCCAGCCGGCGTGACGGCAGAGTGTGTCGTCGTGCCAGACGCCAACCACTTTACGATCCTCGATCAACTCATGACCCACGGAACCGGACTGCACGCGCGGGTCGCTGACCTCACGCGCTGACGGGTGCATGGGTTCAGCCGAGGGCGCGTCGTGGCGCGCTTGGCGCTGTCAGGCCCGACGGGCGGTCTGCAATCGGCCGAACGCGTCGCGATGATTGGAGAGCGCCTGCGCCAATCGCGCGTCGTTCGACCGGCGCTCGAGCTGCGCGCGTTGTGCCTCCGACATCGCGACGTTGCGCATCGCGGAGACAACATCGGGACCGACGGAGGCGGGCGGCCAATTTGAATTGCGCAGGTTTTTGAACACGGGTTTACACACTGTTGAATCGCATATCGCCAGAGTATGTCGCAAATCTCACCTAAACGAAATTGATCTGGCGCCGTTTGGCTTGCGAGACGTTAATCGGGCGACCGATCTGGGACTGTTGCCCCTTCAAGGGGCTCCACGCACCTCGTTGTGATCGCATGCCATCTCAAATATCTGCGCGGTGGCCATCGGTTTCGGAGCACAGGGTATTTCACCACCGGACCGACGCCCCGTCCGTCAGGCGAGCGCTCGACGCCAGATGATGCGCTGGAAACGCGGAACATTGGGAACGAAATCCGGTCCAGCGAGCGTCAGTCGATCACCAACCAGTGTGATCGTGCGATTCGACGTGAAACCGACAAGAGCCTGATTGGTCGAGACTTCGATGGTATGGAACACGGAACCATTTCGGACCTCGAAGCGGCCCGCATAAGCAAAGCAGTCGTCGTAGGCTTGAGCTTTTTGCTCGGCGTCGCCGGTCTGCAGTGCTCTGCGGTTGGCTCGCGAGAGAAGAGCGCTGACATGCCCGTCACCGGTGTACATGATGAAGCCGACCGCATCGCTTCCCAGAGGATATTCGGCTGGACGGCCGTCCTCGTAGACCAGGGCCCAGCTTTCAAGGCGCCACGCTCCGATGAGGTCTGAGGCGCTGGCAGTCGAGATGTCTGTCATTGTTGTCCTCATTGGTGCTCAGGACGCGAGTCCAGCGGTGTAGCCGCACGGCAAGGTGAGCGCAGGACACTCTGCAGTCTCCGCTCCGGCCGCGAGACAGCTTGGATGTCGTAAGGATAGTATCGCCAGATCGAAAACGATACCGGCTTCACCAGACTGATGGACCGCTATGCCACCGCCAACCCGAGCGACCGCTCTCCTCATCAATCCCAACTCCAACGCCCGGACGACCGAAGCGATGGTCGCGATCGCACGCCGCACGGTGGTGTCGATGGGATACGAGGCCGAGTTTACGATCTCCGGCGAAACCGCGCGTTCGGGGCCTGCGATGATCACGGGGGCTAGCGAACTTGCTCTGTCTGCGCCGGAGGTCCTTGCGCTGGCCGAGCGTGCCCTGCGCGACGCGTCGCCACCGGCGGGAATTATCATTGCCGCATTCGGTGACCCGGGGCTGTCGGAGGTCGCATCGCTCATACCCGGCCGGGTGGTCGGGATCGGAAGCTCTGGTCTCCTCGAAGCGGCCAACGGCGGCCGAAGGTTTGCTGTCGCGACAACAACACCGGGGCTCGTTGATGCGATCGCCCAGACGGTCGAGCGGCTCGGCCTTGCTAACCGCTTCACGGGTACGCGATTGACCCGGAGCCCGCCGCTCGACCTTGCGACAGATCCAACGCGCACCGTGAGCGAACTGGCCGAGGCGATCGAGCGAGCCGTTCAGGACGATGGTGCGGAAGCCGTCGTGATCGGTGGCGGTCCACTTGCCGAGGCTGCGCGGACCCTGTCGGCGACACTTGCGGTGCCACTTGTCGAGCCGGTCCCGGCGGCGGTGCGCAGGCTCCTGGCCGCGATCGGCTCCAACTGACGTCGGCGGGCGTCAGGCGTCAGCAGGAACGCGCGCCGGCTGATCGTTTGCGAGGACGCAGGCGACGTGCCGACCAGCGCCAACAGTGAGGCGGTCCGGTAGCGCCTGTAAGCATGCGTCACGGACGAGCGTGCATCTTGGCGCAAAAGGGCATGACGTCGGCGGTGTTTCAAGGCTCGGCGGTGCGCCGGAAATCGCATCGAGTCGCGTGCCCTTGCGCGCGCCATAAAGGTTTGCGGCCAACAGACCCTTCGTATACGGGTGCCGCGGATCACGGATGATGTCGCGCACCGTCCCCGTTTCGACAATCGTGCCAGCATACATCACGGCGACCCGATCTGAGATCTCCACGGCGACACCAATGTCGTGGGTTACGAAAATCACGCTCATCCCGAACTCCCGTTGAAGCTCTCGCAACAGCAGCAGGATCTGGATCTGCACCGTTGCATCGAGCGCGGTCGTTGGCTCATCGGCAAGCAGCAGCTTCGGACGACACACAAGCGCGAGCGCGATCATCGCACGCTGGCGCATCCCGCCGGACATTTCGTGCGGATAGGCCCTGAGGCGACGTTCGGGCGACGGAATTCGCACGCGCTCAAGCATGGCAAGCGCCCTGGCCCGCCCTTCGCTCCGGCTGACGCCCTCGTGTCGAACAACGACCTCGGCGATCTGCTCTCCGATCGTGTAGACGGGGTCGAGCGCGAGCATCGGCTCTTGGAAGATCATGGACGTCACGCCGCCGCGATAGTCTGCAAGCGCGCGGCCCGAGAGCGCCATTACATCGCGACCGTCGACACTGATCGCCCCCCGGATGTCGGTCCGCTCCTCGGGCAGGAGCCTCATCAGCGATTTCAGTGTGACGCTTTTGCCAGAGCCAGATTCACCGAGGATCGTCAGCACCTCTCCAGGCGCCAGCGTTAGATCGATCCCGTTGACGGCGTGGACTGTGCGCGAGCCATGAAAGCGGACCCTGAGGGTCTCGATCTCGACGAGCGGCTTCATGGGGTGGCCCCTGTTGATGCGGAGTGACCCGACTGGGCATCGAGCATGTGGCAGGCGGCGAGGTGATCGCCCGCTACCGGGAGTGCGCGCAAGGCCGGCTTCACTTGCGCACAGACGCGTTCTGCGAATCGGCAGCGCGTATGGAAGCGGCATCCACTGGGCGGGTCGATGGGGTTCGGAGGATCGCCTGCGAGCGGCGCTTCCTCGGTGCGATGCTCGGGGTCCATCGAGGGCATCGCCGCGAATAGCGCCGCGGTGTAGGGGTGCGCGCGCTGCTCATAGACACTTTCCACGGGGCCGATCTCAACGACCTCTCCGAGGTACATGACCATGACGCGGTCCGAAATGAAGCGCACCACATTGAGGTCATGAGAGATGAAGAGATAGGTGAGATCAAACTCGGTCTTCAGGTCGGCGAGCAGATTGAGCACCTGCGCCTCCACCGACTTGTCGAGGGCAGAGACGGCCTCATCCAGAACGACGAGGCGCGGCCGCATCGCAAGCGCGCGGGCAATATTGACCCGCTGCCTCTGGCCACCCGACAACTCGTGCGGGTAGCGCCCTGCGAAGCGGTCTGGCGCGAGCCCGACCCGTTCCAAGAGGTCCCGCGCGAGCGCACGGGCTTCTGCGTCGGAGACACCGTGGACCTTCGGCCCGAACGCTATGGTATCCTCGATCGTCAGTCGCGGATTGAGGGACGCAAACGAATCCTGGAACACCATCTGAACATCGCGTCGAAGCTCAGACAGCGATAGCGACTGTCCGAGGCGCTCGCCGTCGAGCACGATCGCGCCGGCTTTCAGCTCTGCCAGCCCGACGAGCAAGCGTGCCGTCGTCGACTTGCCGCATCCCGATTCGCCGACGACGCCGAGCGTCTCGCCCTTCTTCAATTCGAACGACACGCCGTCGACTGCGCGGACCAGCCGGCGCTGGACGCCGAAGGTG
Organism: Hyphomicrobiaceae bacterium; assembly: GCA_050330095.1. Lineage (GTDB taxonomy): Bacteria > Pseudomonadota > Alphaproteobacteria > Rhizobiales > Hyphomicrobiaceae > JBCBWG01. Next base: position 4,815 of record JBHJOC010000092.1, read on the forward strand.
CTTCCGCCGCGCACTGGGAAGTGACACACGAGGTTGCTCGCCAGCACGAGCGGTTGTTCTGGCCCGCCACGATCGTCGCGGGCGTGGGCAAAGGTCGCCTCGGCCGCAGGGCTACTGCTTGACATCCATCGCACTCCGGAGGCCGTCGCTCAGCAGATTGAGGCAGAGCGAGGTGATGAAGATCATGAGGCCGGGCAAGGCAGCGACCCACGGGTTGACGTAGATCGCAGACCGCAGCGTGTTGAGCATCAGGCCCCACTCGGGCTCTGGCGGGCGGACGCCGAGACCGAGAAACGAGAGGCCGGCGGCTAGAATCATGCAAACACTCGTCAAGCTGGTCGCGTAGACGAAGATCGGGCCGAGGACGTTACCAAGCACGTGGACGCGCACGATGGTGAACGCTCTCGCACCGGAGGCGCGCGCGGCATCCACATACTCGAGCGCCCGGATCTGAGCCGTCACGCTCTCGGCCACCCGCGCGATCGGCGGAATGAACACGATCGTCAGCGAAACAATACTGTTGACGATGCCCGCGCCGAGCGCGCCCGAAATCGCGATTGCAAGCAGTACGGATGGAAACGCGAAAAACACGTCCACCGTGCGCATGATGACCGTGTTGACCCAGCCGCCGACGTAGCCTGCGATGATGCCGAGCGTCGACCCGACGACAAACGCCAGAACGACCGGTGTAATACCGAGAAATAGCGTCAGTCGCGCGCCGTAGATCAAGCGGGCCAGCATATCGCGACCGAGTTCATCGGTGCCGAGCAAATAACCCGGCGTGCCGATCGGCCGGAGCCGTCGCAGCATCGAGCTCTGGTAAGGATCTGCAAGACCAAGCCAGGGCGCAAAGATTGCTGCCAGGATCAGCGCCAGAAGGACACCGGCGCAAGCCATCGCGACCCGGTCACGGGCAACGCGACGCAAGACGCCCTCCCAGTACCCCTGAGATCGGATCGCGGCTGGAACAGTCGGAACCTCCCGACCAAGCACGAGTGTCATAGCACGACTCCCTGGTCAGGTCCGGCGGATACGCGGGTCGATCGCCGTCTGCAGGAGATCAACAATCAAGTTCAGCGCGACGAAGAACATCGCGAGCACCAGGATCGTCCCCTGCAACAGCGGAAGATCCCGCTGGAAAATCGCATTCGATAGAAGGAAGCCCGTGCCGGGCCAGTTGAAGACGGTCTCGATCAGGATCGAGCCACCGAGCAGGTAACCCATCTGGAGTCCCATCACGGCAAGCGCCGTCGGCGCCGCGTTGCGGACGACGTGAGCCAGGACACCGCTGTTGAGCAGCCCTTTGGCCAGCAGGGCCTGGACGAACTCTTGCGACAGGATGTCGGCGACGAGCGCCCGCACCGTGCGTGTGACAAGGCCCATCGGGACAACGGCAAGCGTAATGGCTGGCAAGATGAGATGGCGAATATGCTCCCAGTCCCAGACCCAGGCACTCGAACCACCGGGTCCAGCCCCCATCGCGGGCAACACGCCGAGTTGCACCGAAAAGATGATGACGAGCACCATCCCGAGCCAGTAATTGGGGATCGAGACGCCGGTGATGGCGAATGCCGTGACGGCTCGGTCGATCCAGGTGTCGCGCGCATAGCCGGCAGCAAAGCCGAACAACAGGCCGAGTGGAAATCCGATGAGCGCCGCCGAGAACGCCAGTACCAGTGTGTTGGCGACGGCCACCATGACCTCGCCGGCGACAGGCCGCCCCGTGGCGATCGACCGACCGAGATCACCGGACAGGGCGTTTCCGAGCCAGATGACAAATTGCACTGGCAGGGGCTTGTCGAAGCCGTAAGCCTTGCGCATCTCGGCTTCCTGCTCCGCCGTCGCGTCGATCGGCATCACGGCGACGAGCGGGTCGCCGGGTGCGATGTGGACAAGCAGAAAGCAGATCAGGCTTACGCCGAGCGCAACAGGAATGACGAGCAGCAATCGGCGAAGGAAATAGCTGAGCACTGAATCACACCTCGGCCATGTGGCGGGGCGGTCCCGCGGCAGGCGCCAAGACAAATGCGGTTCAAGACAAACGGAGTTTTGGTGGTCGCGGCCTGAGCGGAACGAAAGGGCCGGCGAGACGACGCCCGCCGGCCCTTTCGAACTGATTATTCGACGGTCACGGTTCCGAAATTCTGGAACCAGTTCTGGGCCTGCACGAAGCCCTTCACCTTCGGGCTCATCGCGCGCGGTGCCACGTCGTGGGTGATCATTAGGAACAGAGCTTCGTTGACGTATTTCTCATGCGTCCGGCGCAACACTTCGTCCTGGGCCGCAAGGTCGAAGGTATTGCGGATCTCCTTGTGCAACGCGTCCATCTCAGGGTCACAGAAGTGGCCCCAGTTCGTGCCGTTCGGCGCGATCAGGTCGCAGTTCAGATGCCGGATCAGCCCCGTGAACGGGTCCTGGATGAAATAGCTGAAGTTGATCGACTGAGCGCCCTGCGAGCTCTCGTGCTTTGCGCCGGCGCGCCAGATATTGATCATCGTGTTCCATTCGACGACTGCGAACTCGACATCGATACCGACCTCGGCGAGTGACTGCTGGACGTACTCGTTCATCGGCAGCGGCAGCATCTGCCCGGAGCCTGATGGCGAGATCAGAGCCTTGACCTTCAGGCGATTGTTCGGGCCAAATCCCGCTTCAGCGAGCAGCGCTTTGGCCGCTTCGGGATCATGCTTGACTTCGAAGCTGGGGCTGCCGAACCACTGCGACGACGGCGTCAGGAACCCCTTGGCAGGGACCATCAGACCGCCAAGCAACTCCTTCAGTCCTTCCCGATCAACGGCCAGGTTTGCAGCCTTACGGACGCGAATGTCGTTCCAAGGCGATCCCTCGACGCGGGAAAGGTGCCACGTCCAGTTGTGCGGCAGCGCGTTCGAGACGATCTGCATTCCTGCTGACTTCAACGCCGGGATCACGTCTGGCGCTGGTGCCTCGATCCAATCGACCTGCCCCGACAACAATGCGGCGGAGCGCGCGTTCGGTTCTGGCAGCGGCAGGAGCACCAACTTGTCGAGCTTCGGCACCCGCGTGGCGTCCCAATGCTCCTTGAATGGCACCAGCTCGGCCCGTTCACGCGGCACGAACGAGGTCAGCATCCAAGGCCCTGTGCCCGACGGCTTCTGGGCAACCGCGCCCCAATCCTTGCCTTGAGCCTCCCAGTTTGCCGGTGACGACATCAGGATCCAGGCGAGCTGATAGGGCAGCGTCGCATCAGGTGTCTTTGTCACAATCTCGAGCGTGTACTTGTCGACCGCGCGATAGGACGCGACGGCTGGAATGCGTGACTTGCCCTGTGCCGACTGCCGCGGGTCGTACTGCGGGCTCGAATCGACCAACAGCTTGTCGAAATTCCAGACCGCCGCAGCGGCGTCGAACTCTGATCCGTCGTGGAACTTGACGCCCTCGCGGATCTTGAAGGTCCACTTGGTATTGTCAGCCGCGTCGACGGACCACTCGGCCGCCAGTCCCGGAATGAGCGTTGACGGCTTGTCCGCAGAGGTCAGATCCCAGTTGATCAGAGCGTCATAGACTGTGTAGCCCATGAACCTCATCCCCTCACCGCCCTGGTCGGTCTGACCGGTCGTGAGTGGAATGTCCGAGGCCGTCATCCCGACCCTTAAGGTTCCCTGCGCATGCGCCGCAGATGCAGAACCAATCGCCATCGCCACAGCCAGGGCAGTGGCCATAATTCTTGAACTCATTTCAATCTCCCTGTGATCGCTCGATGCGATCTCACTCGCAGGGAGTGAACGGTAACAAAAATCGTGCCAATCTAAATTTTTCCAAAATCTCTAGCATCACGAACGCCAGCCGCTCGAAAATTCATCCGCACAGAATAAAAAACGAGCAGACATATAATTCAGATAGCTATTATTTAAGCAGGCCAGTTCAGATCTGCCACGCTTTAAGTTGATACCGCCCGAGCTGGAGCCGTTCAATCGAACGCGCTCAGGAGGCCTCCCGACCTTCGTCCTTATGTCCTGCAAGGACGGCGCTCACATGCCGGGTGCCGAGACATGAGGGCACGCAAGGGCCAGGCCGTAGATCGCCACGAGGTGCTCGGCGAACGCAGTCCGGTCACTCGGTCCCCATAACAGATAGTGCTCGACGCCCTGAGCCTTCGAGATAACCGAGCAAATTTATCTGATCGTACACACGAAGTGCGCAAAATCAGTCGATTCACTCGTTGCACCGTGCGTCTCTCGACGTCAAAGGCGAATAACAAAACTGGCAAACGGCCAAAACCACGAAAGCAGTTATTCTGGGCGCTCTAAAATCTGCCCAATTGCAGCCCCAAAGACCCGGCCACCCAACATCAAATCCTCATCGCTCGTATTTTCTGACCAATGGTGACTAATTCCACCGATGCTCGGTACGAACAGCATTCCCGATGGCAAATGACGCGCAATGATCTGGCAATCGTGGCCAGCTCCACTCGGCATCCTGGCGTGTGCGCCAGATGCAAAATGTCTGGCGGCCGCCTCCAGAGCTGACTGGACGCGCTCGTCCATCACAGCGGGAACTGATCTCGAAATGACTTGGAGCTCCGCCGTGCAAGGCCCATCGCGGTTGGCTTCGGCGACGAGGTCCATGAGGCAGGCTTCCAGCCGCGTCAGCACCTCTGGCTCCGCGTCGCGAAACTGAAACAACATCTCAGCGCCACCCGGAATGATACTTGGCGCGCCCGGGTCGAGCGTAATCCGGCCGACCGTCCAGACACTGCGGGGCCCAGCCGCCTTGGGAAACTCGGCTTCGATGCGCTGGCACAGACGGGTGAGCGCAACGCCAGCGTCCTTCCGGATCGCCATTCTGGTCGTCCCGGCGTGGTTCTGCACGCCACGGAAGACAACCCTGTATTGCCAAATGCCGACGATGCTGGTGACAACGCCAATGCTGAGCCCTTCGCTCTCGAGCCAGTCCCCCTGCTCGATGTGGGCTTCCAGGAACGCCTTGTAGCGGCCCTGCTCCAGCCGACGGCGCGGCCGGTCGGCAAGACCAGCTTCTGCAAGCCTTGCACGCAAGGCCGAACCATCCGTCCGATTGCGTGCGCCGTCGATCGTCTCGTCGTCCAACTCGCCGCAAAACGAATAACTTCCGATGTAGTTCAGGAAATGTCCCTCTTCGTCGGCAAATGCGACGACATCGACGCCGCGCTCGCCGAAGCGGCCGCTTTCCTTGACCGCTCTTGCCGCCTCGATGGCATAGACGACGCCCAGTGCCCCATCGAGCCAGCCTGCATGGTTCTGCGATTCGATATGCGAGCCCGCGAGAACGTGTGGTCCCTGGCCCGGTGCCCGCCCGATGACATTGGCAATGCCGTCTATTTCGACCTCGTGCCCGATCGCTTCAAGCTTCGATTTCATCCAGGCCCGAGCCCGCATGTCGTCGGGCGAAAGAGTCGGGCGGTGAACGCCCGACTTATACTTGCCGATCTCACGCAACTCATAAAGGTCAGCGAGCAGGCGTTCGGCGTTGATTTCGAGCATTGGACTGTCACCAATCATTCGTTGAGGCCACGCCCAGGGTAGGGGTGTGTTGCGATCCAGTGCCGGGCGATATCGATGCGGCGCGTCACCCAGACGCCGTCATGCTTCATGATATGGTCAAGGAGACGCTCGAGGCCGGCTGCTCGCGCCGGATGCCCGATCAAACGCATATGGAGGCCGACCGACATCATCTTCGGTTGCGTCGCGCCCTCACGATAGAGCATGTCGAAGCCGTCGCGGATGAACGCGAACCAATCGTCGGATGTTCCGACCCACCCGGCATACTTTCCGTCATTGTGGGTCAGCGAATAGGGAATGACGAGATGCGGCTTGCCATCGACCGTTTTCCAGAACGGCAGTTCATCGCCGTAGTAGTCGCTGTCGTAGAGAAACCCACCTTCTTCGACGACCAGTCGGCGCGTGTTCACGCTCGGTCCGTACCTGCAATACCAGCCGAGGGGGCGCTCGCCGACCGTGGTCTTCAATGAGGCGACCGCCTTTGCGATATGCTCGCGCTCCTCGTCTTCGCTGAGTTCGAAATGCTTGATCCACCGCCAGCCGTGGCAGCAGACATCGAACCCGGATTGCCGGATCGCGGCGGCGGCCGGCGCATGCCGCTCGAGCGCCAGCGCGCAGCCAAAGATGGTCATCGGGAGCCGGCGCTCATCGAAAAGTCGCTTGAGACGCCAGAACCCGACGCGGCTGCCGTATTCGAACATGCTCTCGCCAGCAAGATCGCGGCCCTGAACGCCTTGGCCGAGCCCGTGCGCCTCCGTCAGCCCTGTCTCCGTGAAGGTTTCGCCATCCTGGATCGAAGGCTCAGACCCTTCTTCGTAGTTGAGCACGAAGTTCACCGCGATCCGCGCGCCATTCGGCCACTTCGGATCGGGCGGATGCGCACCGTATCCGATCAAGTCGCGGTCATAAGCTGGCGGGGGTGAGCTGCCGGTCGTCATCGCGCACCTTTTCCTCAGAGGATGTCCACCGTCACACGTAACGGTTCAGAGAGCGTCACGAACTCTTCGTCGCCTGGTCCGCCATCACGCCACATCAGCACGGCGGACCGGGCAGGCCCGCCGAGAACGGTCATCGGATGGTGCCACGTGTTGACGGCATAGGTGATGCCCTGGTGCCCTTGCACCAGAAACGCGCGCGCCGTCGCCACGTCCGGTCCACCCGACGAGCCATGATCTGCAACGACAACGACATAGCTGCCGACCAAAAGTGGCAGGAACGTTTGCGAGGAGAACTCGTGCCGCTCCATGCGGGTCGCTATCAACGGTTGCTCCGCCGCTGGCGCGATGTGGGCGACCGAGAGCGAGCAGGCCACGCCGTCGCGCCGATTGCAGAGCGCGCGGTCGAAGTAGGTGCGACCGGGTTCGACCGGCGCTTCGATGAGTTCGCCATAAGGTGCGAACGCCTCTGCGGAAATCGGCACAGTTCTCAAGGTCCGCATGAATCAGTTCCCCTCCCCCACAATCATCCGCTGATCCGCCTGGTGAGCCCAACGAGGCGGTCGAGAACGATCATGAGCACAAGAACACACACGATCAGCAGTCCCGAGATCGCAGCAACCCGCACGTCGAGCGTGCTTTCGATCATGCCCCACATGCGGATCGGTAGCATGTCGGTCCGCGCGTTGGTCAAGAATAGCGACACTGGAACGTTGTCGAGCGAGTTGACGAAGGCGAGGAACGCTCCTGCAACGATGCCAGGTGCGATGATAGGCAAGGTGACGCGTCGGAACGTATAGGCTTGGTTCGCGCCAAGGCTTGCGGACCCTTCGATCAGCACCGGGTCGAGCTGGCTGAGGCTTGCAAGGGTCGTTCTGAAGATGAATGGCGCGATCACGACGAGGTGGCCAATCGTCAGCAGAAGCAGGGACGGCCGGTAGCCGAGTAGCGAGAAGAACATCAACGCAGCAAGACCGTAGGCGATCGTCGGCAGGATCAGCGGAGCCAGAAACGCAGCTTCGAGCGCGCGCGCTGAGGAGGTCCGGACCCTTGCGATCGAGACGGCGGCGAGAACGGACAAGATCGTTGCTGCGGTCGTCGCCCAAAGCGCAACCGTCAGGCTGTTCCAGGCTGCGACATGAATATGACGCGACCGGGAGACATCGAACAGCGCCTCGTACCATTGCAGGGAAAACCCAGGCGGCGGGAACTTGAGCGCCTGTGACGTCGAAAGCGACGTCATCAGGACGACGATCACGGGGCCGACCAGGACCACCAAGCCGACGGTCGCAAGCGCTCCAATGGTGAGATCGTGGCTGACATCCGAAAGGGTGCGTCGGCGCGCCATCACACGACCTCCCGCGACAGCCAACGACCCAGCAGTCCCAGCATCATAATACCGCCCAGCACCGAGACCAGCAGCATCACCGAAGCCACGGCCGCGAACGGCCAGTTGTAGATCACCATGGCCTGCTGCCAGATCACCGTCGGCAAATAGACGAGGCGGCCGCCGCCGATCACCGATTGCGAGATGAATGCCGTCGTAGAACTTGCAAATACCAGCGTTGCCCCCGCGACCCAGCCGGGCAGGCTGAGCGGTATGAGCACGCGGAACGTTGTGCGCCACCGCGAGGCACCGAGGGCCCGCGACGCCTCGATCAGCCGCGGATCGATCCGTTGCATGACGGCAAGCAACGGAAGCAGCATCAAGGGCATCTCGATCTGCATCAGCGCAATAACGAGCCCCAACTCGGTCTGTAGCAGCGGCACCGGAGCCGTCGTCAGTCCGATCGCCTGCAGCGTGCTGTTTGCGACGCCCTCGCGCGATAGGATTGCAATCCATGCGAACGTGCGCACGACGACCGACGTCAGCAATGGCAGGATGATGACGAACAGGAGCACGCGGCGCACACGGTCGCTCGCCTCGTAGAACAGGATTGCCAGCGGATAACTCAGCACCGTTGCCGCAAGCACCGTCATCAAGCCGAGCTGTAAGGTCTTGCCGACGACCCCCATGTAGAAGGGGTCACCGAGAAACTTGACCCAGCTCGAGACACCGAACCGGGTCAGCTCGACGTCGTCATAGAAGCTGATCCACAGCAGCAGCAACAGCGGCGCCGCGAAGAACAACGCGTACGTTGCCCCGAGCGGCGAGGCCAAGCGCCAATCGGGCCCTGGCTCCGCCGCTTTGCGACGGCGGAGCAAGTTTGGAACCCGATCCACGAGTGCCGTTGCCATCGAGCGCAATCCTATTTCGTCACATCTTTGTTGAACCGCTCGATCCAGGCAGCCCGCTGCGGGTTGATCACCGACCAATCGTGCGTGACGAAGTTCGAAAGCTCCTCGAGGCTCGAGATTTGAAGACCATCGAGCTTCACGTCCTTGTTGGTGGGGATGAGGTTTGCGGGTGGCTTCATCATCTCTTCCTGCACCGCTGCATCAAGAGCCGTATCGATGTACTTGTAGGCGGCTTCGATATTCTCGGCGCCTTTTGCAATGTGCAGCGTCGTGATGAACGTGATCGCACCGGATTCTGGGAATGCGATGTCGATGTCCACCCCGCGGGACTTGAGCGTCGCGACGTTGTTCGTGTTCGTATAGGTCACGTCGATCTGGCCTTGCTGGAACAGGCCGGGCAGGGCCGCAGGCGAGGTCACGGCCGCGACTTTCGGCAGGATTTTCTGGATTTCCTTGAACACCGGCTCAACATCGGTTTCAGAACCGCCGAACTGCTTCGCCATCTCGATGAGCGAGACCGTTCCGAACGTGGTCTGAAAGCCCGTCAGCCCGAGCCGCGAAACGTAGGGCTCCTCGAACAGGTCGGTCCACTTGGTCGGCTTCGGAACCTTAGATGGATTGTAGACGATCCCAACGATCTGGGCGTTTACGGCCACGCCCCATTCATCGGCGTACCCATCTGGCACTTTGCTCGCGTTGCTGAGCTTTGAGGGGTCAAATGGCTCGAACAGCCCACGCTCGATTGCGGCCGCACGCGGGCCAGGGTCGAGCACCATCGCGTCGAAAGGCGCAAATCCACGCGCAGCAGCAACCTTCGCCAACTGGTCGACGGCGAACAGCGGCTCGAAGCTGACGTCGATGCCGTGGGCAGACTTGAGCGCTGGCGCCACGACGCGCCGGTACGTCTCGTCCCAGGTTCCGGGATAAATGGCAGCCGTCATGGCGCCGGCGGCGCGTGCAGGTTGCGGCAGCATCGAAGCTGCCGCCAGAGCCGCGCCTCCGGCCAGAACGCTGCGGCGGTCGATCCTTGTCATGTCATACTCCTGTCTTGCCTATCGTTGGGCTTTGGTTTCGCCGGAATTAAGAGGGAACACAGCTGGCACCGCGTCGGCGCGCAGGCCGCACCAAGCCACGTCGGATTGGATCGCCATAGCGCCCGATCGCGGCTCGATCACCTTGAGCATCTCGCCATTGCGGGCCCGAAGTTCGTGCACGGCTTGCGCGCCAAGCGGCACCGACATGGTGCGTTCGACCGGCCAGCGACCCGCAGCCGGCTGATCGAACAACGTGAGTTGTTCCGGTCGTGCGGCAACAACCACAGCGTCGCCCACCACGAGGGCACCGTTGCCGCCGACCGAAGCCACCTCGGCGGTCACCATCGCCCCGATTTCGAGCTCGATCTCGATCTGATCGCCGCTCCTCGCGCTCACGCGCCCCGCAAGCGAGTTCGTCGTGCCGATGAAACCGCTGACGAATAGACTTGCCGGCCGGTCATAGATCGCGACGGGCGTGTCGAGCTGTTCGATCCGCCCCTTGTTCATCACGGCGATGCGATCGGACACACTCATCGCTTCGTCCTGGTCGTGCGTGACGAGTATGGCGGTCAGCCCCAATTGCCGCTGGAGCCGCTTGAGCTCGATCTGCATGTCGAGCCTCAGGCTTTTGTCGAGCGCGCTGAAAGGTTCATCGAGCAGCAGCACGGTCGGCTCCGGCGCCAGAGCGCGAGCCAACGCCACCCGCTGCTGCTGCCCCCCGGACAGCTGACGCGGGAGACGCTGGCCCATGCCGTCGAGCTGAACGATTTCGAGCAGCGCCCGCACCCGCTCGCGAACCTCAGCCCCTCCGCGCCCGCGCGCGCGGAGCCCATAAGCGACGTTCTCCTCGACGGTCATGTGCGGAAACAGCGCGTAGCTCTGGAACACGATCCCGATATTGCGAAGGTTCGGGGGCAGATGATCAATCCCGGAACCGTCGACCATGACTGAGCCGGTCGTCTGCGAGATGAAACCCGAGATGATCCGCAACAGCGTTGTCTTTCCGCATCCCGACGGACCGAGAAGAGCGACGATCTCGCCAGCGTTGATCGACAGCGAAACGTCGTCCACGGCAACGAACGACCCGTAGCGGTGCGTCAGCCCAGCAAGGTCTACGGAGTGCCCCCTCTGGGCCCGTTGCGCCATATCAGACACCGCGCTCTTGGCTGCAGGGTCGACGATAGAAGTCGTGTCCAACACCTCGCGCTCCCTGCTGGATAACCATGCTCATCTCGAAACGACAAAGCTCAAAGTTAATACCATGGGCAGCCACCAAGTAACTATTTAGTTGGGGGCCAATATTACAAGACCATAATATAGTCAACGCTGCTTATTTTTTGGGCTGATTACTGTTGCAGCCGTATCCCATGGCCTTGGTCCACATTGCGCCAAACAGATTTCCCTCACCAATGAGAAAGTCCTTTCCGCCAATAGGCAAGAAGGTGACATTTTTTAAGAGCAACGCGACAAATCCTACAGGCGCCGCTCTCTCAGACCGCGGGCCGATCCTCTAGATTGTTGATTTGCCTCCAATATCTGGCAATTTGAGCGCGACTTGCGAACCAGACTCCACCGGTTGCCGTCATGTGCTCCAGGAGCTTTTCCAGACCCGCAATTCGTCCTGGTCGACCTATGGTTCTCAAATGCAGTCCAACAGACATCATTCGCGTCTCTTTTTGGCCCTCCTTGATGAGCCGATCGAATGCAGCCATGCAATATTCGGCGAAGTGGTCTGCAAGAACAAAGCCTCCACCTGGCTGGAATTTCATATCGTTGGTGTCGAATGAATAGGGCAGAACCACGTGGTCTTTCCCACCAACTGACAAAATATAGGGAATATCGTCGTCATAGGCATCGGAATCGTAAAGAAAGCCGCCGTGCTCGAGCAGCAGCCCACGCGTCGTAAGCGAACTCGTCGATCGCGTGTGCCAGCCGACAGCAGCCACACCCGCAGCAGCACTGACTGCGGCGTGGGTCTTTGCGATGATCTCGCGCTCCTCCTCAATCGTCTTGCGCGCCATCGTCTCCCACCGCCAGCCGTGGCACGACGCCTCATGCCCGCGGGCAACCGCGTCGGCGATCAGCCAAGGCGTGCGCTGTGCTGCCCGCCCGCAGCACGAAAACGTAGCCGTGACACCGTAACCGTCGAGCGCCTCGACGATGCGGCGGTAGCCGGCGCGAGGCCCGTAGGCGAAGTGCGTTTCCATGCATAGGTCGACCGCATCGACGACCTCGAGATTGATCTCGTGGATGCTCTCATTGCGTTCGTCACCGTCTGCGCGCGATAGCTCTGCACCCTCCTCGACGTTGACGACGAACGAGACGGCCAGATCGGCCCCGTTCGGCCAACGGATGTTCGGCGGGCGGTCACCGTAGCCCCTGAAGTCACGACGTTCCAAAGCCCTGCTCCCTCATGTCACTGAATCATCCGGTTAAGACCGACCGTGCGCGCGCCAAACATCAGCGCAACCAGCGCAAGCATGATGAGACCGCTGGAGATGGCGGCAAGCGATGGGTCTGGGCTCTCTTCGAGGTACTGCAACATCTTAATCGGCAGGGTCTTCGTCCTGGCATCGGCGAGGAAGATCGACACAGGGTAGTTGTCCATCGAGGCCAGGAACGCGAACAGGCCAGCCGTTAGAAACGCTGGCGCAAGGGCCGGCACCATGACGCGGCCGATCGCGTGAACGTGCGACATGCCGAGCGTACGCGCCGCGTCGATCAGTGCGAAGTCGAAGCTGGCGAGCGCCGCCAACAGCGTTCTCATCACGAACGGAAGTGTGATCACCACGTGCGCGAGGAGAAGCGAAACGTAGGCATCACGGAGGCCGAACTCCCGAAAAACCTGAAGCAGGGCGACGCCGACAACGAGACCTGGCATCATCAGAGGTGAGACGGCAAACGTCGCGATCGCCTGCCGCCCCGGGAACCGTCCGCGGATCACCGCCAGCGCCATGGCTGTTCCGAGAACCAGTGAAACGGCCGTCGAAAGCAGCGCCAGATTGAGAGACAGCAGCACGGCATCAACGAGGCCGTCCTTGCGCGCGAGTGAGGAATACCAGCGCAGCGACCACTCTGGTGGCGGCAACGTATAAACAGTCGAGGACGTGAACGAGACGAGCACCGTGACGACGATCGGCGTCAGCAGGAACAGCGCGACGAGGCCTGCAACGACCCACGATGCCATCCTCGCAATCTGCTCGGTCCGGCTCATGAGCGCCCGCGCTCCGTCCACCGCAACAGAAGAGCGCTTGCAAACACGACAAGCACCGCGATTGAGAGCAGCACGACCGCCATGGCCGAACCAAGCTGCTCGTTACGCAGAAACAAGAACGCCCGCGCAATCATCATCGGCAGGTTTTGCAGCCGCTCCCCGACGATCAAGCTCGGGATCACGTACATCGATACGGCCATCGAGAAGACGAACGCGACCCCGGCGATCACGCCCGGCAGCGTGAGCGGGAGCGTCACGGTCAGGAAAGCGCGAACCGGGTTTGCTCCGAGCGTCGCAGCGGCTCCCGACAGGCTTGGATCGAGCTGGCGCACGACGGCAAAGATCGGCAGCACCATGAACGGAAGAAAGATGTTGGCGGCACCGAGCACGAGTGCCGTCTCGGTGAACAGCATGCGGACCGGAGCATCCGTGAAGCCAACGGCCATGAGCGTCTGATTGACGATGCCGTTGGAGCGTAACACGATCGACCAGGAGAAGGCCTTGACGATGACGCCGAGCGACAGGGGCAGGACCATTGCGACCAGCAAAATGGCCTGGGCAACGCCTCGGGCACGCGCAAGCGCAAAAGCGGTCGGATACGCAAGCAGCAAACAAACGATCGTCGTCAACGTCGCAACGCGCAGTGTGCGCCAGAGAACGTCAATCGTATAGGGGTCAGACAGCAGCGCGGCATAACCGGCCAACGTGATCTCACCGCCCGGCCCCTGAAAACTCTTCACGAGCAGCAACAGGAGCGGCAGCGCAAAAAGCACCGCGAGATACATCAGCCCCGGCATGACGAGCAGCGCGAACCGGTCGACGGGCGCCCCTGCCGCGAGCCCACTCCGTCCGACGTCAAGCGCTTGGGCCGTCATGCCGCCGGCCTCGGATAAAGCCGGGTTGCATCAACAGGCCAGCTGAGCTGCACGTCCCGACCTGCCGCGACCTCGGCCAGGATGCTCGAGCCGCTGACTTCCGCAAGGATGCGGTCGTCACCGGCCGTCTCGCCGTAGAGGTGTGTTTTGGAGCCGAGGCACATCACGTCTTGCAGGCGCACCGAGATCGCATTCGCATTCGGCTCTATCAGGCCCAGCGAGATTCGCTCCGGCCGCGCGGCCAGCACGACGCTAGTCCCGGCCTTCAGACGGGACGGGGCACGCAGCCGGCCGTGCGCTGTCTCAACCAGGGCGACCTCACCGTCATGAGCAACGACCCGGCCTTGAAGCCACGTCGACAGGCCCACGAACTCCATGACGAAGCTCGTCTCCGGCTGCTCGTAAAGCGTCACGGGATCGGCGAACTGCTCGATCCGCCCCGCGTTCATCACCGCGATACGATCGGAAACCGCGAGGGCTTCCTCCTGGTCGTGGGTCACGAAAATGGCAGTGATAGCCTTAGACCGCAGCAACGACTTGAGCTCCACCTGCATCGTCTCGCGCAGCTTGCGGTCGAGGGCACTGAACGGCTCGTCGAGCAGAACGAGGCTCGGCTCTACGACCAAGGCACGGGCAACAGCCACACGCTGCTGTTGGCCACCGGATAGCGCACCGATGGAGCGGTCGCGGAACGTGTCCATCCGCACCATCGACAACGCGCCTTCGACGCGCGCTTTGAGGGCAGAGCCCCGCAACCCCTGGGTGCGAAGCCCGAAGGCCACGTTCTCAAACACATCGAGGTGCGGGAACAGCGCGTAGCTCTGGAATACAACACTGACGTTGCGTCGGTGGGCCGGTACACGGGTGATATCGCGGCGATCGAGCGTGATTGTGCCCTGATCGGCCGAGACCAGCCCGGCAATCGCGCGCAACAGCGTCGTTTTCCCGCAGCCAGAGGGTCCGAGAAGCGAGATGATCTCGCCGCGCTCGACCTCGAGGTCGAGCGCGTCGAGTACGCGGGCCGAACGATAGCTTTTTGAGACCTTTGCAACAGACAGGTAGCCAGCCAGCGGCGGAGCGAGGCCGCGTTCGACCGGCTCAGTAACCTGATCTTTCGATTGGCCCGCGCGCGCCAGCATCAGGACGCCATAAGCCGATCGAACCGCTCAATCCAAGCGGCCCGGTTCTTCGAAACGAAAGCCCAGTCCGGCCCGAACAAGGGAACGCCTGCGGGAATCTTCGGCCCAGCGCTGACTTCGGTGTTTGCTGGCACCGCAAAAGTGCTTTCGGCGAGCTTGGTTTGGAGTTCGGCACCGAGCATTTCGTTGATGTAGGCAAGCGCCAAGTCCTGGTTCGGTCCGCCCTTCACGAGGCAGATCCCGGACGGCATCGCGAAGATCCCCTCCTTGGGCGCCGCAAGATCGACAGGCGAGCCCTGCGCCTTGCGCGGAAGGGCATAGGCCGACCAATTGCCAGCAAGCATTGAGATCTCACCCTGCTCGAGCAGATTGAACGCTTGCGTCATGACCGTATAGACGCTGAGCAGGTTTGGCTTGAGCTCTTTCAGTTTGTCGAAAGCAGCGTCGATTTCATATTGCGCTGCCTCGAGCGGCTTGCCCGTCGCAAGCTGCGCTGCCGCAAACAACGTCCACATCCCCTCGGTATTCTGCAACGACGGAATGATGATCTTGCCCTTGGCCGACGCGTCCCAAAGCGCCGTCCATGTCTCGACGCCCGCCGGCAACGATGTCGAATTGTATCCAATCCCCGCCCACGGCTGCACATAGTTGGCCCACATGCCGTCCATGTGGGTCGCGCCCGGCCTGAGCTTCGCAAGATTTGGAACGGTCGCCGGCGTGATTGGCTCGAGCAGCCCCTCCTCGACAGCCATGATCATCACCGGATCGTCCATTTGGACCACGGAGAGGTAGGGATTGGCCTTGTTCGACCGCATCTTCTCGAGGTTCACGAGTGAGCGTGTGCCCTCGACGATGATCTTGGCGTTGTGCTTGGCCTCGAACACGGGCGCGACGATGTCCGTCATCCAGCCCGTATGGCTTGCCGCGCAGCCAATAACGATCTCGCGGGTCTGCGCCCTGAGCACGGCAGGGGCGGCAATGGTTGCTGCAGCGGTCGCTGCAGAGCCGAGCAGCACCCGGCGCGATATCCGGCGGTTCAACAGATCGTAACCCGACATTTGGCACTCCCCTCAACGTTCGCTTGGCGACACTGAAGCAAACCTCATGCCATCACTAAAAATTGTTTTGAATCAGTATTTTCAATAATAATTGCACGCACGACGGCTGACCAGCTGCACGGCGCTTTGGCAATTGGCCTGAGCGCTGCCCAATCGTTGATCGAAACGCCCTCAATCGTGCGCCAACCATCGCGCGAGAGCTGGCGCCACGCCGGTTGCAGGCTTAGGTGCCGGTCGCTTGAACGTGCCAACCGTTGCTTTGCGCGGGGCCAGCGTGACGAGCGCTTCGGCGAACTTCACCGCCGCAGCCGTGCATTCGACGACGGGCACCGGGATGCGATCGCGGACCCTTGGGGCGAGACCTGCCAGTGGCGCGCCGGCAAGCACGATCACGTCCGCGCCATCCTGCTCGATGGTGCGAGAGGCGAGTGCGACGAGGTCGCTTTCTTTCTCGTTCTGGACGTCATCGACTGAAGCGAACCGCGTCTCAAGCGTCCGGATGCTGGCGCAGCGTTGCGACAGACCGTGCCAAGCCACACATTCGCGGTACCAAGGCTCGAGGGCAGCTGCGAACGTAACGATCGAGAAGGTGCGACCGAGCGTGCAGGCAAGCAGCATCGACGCCTCGGCCAGACCGACAATTGGCAGCGGGAACAACTCGCGCGCACCGCCGAGTCCTGGATCACCGAAGGCTGCGATGATTGCAGCGTCGAAGCCCTGGTGGTGCTCAGCCAACACCTCAAGCGCGACCACGCCGCCGATCTGTGCTTCGGCGCGCGTTGCGATGTAGGGCACGCCGCGCTGCGCTGTGACCGGAACGATGTCGGTTCCGGGCGCTGCAGCAGAGCACGCCGCCGCGAGTAAGAGGTCCGTGATCGCCGTCGTCGTGTTCGGATTAAGAAGCAAAATTCGCACGGTCCTGGGTCCTTACGCGGTGATGTCTTGTGTCCCGGCCCCACGGCAGGAACACATGGGATTAGTCAGATGCCTCTCCGTCGGCGATCAAACGGCAGACGGCATCGCCCGTGTGGCGCACGTGCTCAAACAGCAGCGCGCCGGCCCTTGGCGGATCTCGGTTTTCGAGGCTTTCAAGAATGGCGCGGTGCTCGGCAATCGATTCTTCCCATCGGCCATGGGCGCGAAGGGCGAAGTAGCGGGCTCTTTCGACCTGCGTCATCAGGTGGGCGTGCATGTTCACCAGCACGGCGTTGCTCGATGCTGCGATGATCGACGCATGAACCTTCTGATTGACCCCGAAGTAGGATACCAGGTCGCCGTTGGTGAAGTGGCGCTCAAGCGTCGTCTGAAGGCGGGCCAGCCGCGCAAGGTCGCGCTCGGTCATGCGCACGGCCGCCAGCTCAGCAGCAGAACGCTCGAGACAGGCGACAGCCTCGAAGATGTCGGAGACGTGCTTGACGTCGAGGGGCGTGATCCTTGCAGACCGGTTGCGCCGCAGTTCGACGAGCCCTTCCGCAGCCAGCAGCTTCATCGCCTCGCGCAACGGCGTGCGGGACATCCCGGGCTTGGCGCAAAGCTCGGTCTCAGCCACGTCAAGCCCAGCCGGCAGCGTACCTTTGACGATCATGCGGCGGATGCGATCCGCAGCCTTCACGTGCAGCGCCGCACGGATGCCAACAGGGCGAGACGACCTATTCGACCCGGCATTCGAAAGTCTGGATGCGCCACTTCTTTGCTGCATCAGCCGTTCCTGAGTTACCGCGCTCCGCCGGCCGCTCTGTAATTGAACCGCCAAGATCAAAAAGTCGTGCCTAAAAACAATGCATTGATGCCAGAATGCATGCAAAGTTTCATCGTGACACGGCGGCGGTGGTGGTTAGGCTGCAGGTTGTGTACCCGCTTCCCGTAGGTCGTCAGCCAGTCTTGGCAGGCGCCGAAACAAACTTCGGCAAGCAAAGGGTACGAGGAACCTAATGACTCTCGTACCGCTGTTCGATCAGACGTCCCTGACAGGCCCGTGTTGCGGAGGGTGCCGGGACGTCTGGTCGGCGGTACGAGGCAACCTGAACCGTCGAGATCGTGGCCGGTCATGGGGTGTTGCGCGGATGGACGTTGACTTCAAGCCTGCAGCCGAGCGCACGGGGTTCGGGCCGGGACCAACCCGCATTTCGAGAAGCACGCCCAACGAGCATCGCGCGTGCGGCCGATGAGTCGGGGTGGCGAATTGCCTGATCATCCGAATATGCTGGATCCTATCATCGGCTTTGACGCCATCGACCTCGCCGCGGCATTCCGATCGCGCGCACTCGATCCGGTTGAGTGCCTCGATCTGTGTTTCGCGCGCATTGGAGAGAGTGACAGAACGCTCAACTGCTTTACGGCCCTGTCGGAGCGCGCGCGCCTCGATGCCGAGGCGAGTGCAGCGCGGTTTCGCGCCGGAGCCCCACGCGGTCTGCTCGATGGCGTGCCCATCGCCATCAAGGACAACCTGGTGGTCGAAGGGATGCCGGCCACCTGGGGAAGCCGGTTGTTTGCAGGCGCTGCAGCTCCCGCCGATGAAGCGCCGATCGCGCGTATCAGGGCACAAGGCGCCGTGATCGTCGGCAAGACCAATACGCCAGAGTTCTCGATTGAAGGTTACACCGCCAACGCGCTGTTCGGTGTGACGGGCAACGCTTGGCAGCCCGACCTGACGCCAGGCGGATCGAGCGGCGGCTCAGCAAGCGCCGTTGCCGCGGGACTAGTGCCGATCGCGATCGGCACGGACGGCGGCGGGTCCATTCGCAGGCCAGCCGCTTACACGGGTCTTTTCGGTCTCAAACCGTCGGTCGGCAGGATCCCGCGGGCGGGAGGACTGCCGCAACTCCTGCGGGACTTCGAGGTGGTCGGCACATTGACCAGGAGCGTTCGCGATGCGCGCGCGCTGCTGGGCGCGATGTCGCCGCGAGGTTCGCCAGCGCACCAGGGCGGCGACGGCCTGACGTCCAGCACTCGCACGAGGCAAGATTTGCGGATCCTGTTCGTCGAGGCGATCGATGGTTCACCTTGCGATCCCGCCATCCTTGCATCGGTACGTCTGGCAGCAGGGCGGCTCGCCGCGATGGGCCACAGCGTCGAAGTCGGGTCATTGCCATTCGAGATCGCTGAATTCAACGCGCTTTGGCCCTCAATCGGTGCAAGCGGTCTTGCGCGGTTGATGGCGGATCGGCCGGACTTCAGGACCAAGGTTCCAGAAACGTACGTCGCCATCGCGGAGGCCGGCATGCGCGTGAGCGATGCGGATCTCGCACACATCGATGAACTCGTCCGGTCCCTTCGTACGCTGGCCGGAGAGGCTTTCGCCAACATCGACCTGATCGTGACACCCTGCTGTGCTGCGATGCCGTGGGCGGCCAATGTGCCCTTTCCAGACACGATCGACGGCACGCCCGTCGGTCCCCGCGCCCATGCCATCTACACGGGCTGGGTCAACGCGATCGGCCATCCGGCCGTGTCGATCCCCTGTGACCCGGCCGCAGACGGGCTGCCGATCGGCGTCCAAGTCGTTGGGCCAAGCGGCGGCGACGATCTCCTGCTCGACATCGCCGCGCGCTATGAAGCCAGCCATCCCTGGCGCTATCCATGGCAGGCAGATCGAACATGACCAACCTGCTCATTCGCAGCCGCAGCCTTATCCCGCGCGTCCACGATCGCTTCAGCTACGAAGAGATCCAGCAAGGTGCCATTCTCGTCGACGACGGCGTGATCGCCGAGATCGGGACGTTTGCAGACCTCACGCGGCGCTTTCCTGAAGCCCCGGTCGTCGGCACCGGCAACGAGGTCGTGCTTCCGGGCTTTGTCAATGCCCACCATCATGTGGGACTGACGCCGGTCCAGCTTGGTTCACCGGACATGCCGCTCGAGCTTTGGTTCGTGACCCGCATGGTCATGAGAAGCGTCGACCTTTATCTCGACACCCTCTATTCGGCCTTCGAGATGATCGCATCCGGCGTTACAACCGTGCAGCACATTCAAAGTGTGCTGCCGGGTTCGCTCGATGAGGTCGAGGCGAAGTGCCGAGACGTGCTGCGGGCCTACGACGACGTCGGCATGCGCGCCTCCTATAGCTATTCCGTGCGAGATCAGAACCGGCTCGTCTACCGCGCCGACGAGGAGTTCGTTGCAAGCCTTCCCCGAGACCTGCAAGGGCCGGTGCAGCGGTGGTTCGACCGCATCAAGGTCGGGCTGCCGGAAGCAATCGAACTGACCGACCGCTTGCGACGGCATGCAGCGTCCAAGTCCAGGATCGCCATCCAGCTGGCACCAGCAAACCTACACTGGTGCTCTGATCACGCGCTTGCCACTCTGGCCGAGACCTCGCGCACCGAAGGTCTACCGATGCACATGCACGTGCTCGAGACGCAGTATCAGAAGGCATACGCCGAGCGTCGGGGCGGTTGCTCGGCCATCGCCTATCTTGACCGGTTTGGCATGCTCGGACCGAAGCTCACGATCGGCCACGGCGTCTGGCTGACGCAAGCTGATGTGGAGCGCCTCGCCGAGACCGGCACCTGCATCTGCCACAATTGCTCGTCGAACTTCAGACTGAGATCGGGCATTGCGGCGCTCAACCATTTCGAGGCCAAAGGCATCGCGACGGCGATCGGCATCGATGAAGCCGGCCTCAACGACGACCGGGACATGCTGCAGGAAATGCGGCTCGTGCTGCGCGCGCATCGCGTTCCGGGACTCGAGCGGGACGAGGTGCCGACAACGCCGCAGGTGCTTCGCATGGCGACGGCCGGCGGCGCGATGACGACACCGTTCGCGCGCATGATCGGGAGCTTGGAGCCCGGCAAAGCCGCAGACCTCATCATGATCGACTGGCAAGACGTGGCCTATCCCTATCTCGATCCAGAGACGTCGACGCTCGACGCGATCGTGCAGAGGGCCAAATCGCACGCCGTGGGGCGCGTCATCTGCGATGGCGAGATCATCTACGAGCAGGGTCGCTTCAAGCGGGTTGATCGGGCGGAGGTACTACGCGCCATTCACGACGACATGGCGCGGGCCCTCTCGGACGACGAGGTCGAACGCCGCGGCCTTGCCAAGGCCCTACTTCCGCATGTGCAAGCATTTTATGCGGACTGGGTCGATGCGAGCCAGCATGAGCCATTCTATCGAATGAATGGACGGCGCTGAAATTGAGGGGCGTCACCGCATACGCGGTTCAGGCAGCCCATGGCAAAGGAGGACAACGTGTTCGATCTCTGCATCCGCGGCGGGACCGTCGCTACGGCGTCGGATACGTTCAAGGCGGACATTGGCATAACGGATGGTCGTATCGTCGCGCTCGGGACTGATCTTGGCACTGCGCGCGACGTGATCGACGCAACCGGGCGTCTCGTGCTACCCGGCGGGATCGACAGTCACGTGCATATCGCCCAGCCGAGCGGGCCCGGCGTCGTTATGGCGGACGATTTCGAGAGTGCGACGCGGTCTGCAGCATTCGGCGGCAACACCACCGTGATGCCATTTTGCCTGCAGCAGAAGGGGCAGGGCCTGCGCGAGGCGGTCAACGCCTACCACGGCCTAGCCGACCAGAACTGCCATGTCGACGTCAGCTTTCATCTCATTATCTCGGACCCCACGGCGTCCGTACTCGGGCAGGAACTGCCGGCCCTCGTCGAGGACGGCTACACGTCGTTCAAGGTCTTCATGACTTACGAGGGCCTCGCGCTCGCGGATAAGGAGATCCTCGATGTGTTGGCTTGCGCGCGCGAGACTGGCGCGCTCGTCCTGGTTCACGCTGAAAACTACGATGCGATCAGGTTCCTGACCGAGCGGCTCGAAGCCTCTGGCAGGATCGCGCCCAAGTATCACGCTACATCGCGGCCGATCCCAGTCGAACGGGAGGCAACCCATCGCGCGATCAGCCTCGCCCAACTCGTCGATGTCCCAATCATGATCGTCCACGTCTCGAGTGGTGAGGCGATGGAGCAGATCCGATGGGCACAGAGCCGCGGGCTCAAGGTGTACGGCGAGACGTGCCCGCAGTACCTCGTCCTCACCGAACGCGACCTTGACGGTCTCGACATGGAGGGCGCCAAGTATGTCTGCTCACCACCTCCGAGGGACGAGGAGAGCCAGCGCGCGTGCTGGCTCGGTCTCGAGACCGGGGTTTTTCAGATATTCTCGTCAGATCACTGCCCGTTCCGCTATGAGGATGACGCGGGCAAACTGAGGCCGCAGGGTCGGTCAAGTTTCCGCTGGGTGCCGAATGGCATCCCTGGAGTGGAGACGCGTCTGCCGATCCTGTTTTCAGAAGGCGTCAAGAAGGGTCGGATCGACCTCAACAGGTTCGTCGCGCTCGCCTCGACGAACCACGCCAAGATGTATGGCCTCTATCCACGCAAAGGAACGATCGCGATCGGGTCCGATGCGGATATCGCCATCTGGGACCCGGACCGGAGCGTCACGATCACACAGGCGATTTTGAATGGCGGCGCGGACTATACCCCCTATGAGGGGCTCGAGGTGACGGGATGGCCGGTCACGACGATGGTTCGCGGCAGCATCGTCGTGCGCGATGGCGCTCTCGTCGGCGAAAAAGGTCACGGCGGCCATATCCCGCGCACGCGGTCACACTTTGCCACTCCCAGCGCATGACACGCGCCCCCTCGTGAGGCGTCGTGCCTGAATTGACGGATGGGTGCCACACACTTGATGTCAATTGAGGCGCGAGCACCGCCTCACTCAGTCGTTGATGTTGCGAGTGGCCCTCACGTCTGACGCTCAACCCCCAGGATGATACCCATGAGCACTGTCAAGGTTACGGCTGGCCCGTTCACGTTTCTCGCGCGCTTCGAACAGGAGAGCGCGCCCAAAACCTGCGCAGCCTTCAAGCCGCATATGCCCTTCAGCAGCAAGATCGTCCATGTGCGCTGGAGCGGAGAGGGCGTCTGGATCCCGCTCGGGGACTTGGATTTCGGCGTCGGCTACGAGAACAACACGTGTTATCCGGCGCCAGGCCAGATCATTCTTTACCCTGGCGGCGTGAGCGAGACGGAAATCCTGCTCGCCTATGGCAACGTCAATTTCGCCTCGAGAGCCGGGCAGCTTTCAGGCAACCACTTTCTCACGCTCACATCCGGTCTCGAAAACCTCTATACCCTTGGCCGGAAAACACTTTGGGAAGGTGCTCAGGACATCAAGATCGAACTGGGTTGAGCCTGAAGCCGTCTCGGCTGCGGTCGTTTTCAGGCTGACTTACGCCCGTATCGACCGATCGCTCGGTGGTCACCCGGGCTCAAGGTCCGGGCTGAACGTTCAATTAGTGGTCGGAGCGGCGGGATTTGAACCCACGACCCCTAGTCCCCCAGACTAGTGCGCTACCAGGCTGCGCTACGCTCCGAACGGGGCGTCTATAGCCGTCGCCGGCAAGGATCGCAAGGAAGGCTCAGCCCGCAGCGCTGCGCAGCGCGTCCCGGAGGCTCTGTAAGTCCCGACGGAGCCGGCGCAGCGCCTGCGCCTGCACCTCGTCCAGGCCGCTCTCCTCGCCGCCGACGTCGGGCAGGTCCGGCTCGTCCTTGGCGCGTCGGCTCTTGAGCAGCTTCTGGACGCCCTTGATCGTGTAGCCCTCGTCGTAGAGGAG
>JBHJOC010000093.1:0-4103 GCA_050330095.1 Hyphomicrobiaceae bacterium
CTTCGACCTGGACGTCGTGGATCATCTCGGCGACCCCCTCCATGACCTGATCCCTCGAGATGACCTGCGCTCCGGCCTCCATGAGTTCCGAAACCGAACGTCCGTCACGAGCGCCTTCGACGACGAAATCGGTGATGAGTGCAATCGCCTCCGGGTGATTGAGCTTGACGCCCCGTTCGAGACGCCGCCTGGCGACCACTGCTGCCATCGCAACCAGCAGCTTGTCCTTCTCGCGTGGTGAGAGGTTCATCGTACGTCCTCTTTAACTATCCATTCGGTTGGCGACCATCAGGCGTGCCACTGGCGCGGCGCGTCTCGCCCCGAAAGCAGGGGAACAAGAGCCGTGAGTGCCCGCCGTAGCGCCGACATTTCATTCGCAACCGCGCGAATGATGACAAGCCCGTCAAAGGCGCTGGCTGCCAATCGGCACTTGGAACGGGCGATCTGCGCGCGCACCGCGTCGAGGCGTTCCTCGGCATCTGGTGCCACGTAGACCACCGTGCTCACGGCGTGCGCGCCGTCTGCAATCATGGGGCTCGCCAGGATCGATGCAACGTCTCCCGTGAGCCGCAGGGTATCGGCAAAGATCAGCCGACCCTCGCGTCTGATCCGCCATCGATCGGCAACATGCCCGCTCGCGACAGTCTCGCCGTGCGCTTTGCGGCCGAACACCAAGGTCTCGACAATCAGCAGCCGCGCGCTCGATGCGACGTTGGCCTCGAGCCTCCGCGTCACGTGCGACCGATCAAACAGGATCGTCTCGTGCGGTATCCAAACAAGCCTCGCGCCGTCGGCGGCGACCAGGTCGAGATTGATTTCAGTGTCAGCACCATCGAGGGCCCGATAGACCCGCTCGGCCGACTGCGTCGTCACCAGCACATCGGCATTCGCCTGGGCTTCCAGCGCGATCGCCACAGCATCGCCGCCAGCAACGCCGCCACCCGTATTGATCACGACGCCCTGCAAGCCACTGCCGTCCCTTGGGAACCTCATCCGGTAGCCGTCACGTTCCCTGACGGATCGAGGGCGTGTCGCTCCGTTAGCTGTCGCGAATGTCGCCGCCACGCCGCCAACAACCCGCACCCCGGCGAGGGCGCTGGCTGCCGCACTGGCAGCCGCCCCCCCTCGTATCCCTGCGCGCGCGCGATCCATCTGGCGTGCCGCCTCAGACCGAGAGGTGACGGCGAACGTCGGCCTCGACCATGTCAGCTCTGCTCCCCGACAGTACGATCTGGCCACGATCCATGACCGCATAGCTGTCTGCCAAGTCGCGCGCGAATTCGAAGTACTGCTCGACCAGGAGGATCGCGATCTCGCCCTTTGAACGCAGATATCCGATCGCGCGGCCGATATCCTTGATGATCGAAGGCTGGATTCCTTCGGTGGGCTCGTCGAGCACCAAGAGCTTCGGTCGCATCACCATCGCGCGCGCAATCGCGAGTTGCTGTTGCTGTCCGCCGGACAGGTCGCCGCCCCGCCTGCCGAGCATTTCCTTGAGGACTGGAAACAACTCGAAGATTTCATCGGGCACGTAGCGCTCGCGACGTGGCGTTGCAGCGTATCCCGTCTCGAGGTTTTCCCGCACCGTGAGAAGCGGAAAGATCTCCCGCCCCTGCGGCACGATCGCGATGCCACGACGCGCCCGTTCGTGTTGCGGGATCCGCGAGATGTCCTGATCCTGCCAAAGGATGCGCCCACCACTGATCGGCTGTTGCCCGACGATCGCTCGGAGGAGGCTTGTCTTGCCAACACCGTTGCGCCCGAGCACGCACGTGACAGCTCCCGGTGAGGCCGCGATCGAGACACGGCGCAGCGCCTGGGCAGCGCCATAATGCAGGTCGATCGCCTGGACACTCAGCATTCGATCACCACGCCACCGGCGGGTCGCGAACGGGGCGTCGGGTCTTTGGCGATCGATTTCAGTTTTGGCGTCGATCCCTGGACCTCGGCGCTTTCGCTAGTGTCGACCTCGCGGGGCGCATGACTGCGCAGGCGCATGAGCGGTGCCCGTTTGACGGGGCGGTCCTTGAACGGTCTGAACGGCGGCAGCATGAGCAACTCTCCCCGTGATGAGACGCGGACGACACGCAGGCCTGGTGATCGAGCTTTGCGGCCCGCGCAACTCGTCACCGGCCGAGATAGACTTCAACAACCCTTGGATTGGCGGACACCGCCTCGATACTGCCTTCGGCAAGTACCGAGCCTTCGTGCAAGCACGTCACCTTGACCCCGAGCGCGCGCACAAACGCCATATCATGCTCGACAACAACGACCGAGTGGCTGGTTGCGATGTCGCGCAACAGCTCAGCAGTCTGCTCCGTCTCGGCATCGGTCATTCCGGCGACGGGCTCGTCGACCAGCAGCAGTTTCGGGTCTTGCGCGAGCAGCATCCCGATCTCGAGCCACTGCTTCTGGCCATGGCTGAGATCGCCGGCCATGCGTTCCCGCATCGACGTCATGCGCACGCGCGCCAGGATCGCGTCGATGCGTTCCGACGTAATCGCGTTGCGGCTGCCAAACAGTGCCGATAGGGGGCCGCGCGGGCCGTGCAACGCCAATCTGATGTTGTCTGCGACCGTGTGGAACTCGAAGACCGTCGGCTTTTGGAACTTCCGGCCGATTCCTAGATTGGCGATGGTCGCTTCGTCGAGTTTGGTCAGATCGTGAAGGCCATCAAACACAACGTCGCCGCCATCAGGTCGCGTTTTGCCGGTGATCACGTCCATCATGGTCGATTTGCCGGCGCCGTTCGGGCCGATGATCGCACGCATCTCACCAGGCTCGAGCACGAGGGAAAGCCCGCGCAGAGCCCTGAAGCCGTCGAAAGAAACGTTGACGTCGTCGAGGTAGAGCACGCTGCTCGTCTTGATGTGGCTGGTCATTGTGGTGTCTGCTCGTCACTCGGCCGCGGCTTGAGGCACGCTGGAGCGTGGCGTGATGGGCGCGTCTTCTTTGCTGCTGGCGCGGCGTCGCGTCCAGAACTCGCCGGCAGTTCCTACGATGCCTTTAGGCAGCAGAAGCGTCGTAAGAATGAAGAGCCCACCAAGCGCGAACAGCCAGTAGGGTGCCAGCAGGCCAGTCGTGAAGTAAGACTTGGCGAAGTTCACGAGCACGGCGCCGAGCGCTGCTCCAGTGAGTGTACCGCGGCCGCCGACAGCAACCCAGATGACCGCTTCGATCGAGTTGGCGGGCGCAAACTCTGACGGGTTGATAATGCCGACCTGGGGCACATAGAGCGCCCCGGCAATGCCAGCAAGGGCCGCTGAGACCACGAAGGCGATGAGCTTGTATTGCTCGACCCGGTAGCCGAGGAATCGTGTCCGGCTTTCGGCGTCGCGGATCGCCACCAGAACTTTGCCGTAGGTCGAGGTGACGAGAAGCCGACAGATGATGAAGGTCAACAGGAGCGTCAGCACGGTCAGCGCATAAAGCGCGACCCGCGTTGATTGAGCCTGGATGTCGAAGCCGAGAATGTCCTTGAAGTCTGTAAGCCCATTGTTACCGCCAAAGCCCATCTCGTTGCGGAAGAACGAAAGCATCAACGCATAGGTCATGGCCTGCGTGATGATCGAGAGATAGACGCCGGTGACCCTCGAGCGAAAAGCAAGCCAACCGAACACGAAGGCGAGCGCCCCTGGGACGGCAATGATCATGATCGCTGCAAACCAGAACTGGTCGAACCCCCACCAGAACCAGGGCAGGTCCTTCCAATTCAGAAACACCATGAAGTCGGGCAACACTGGGTCGGCGTAGACCCCGCGTGGTCCGATCTGGCGCATCAGATACATGCCCATCGCGTAGCCGCCGAGCGCAAAGAATGCAGCATGCCCGAGCGAAAGGATGCCGCAGTAGCCCCAGACCAGATCAAGCGCGACGGCCAGGATCGCATAACAGAGGTACTTGCCAAGCAATGCGACGATATAGGTCGGCACGTGGAACGGCGATGTTTCGGGGACCAGCAGGTTGAGGGCCGGGACGATGATCAACAGCCCCATCATGACGGCTATGAAGATCCGACTGGCCGTATCGTTGAGGCCGAGAAGAGCGCGCGTGATCATGCTTCGACAGCCCGCCCTTTGAGCGCGAACAGGCCGCGCGGTCGC
>JBHJOC010000094.1:0-17639 GCA_050330095.1 Hyphomicrobiaceae bacterium
CTGACTTGATAGCGGCCAGCGGCGAGCGGCATCGTGAGCTCTCGCGCGATCCTCGTGATCGGGCGTGGCTCGGATGCGTCGAGCGGCGTGATGGTCCATCTCAGGTCGCGCGTCGTTGGCGTGCCCATGGCGTCCAGTCGAGCCGCAAGCATCAGACCACGAGCGCCATCGACGATTGTGAGGCCGGGCTCGGAGGAGAGCGGCGGTGGGGCGGTGGCGATGGGCGCACCATTGGGGGAGGACGCGTCGGGTCGCAGCGCTCTGGCGGACAAGGCAGCCGTGACGAGGGCATCAATGCCGGTGGCGATCTCGGCGGCCCGTAGTGATTGGAACACGGAGCCGCCGGTTCGCGTTCGAAGGCACGCGAGTAAATCTTGAGCATCGGGGTCCGGGGGCGACAGCGTCATGGCCGAGATCTGGAGGTCTGGCATTTCCTTCTTCAGTTCGTCCGCGACGGCACATGGGTCGGCCTGGCAGTTGTCAGGGTCGTCATGGATGATGATCATCGTCCGCGGGGCAGGGCGCGTGGCGAGCGCGCGTCCTGCTGCCTTCATCGCCTCTGCGATCGGGCCCCGCCCTTGCGGATTGATGCGTTGCAGCGCGCGTGTCAGCGAGGCGGCCGACTGAAGTCCGTTTGAGCGGGTCTGCGGGAACGCAAGCGGTGCCTCCGTCAAGCCACAGCGTCCAGGCTGCTGCAACCCGAAGCCGAACAGCGCGACGTCGACCTGCTCGGCGGTGACAGGCGGAATGAGCGCCGCTACAAGCGCTTCGCGGGCGACGCGGAATTTGGGCTCGCCGCGTCCGCTCACGCCGCCCCACATGGAGCCCGACCCGTCGAAGACCAGGGCGATCGATGGCCTGGCGTCAGTTGCAAGACTTGGGCGAATGGCTAGGCTGAGTGCGGCGACGAAACCGGCCAGGAGGAGCGCGAGGATCCGGGTGCGGCTTAGGCCATCGCAGTGCGGCGCTGAGCCGCGGCAAATGAAGCGGCTGTCTGGCATTGACTCGGCCCCATCGCTGTCGCCCCTATCATGCGGGTGTTGTGTGCCGGAGGCGACTGCGGCTGCGCTGGGAACGCGTCCGCAAGCGTGACGGGACGTCGCCAACGACTGGTTCCCTGCGGTACAGCGTGCCAAACGCGCGCCAATGCGGGCAAGTCGCGGCGCAGGCGTGCATGGACGGGGGGCGGACATGCGTCTCTCCTGCGAGCGGTGCGCTACCGGTTGACAGCGTTGGAATTACAAGCCCGAACGAGGCGCCATGGCTAGTCATGAACTTCTTGCCGTGTTGAAAACGCGGCGCTCATCAAAGCCCGCTCTGCTCGTTGATCCTGGTCCAAGCCGTGATCAGTTGAGCGAGATTCTCATGTGCGCTGCGCGCGTTCCGGATCACAAGAAGCTTGCCCCTTGGCGCTTCGTCGTATTCGAGGGGCCCGCGCGCAGAACGTTCGGGCTGCACCTTGAGCGCATTGCTGCCGACCGCTTCCCCGAAGAAGCGACCGAGATGCGTCGCGAGACCGAGCGCAATCGGTTCTTGCGCGCACCGGTGGTCATTGCGGTGATCTCGTCACCGAAAATGACGGACCGCGTGCCGGAGATCGAGCAAGTTCTCTCATGCGGGGCCGCCTGCTACAATCTGTGCCTGGCAGCCAACGCCATGGGTTTCGGCACGAGCTGGATCACCGAGTGGTACAGCTACGATCCAGGTATTGCAGCCGTGATGGGTCTCGAGGCGCACGAGAAGGTTGCGGGCTTTATCTACATCGGCACGGCGCGCGAAGCCCAACCTGACCGGGACCGGCCTGATGTCGGAGCGCTCACGACCTATTTCCCCGCCTGAGCTTCGCCGCGCCTCTCTCCCAAACGCCTCCCTGCGTGACGGCTCACCAAGTCGGCGCGGTCAATCAACCGAGGAGCCTCAATGTTCTACGAGACCGCTGGCAATGCGCATGGTCTACCGCGCGATCCGTTCAAATCACTGGTCGTGCCGCGCCCGATCGGCTGGGTCTCCAGCCTCGACCGCGAAGGCGTCCTCAATCTTGCACCCTACAGCTATTTCAATGCTGTCAGCGACAACCCGCACTACGTCGTGCTCGGGTCATCGCACCGCAAAGACAGCCTCAACAACATCCTCGAGACGGGGGAATTTGTGTGCTCGATGGCCACGTTCGCACACCGCGTCGAGCAGAACGTTACGAGCGCGGACGTTGCCCCAGCGGTCAACGAGTTCGACATCGCGCGCCTTGAGACGGCTGCTTCGCGCCTCGTTGCGCCACCGCGCGTCGCAGGCGCGCCGGCCGCCCTCGAGTGCAAGCTCTACAAGACGTTCGACCTGCCAGCCATCGTTCCCGGCGGCAAGGCGGGCTACACGATGATCGTCGGCTACGTGGTTGGCGTCTATATCGACGACGCGTTCATCAAGAATGGGTTTGTCGACACGGCCGCAATGCAGCCGATCGCCCGCCTCGGCTACATGGATTACGCAACGGTGACGCCAGAGTCGACGTTTACGCTGAACCGCCCCCAGCTCCGGCCCGACGGCAGCATCGGGTGATGGCGTTCGCACTCATGTGTGCGAGCTGGACAAGTCTCGGAATGGCGGAGAGGGTGGGATTCGAACCCACGGTGGGCTTGCACCCACGCCGGTTTTCAAGACCGGTGCCATAAACCACTCGGCCACCTCTCCGGGCATGCGGCTCGAAGCCGCGCTTTGCAATAGTCGCGACTGAGCCGCGGCTCAAGCCCAACATCGGGGGCGAGGACCTCAGGTCACCGCCGCACTCGCGATCGGTGCCTCTGACCATCGCAGGTTGACACAGGCTGCTCGAATAAGGAACGTCCCCTCGCAATGGAGGGTTGCCTTCAACCCTTGGCCCCACGTTAACGGAAGGCGAGGCATGCGCGACAACGCTCATCTGCTGACGTTAACCATATTGCGCCGCAATCATGGCGGACGATCTGCCCTGATTGGGCGCGCAACCCGCTGCGTATTTCTGACGGTGGCGGCCTGGTTTGCAACGCTTCTCCTTTCCTCGGGCCTCATTGTCGCGAGCGCCTGCGCCACCACGGCGCAGCCGGCTGGCGGCTTTCAGACGACGGCAAAATACGCGATTCTCGTGGACTCAACCTCGAACGCTGTCCTGTTCGAGCACAACGCCGACGAGCCTGCTCCCCCCGCCAGCATGAGCAAGCTCATGACGCTTGCTGTCGTCTATAGGGCCATCAGCCTCGGGCAGCTCAAGCTCGACGACGAGTTTCTCGTCAGCGAGTACGCCTGGCGGACCGGTGGGGCTCCGTCCCGGACCTCTGCCATGATGGTCCCAGTCAACACCCGCGAGACGCTTGAGCAACTCATTCGGGGCATCGTCGTTCAGTCAGGCAATGACGCTGCGATTGCCATTGCCGAAGGGCTGGCAGGGTCCGAGGAAGCTTTTGCCAAGGTGATGCAGGCCGAGGCCAAGCGTCTTGGGCTTCGCAACTCGACCTTTCGCAACTCGACCGGCTTGCCCCACCCTGAACACCGCATGTCGGCGCGTGATCTGGTGATCCTCGCAGAGCATCTGATCGAGGACTATCCCGAGCTCTACAAGCTGTTCGCCGAGCGCGAGTTCCGTTATCGCCGGCATGTATTTCGCAATCGCAATCCCCTGTTGGATCTTGATATCGGCGTTGATGGGCTCAAGACCGGCTTCACCTCTGAAGCCGGCCACGGCGTCGTGGCGTCAGCAGTTCAGGGCGACCGCCGTCTCGTCGTCGTGGTCAACGGGCTTGAGACGGGCAACGAGCGTCGGCGCGAGGCGCAGCGCTTGCTCGAGTGGGGGTTCCGCGGCTTCAGCAAATTCGATTTGTTCGCGAGCGGGGATATCGTCGGACAGGCGCGTGTGTGGGGCGGGACGCAGTTTTTCGTGCCGCTGACCGGAAATGGCCCGCTCACGGTGGTGCTGCCGAGGTTCCCAGTGAACCAGAGATTGACAGCCGAAATCGTCTATGAAGGTCCGCTGAAGCCGCCGATTGCCAGTGGTGCCGAAGTTGCAAAACTGAGGGTGCGTAGCTCGACAGGGGCAGTGAACGAGATCCCGCTCTATGCGGCTGAGGATGTTGCAACCGCGGGCGTCCTGAGGCGCGGGCTCGACAGCGCCTTCCATCTCGCGTTTGGCTGGTTGCCCTGAACGTCACGCATCGACCGTCCGAGGGCGGTAAGGAGGCGCGTGTGATGCACCGCGGTACGTTCATCACACTGGAAGGCGGGGAGGGCACCGGCAAGACGACGCAGGGCCTGCTGCTTGCCGAGCGGCTGCGGTCTGCTGGTCTTGATGTCGTGGTGACCCGCGAACCAGGTGGTGCACCATTTGCAGAGCGTCTGCGCGATCTCATCCTGTCCGAGAAGCCCCAGGCGCAACTCTCGGAAATGCTCGTGTTCGCCGCAGCACGAGCCGAGCATCTCGAGGTGACCGTCAGACCCGCTCTGGCTTTGGGGCAGGTCGTCATCTGCGATCGATTCATCGATTCAACCCGCGTCTATCAGGGCACGCTCGGTGGGCTTGCACCGGATACGATAGGCCGTGTCGAACAGGTGTCCACCGCAGGCCTCCTGCCTGCACTTACGCTGGTGTTCGATGCCGACGTTGGTGTCGCACGGGTTCGCGCCGCAACCCGAGGAGGAGAAAACCGCTTCGACGCCGCACAGAGCGCCGACTACGATGCGATCCGCCGGGGCTTTCTCGACATTGCCGCGCAGGAACCCGATCGCTGCCGCGTCGTTGATGCATCACAGGCCGTCGAGGCGGTGGCGGCGGATGTCTGGCGCATCGTCTCGTCAAGGTTTGCGATCGATTGCTGGGCTTTAGGCGACCCTGTCAAAAGGCCGCTCGTCTGATGGCCCGTGCCGCTGCTGCTGCAGAAGACGAGGCTCTGCCAGAGGCGGACAGGCTATCGCCGTATCTGCATCCCCGCCACGCCCCAAGTGTCTTCGGTCACGCCGATCAGATCGCGACGCTCGACGATGCCTTGCGTGGCGCGCGTTGCCATCACGCCTGGCTGTTGACGGGGCCCGCAGGCGTCGGCAAGGCGACCCTCGCATGGCGGGCGGCCCGCTTCGCGCTCGCGGGGCCGCACGAGTGGGTGCCGGGGCAGAGACTAACAACGAAGCCCGGCTGGTTCGGATCACGCCTCGTCGACAACCTGGCTCACCCTGATCTCTTGCTGCTGCGCAGGCCCTACGATCCCGCCACGAAGCGGCATAAGACGGTTATCACAGCCGACGAGGTGCGCCGCCTGCGAAGTTTCCTCGGACACACGCAGGGGGCCGGCGGCTGGCGTGTCGTGATTGTCGACCGGAGCGACGACCTGAACATCGCGGCTGCCAACGCGCTGCTGAAGACACTTGAGGAGCCACCGCCAGGAACCATATTTCTGCTCGTCTCCAGCCAACCAGGCCGTTTGCTTCCAACGATCCGCTCCCGCTGCCGCACGCTCGTGCTCGCGCCTCTGCCCGACGACGTTCTGGTTGACGCGTGCGCGAAGATCGCGTCCCAAAGCGAGGCGCCGGTCGAGGGGGCCGATAGCCCCTCGCTCGTGCGTCTTGCCCCGTTTGCGGGCGGCAGTCCGGGTCAGCTGTTGTCCCTTGCTGCGACCGGTGGCAGTCGGATCGTCGAAGACGTCCTCGGGCACCTGCGCGAGTGGCCCTCGGGCGATGCAGCAAAGGCTTTGCGGTCGGCTGACCTCGTATCCGACAGTGACACCAATGTTCTGGACCTCTGGGTTGCGCTTCTGCTCCAAAGCATGCGCGCTGCCGCGAGGGCTGCCGTGGCGGGTCGGGATGAATCAGGCGGTGCCGCAGGTTCACCCCGTCTCATCGAGCACCTCGGCGATACTGCAGCGCTTGCCTCGTGGGCTGAGCTGTGGGAGACCGTCGCGCGCGACAAGGCAGCGGTCGATCAGCTCAATCTCGACCGGCGCGCATTTGTTCTGGCGACGCTGGCGCGGCTCGGCCGGTTCGCCAATTCAGCGCCCGGTCAGACGTGATCACGAGCAATCGTCTCCGCTCTCGGGCGCGTTGCGACCGAGCCTCCAACTTTGAAAGACGGACAAGCGCCGATCATGGGTCAGAAGCCCAAATTCTTCATCACGACAGCGATCTCCTATCCGAACGGCGCGCCGCATATCGGTCACGCCTACGAGGCCCTTGCCACAGATGCAATTGCCCGGTTCGAGCGGCTGGATGGCAAGGATGTGTTCTTTCTCACTGGCACCGACGAGCATGGGCTCAAGATGGTCCAGACCGCCACGCGAGAGGGCGTGCCAGTCGCTCAGTTGGCGGACCGCAACGCTGCGCGTTTCCGCGAGATGGCGACCAAGCTCAATCTCAGCAACGAGGATTTCATTCGCACCAGCGAACCGCGGCACTTCGCGTCATGCCAGGAAATCTGGCGCCGTATGAGTGCTGCTGGTGACATCTACACGTCGCAGTATGCAGGTTGGTACTCCGTTCGTGACGAGGCGTTCTACAACGAGAGCGAGACGACAGTCCGCGAGGATGGTGTCAGGGTCGGACCGCAAGGCACACCCGTCGAATGGACCGAGGAAGAAACGTACTTCTTCAGGCTTTCGGCCTATCAGGATCGCCTTCTCGCCCACTATGAGGCCAATCACGACTTCATCCTGCCGCCGGAGCGGCGCAACGAGGTGGTCAGCTTTGTCAGGGGCGGTCTTGAGGATCTTTCGATCTCACGCACAACGCTCTCGTGGGGCATCCCAGTGCCGGATGCGCCGGGCCATGTCATGTACGTCTGGGTCGATGCCCTGACGAATTATATCACAGGCACAGGCTTTCCCGATGAAACCCATCCGCGCTGGGGTTACTGGCCCGCCGACGTCCATGTGATCGGTAAAGACATTGTCCGCTTCCACGCGGTCTATTGGCCGGCGTTTCTGATGTCGGCCGGACTCGCCCTGCCCAAACGCGTCTTCGCGCACGGCTTCTTGTTCAACAAGGGCGAGAAAATGTCGAAGTCGGTCGGTAATGTCATTGATCCGTTCAATCTCGCCGACGTCTATGGCGTCGATCAGATGCGCTATTTTTTCCTCCGTGAGGTCACGTTCGGCCAGGACGGGAGCTATAGCCCCGAGGCGATCACGAACCGCGTCAACGCAGATCTTGCGAACGACCTTGGCAACCTTGCGCAGCGCTCACTGTCGATGATCGCCAAGAACTGCGCCGGGCGTGTTCCGACACCCGGTGCTTACAGCGCGGCCGACCTCACGGTCCTCGCCGCAGCGGATGGAATGTACCAGGCATGCCGGACGGCCATGGATCGGCAGGCGATCAAAGGTTGGCTCGATGCGGTCTGGGGCGTTGTTGGCGATGCGAACCGCTACTTCGCCAGTGAAGAGCCGTGGGCAAAGCGCAAGACTGATCCAGAGCGTATGGCGACGATCCTCTATGTGACTGCCGAGGTGGTGCGCCAGGCGGCCATTCTCGCACAACCGGTCACGCCGACGGCGGCTGGCAAGCTGCTCGACCTGCTTGGCCAAACGGAGACGGCTCAGCGCACGTTCAACGCGCTGGGCGCGGCCCGTCGCCTCGGCCCGGGGACGCCATTGCCGCAGCCCATCGGGGTCTTTCCCCGCCATGTTGCGCCTGAGACGACGAGCGACGCGTGAACGGTGGCCGCCGCGTGGCTGCGCGAACGCGTTGGGTTGTTCCATGGGTGGTGCTTCTACCAGAGACAGGATCCGCACTGACCCAGGACGGGCATTGGCGCCGGATGCCACGCTGGAGAGAGGTGAGGCCATGACAAGAGGACGTGGGCGATGTTGATCGACCACCACTGTCACCTGGATTTTCCGCAGCTCGAAGCCGATCTCACCGGCGTAATCGCGCGGGCGCGAGACGTGAACGTTGGGGTTCTGGTGACGATTTCGACGCGCATCGCGCTTCGCGCGCGCCTCCTTGCGATCGCTGAGGCGCATGAGCATGTCTATTGCAGTCTCGGCACGCACCCGCACAACGCCGACACGGAACTCGAATATCAGTCAGCCGACATCGCCGCGCTTGCGGACCATCCGAAGATCGTTGCGATCGGGGAAGCAGGGCTCGACTATTATTATCAGAAGAGCTCGCGTGAGGGCCAAGCTCAGGGATTTCGCGAGCATATCCGTGCAGCGCGGCTGACGGGGCTGCCGCTCGAGATCCACGCACGCGATGCCGACGCTGATACGGCTGCGATCCTGCGCGACGAGCATGAGCATGGCGGTGCTTTTCCAGCCGTGCTGCATTGCTTCACTGGCGGACGGGAGCTGGCAGCAACGGCGCTCGAGCTCGGCCTCTCAATCTCGTTTTCCGGGGTTGTGACGTTCAAAACCGGTGCTGAGCTGCTCGCCCTTGCCGCCGAAGTACCGCTCGACCGTATCCTCGTCGAGACGGATGCACCTTATTTGGCGCCCATTCCATTTCGCGGCAAGACGAACGAACCCTCTTATGTTGTGCACACCGCTGCGGCAATCGCCGTGGCGCGGGGCATGCCTCTCGACCGGTTCGCGGATGCGACGACGAGCAACTTCCGTCGCCTGTTCACCAAGGTGCCCGAGCATGCTTATACGAGAGGGGCGGGGGAATGAGCGACTGGCGATTGACGATCCTTGGGTGCGGATCGTCTGGCGGAGTGCCCCGGCTTGGCAATGATTGGGGGGCGTGCGACCCGGCAAATCCTCGCAATCGAAGGTTGCGGTGCTCGGCTTTGGTCGAGCGCCGGAGCGAACGTGGTGCGACCAGCGTGTTGATCGATACCGGACCCGATCTGCGGGAGCAGCTCTTGTCCGTGCGCGCCCAACAGCTGGACGGCGTTCTCTATACGCACGATCATGCCGATCACACGCACGGCATCGATGATCTGCGCGTGCTCTGTTACCTGATGAAGCGCAAAATCGACGTCTGGAGCGATGCGCCAACACGCGAGAGCCTGTTGACGCGCTTCGGCTACTGCTTTGAGACGCCGCCGGGTCGGAGCTATCCTGCGATCCTGAACGCCCACGACATTGTCGTCGGCCAGCCAATCGTCATCGATGGGGCCGGTGGGAAGGTCGTGGCGGAGCCGATCTCGCAGCACCACGGCAACATCGCCTCGATCGGCTTCCGTTTCGGCTCTCTCGCCTATTCCTCAGATGTCAGCGATCTTGATGAGGTGGCTGCCGCAGCGCTCGAAGGTCTCGATGTCTGGGTCGTGGACGCGCTGCGCTACACGCGCCATCCCGCGCACTTCACGGTCAAAGAGGCGCTCGGTTGGATTGAGCGCCTGAGGCCGAAGCGCGCGATCCTTACCCACCTGCACGTCGATCTCGACTACGAGGCGCTGCGGCGGGAGTTGCCCGCCCATGTCGAACCGGCCTACGACGGCATGGTGATCGGTTTCGACGGTGGCAGCTGAACTTGACCTGATTGCGGTGCGTTGTGGGTCGCACCAAAGCCCAACCCGCTCTAATGCGCACGTTGTTGCTCAGATGGGCGCGCGCCTCGTGAGGCGTCGCGGCTAAATTGAGCGATGGGTGCGGCTGGATTGGTCTCAATTGAGGCGTGAGAAACGCCTCAACAGATCATTGATTTCGCCAGAGCTACAGACGGGCTCTCGTGCCGTCTTTCGATCAGAAGTCCCTGGCAGGCGGGTGCTGCGGATGGTGCAGGGACTTCCGATCAGCGGTTCTCGTCAGTCGCGCTCGCGGCGACGTCCGTTGCCACCGGAACCACCGCCCCCGCGACGCGAACCGCCGCTCGGACGACCACCGGTGTCGTCATCTTCCATGCCCTCGATCTGCTTGCCCGTCGCCTGGTCCACGATTTTCATGGACAGTCGCACCTTGCCGCGATCGTCGAACCCGAGAAGCTTTACATAAACGTCCTGGCCTTCCTTCAGAACCTCGTTCGGGTGGTTCGGGCGGCTGTCGGCCGTCAACTGCGAAACATGAACCAGGCCGTCGCGTGACCCGAAGAAGTTCACGAACGCGCCGAACTCCATGAGCTTCACGACTTTGCCCTTGTAGATCTGACCGACCTCGGGCTCGGCGGCGATCTCGTTGATCCGCTTCAGAGCGGCCTCGATCGACTCGCGCCGTGAGGCGGCGATCTGCACGGTTCCGTCGTCGGAGATGTCGACCTTGGCGCCCGAGGTTGCCACGATGTCACGGATGACCGAACCTCCCGAGCCGATGACCTCACGGATCTTGTCGGTCGGGATCTTGATCGTCTCGATGCGCGGCGCGTGCTCGCCGAGCTGGGACCGGGTCGTGTCGAGCACCTTTGCCATCTCGCCGAGGATATGCAACCGCCCCTCGCGCGCCTGATCGAGCGCGACCTTCATGATCTCTTCTGTGATGCCGGTGATCTTGATATCCATCTGCAGCGACGTGACACCGTCTGCGGTGCCGGCCACTTTGAAGTCCATGTCGCCCAGATGGTCTTCGTCGCCGAGAATGTCCGAAAGCACGGCAAAGCTTTCACCCTCTTTGATGAGCCCCATTGCGATGCCGGCGACGGGCGCCTTGATCGGCACGCCTGCGTCCATCAAGGCGAGCGATGTTCCGCAGACGGTTGCCATCGACGAGGAGCCGTTCGATTCCGTGACCTCCGAGACAACGCGCAGCGTGTAGGGGAAGTCCTGCGCGCTGGGGATCAGCGGGTGAACCGCACGCCAGGCCAGCTTGCCGTGGCCGATCTCGCGACGGCCTGGCGATCCAATGCGGCCCGTCTCGCCGACGGAGAACGGCGGGAAGGTGTAATGCAGCAGGAAGCGCTCCTTGCGCGTCCCTTCGAGACCTTCGACAAATTGTTCGTCGTCACCGGTCCCAAGCGTTGCAACGACGAGCGCCTGTGTCTCGCCGCGCGTGAACAGAGCCGAGCCATGGGTCCGCGGCAGGATACCGACCTCGGACACGATCTGTCGCACTGTCGTCAGGTCACGGCCGTCAATACGCCGCTTGGTCGTGACGACCGCACCGCGCATGACGTCCTGCTCCACCGCTTTGAAGCTGTCGGCAAGCAGTGCCGCCTCACCCGGAGCGTCGCCGATCTCGATTGAAGCCTGAACTTTGGCGCGCGCTGCTGCCAAGAGTTCCTGCCGCGTTTGCTTATGGGGGGTTGTGAACGCCTCTTTGAGATCGGCGCCGACGAGTTCATGAATGCGCGCCTTGTAGGCCTTTTCTGGTGGCTGGAAGTCCCAGGGCTCTTTCGCGGCTGTTTCGGCGAGCTTGATGATGGCGTCGATCACCGGCTGGAAATGCCTGTGCCCGAACATGACTGCCTCGAGCATCTGCATCTCGGGGAGCTCTTTGGCCTCGGATTCGACCATCATCACGGCGTCTTGCGTGCCGGCGACGACCAGATCGAGTGCGGTATGGTCCATTTCGTCAAGCATCGGATTGAGCACGAACGCGCCATCGATCAGGCCAACGCGGGCGGCGCCGATCGGTCCGAGGAAGGGGACGCCCGACAGCGTCAGCGCAGCGCTTGAAGCAATCAGCGCGACGATGTCAGGATCGTTCTCGTTGTCGTAAGACAGTACCGTGACGATCACCTGGACTTCATTCTTGAAGCCCTCGACGAACAGGGGGCGGATCGGCCGGTCGATCAGCCGCGACGTGAGTGTTTCTTTTTCCGTGGGCCGGCCTTCGCGCTTGAAGAAGCCACCGGGGATCTTGCCGGCCGCGAAAGCCTTCTCCTGGTAGTTCACCGTCAGCGGAAAGAAATCGATACCGGGTTTGGCGGATTTTGCTGCAACCACTGTCGCAAGAACACTCGTGTCGCCATACTGGGCAAACACGGCCCCGTCAGCTTGCCGCGCGATGTGTCCTGTCTCGAGCTTGAGCGGGCGTCCGCCCCACTCGATTTCGACGCGGTGAATATCGAACATGTGTGATCTTCTTTCTCGTACGTTCGGAAGGGTCTCTGATCTCTGTTTAGCAGGCGCCTTTTAGCACACCGTCGTGTCGTGGCACGAGCCCAGTGCTCAGCCTAATGGCGCATCTGTTTTTGTAGCGAAAACACGTTCAGCCCCGGCCGCTGGTTGGTGCGGCAAGGGCCGTGTTTTCAAGCATCGGCGAGCATCAGCGGCGAATGCCAAGCCGCGAGATCAGCGTCTGATAGCGGCCTTCGTCCTTGGCCTTGACGTAGTCGAGAAGCTGCCGGCGCTGGCCGACCATCTTGAGGAGACCACGGCGGGAGTGGTTGTCCTTTTTGTGTGTCTTGAAGTGATCTGTCAGATGGTTGATGCGCTCTGTCAGGATCGCGACCTGAACTTCGGGCGAACCGGTGTCACCCTCTTTCGATCCGAATTCCTTGGCCAATTCGGCCTTGCGTGCCGTCGTCACCGACATCGGGGGTCCTTTCTGTTTGGCGTGGCCGGGATGTCGTCCAGCCACGTCGGGGTAGGCGCGGGTCAGTGCCGCAAAAAACCGCCCCCGTCAACGGCCTCAGTTGCGCGTGTCGGCTGCAGCCCGGGCTCGCGTGGTGACTGCGATCATGGGTCCGACAGGCGAAAAGTTCCCACGCGAGAGGGTGGGCGACAGCAGCTGTGGAACCGAACCTCCATCCAGAAACAAGGCGTTATGGGCGCCAAGGACGTCTCGGAACAGCTCTGCGAAGGCGTAGAATGAAACTGGGGTCTCTGAGAGTGCGAACGTGACACGTGATCCATCCAGCGTGACGCCGACGCCATTCCGGATCTTCAGCGACGGTGAATCAGGCTTGAAAATCGGATGCAGCCGTCCCTCGATCACCAGCATCGGCCCAGACTGCGTCGCAAAATCCGGACGCCGATTGCGGCGCAGGAAGGCGCCCGTTTCGAGCACGCCCGGCCGTCCCGCTTCGACGAAGAATATCCCGTTCGGGCGCATGTGGAAATTGCCAGGCCCAGCCCGCGTGTTGGCCGGCTTCAAGCGGATCCGCTCCTCGACATAATACCCAACCGGCCCGAGGCCCTCGTGATACATGCCGCCATTGGTCATCATCAGAACCCGGCGGCCTTGCCCGCGTTCGATCGCAGTTCGTGCTGAGGAGAGGCTTCCGAAGGGTGCATCGTCTGCATCACGCCAGATCGTCTCGATGCTGACACGGCTCGGATCGAACCTGCAGATCACATAGCTCGCCCCCGCATGGACCTCGCTGCGGCAGCCCGATGCTGCTGCGCCTTCGGGACTGGTTTGGCCAAAAGCTGGGACCACACCAAGAGCAACCATCATGAGCCCGGCAACGATTGCACCGGCTGCCAAGCACTTTGAGGGGGCTCGAGGTAATGACACCGTCATGGCAACCCTTCGGCTTATGCGATGTGTGTTAGGCTCAGGCGCGTTTCAACAAGCTAAGGTGCATCTGTAAGCGCAGTGAAACCGTTTTGGCTTTACACCGCGGCGACGTGCGCACCGCAGTCAAGCAGAGCACCGTAGTCGAGCAAGATGCTAACCATCTGTTAGCTCAGTTCTGTCGAATTACATACCACGGGAGTGTGGTTGGAAGCGATCTGGCCACGTTGGCCTGTTCGCAAACTTCATCAGCCAGAGCAGAGCGCCGCCATCGCTTAAGAATGGCCAGCCGTCGAGGTTGCCTAAATTGGACGAGGAGCCATGAGCAGCAAAGACATGCTGAGCTTAATCCTGAGCTTCTTGTTCATCGTGTGCTTGGTTCCACCCCTGGTCGGTGAAGCGAACGCGCATGGCTATCAGCGCGGCACATTGAAGATCGTTCATCCTTGGTGCTTCGACCGCTTTGAGCCTGAGAGCCGCGACGTCGTCGTTGGAATGGCCATCGAGAGCGCGCATCGTCGGGGCGATCGCCTGCTTCGCGCGGAAACACAGGCCGCGCAACGCGTTGAGATTCAGAACACAGATGGCAAACCTCTGAAATACATCGACATTCGTGGGAAGTCTCGCGTGCGGCTGGGGCGGGCTGAAGAAGCTCACATCCGGCTGATTGGTTTGACTCCACCGCTTATTGCCTACGGAACCATCCCTCTCACTCTGGTGTTCGAACGTGCAGGGCGGATCGAGACCGATGTCATGGTTGAGGAGGCGCTCGACGGGTCTCAATAGCTGCGCGCGCGTGGCACTCGACTGACGCGAATGCACATGGCGTTTCGCCGGCTGGTAACGGCCATCGTTCAGTCATCGCGTTCCTGTCAGTGTGCCCCAACCTGCAGGCGTGAACCGATCAGTCGCAGTCAAAGCCCGCCGGCGCGCTCGATGAACCGGCAGATGTCTGCAACGCCCTTGCCGGTCCTGACTTCGGAAAAAATGAATGGTCGATCACCACGCTGGGCCTGCGCGTCGCGCTCCATCACGGAGAGATCGGCACCAACGTGCGGTGCGAGATCGGTTTTGTTGATGACGAGCAAGTCCGAGCGGGTGATGCCTGGCCCACCCTTGCGGGGTATTTTTTCGCCCTGGGCGACGTCGATCACATAGATCGTCAGGTCGGCAAGATCGGGCGAGAACGTTGCGGCGAGGTTGTCGCCGCCCGATTCGATCAGGATGAGCTCGAGCGTCGGGAACCGCTGCCGCATCGTTTCGATCGCCGCGAGATTGATCGAGCAGTCTTCGCGGATGGCTGTATGCGGGCAGCCGCCCGTCTCGACACCCATGATGCGCTCCAGCGGCAAAGCCTGCATGCGCATCAGGATCTCGGCGTCCTCCTTCGTGTAGATGTCATTCGTGATCGCACAAAGATCATAGGTCTCACGCAGCGCCTTACACAGCGCTGCCGTCAGCGTCGTCTTGCCAGACCCGACAGGGCCACCAATCCCGACGCGAAGCGGGCCATTCGGGGACTTCATGATCGAAAGAGCCTCGTGTGTTGGGTTTCGTGTTCCATCGACGCAATGTCGCCCAGTAGCATGGCCCCGCCCAGGTCCTCGACGGTAGCACGCACGGCTTGCGCTGCTGCGGCCTGGAGGTCGGGGACGAGGTCGGCCAACACGCGTTGGCCGTCGAACTGTCCGATCAGGCTCAGCCGGATCGCAGCCGAGATAAGGTTCGTTGCAAAGGCAATCGCATAACACGACACCGTTGGAGCGAGAGCGAGCCCGCGGTCGGCGGCAGCAACGCCAACCGCCACTGGCATGGCGATAGCGGTGGTCTCAAGCTCCAGCAAACGCGCAAC
Source organism: Hyphomicrobiaceae bacterium (assembly GCA_050330095.1). GTDB lineage: Bacteria > Pseudomonadota > Alphaproteobacteria > Rhizobiales > Hyphomicrobiaceae > JBCBWG01. Next base: position 15,139 of record JBHJOC010000094.1, read on the forward strand.
GGTCGGGCTGGGCCATGCAGCCGCCACTGCCGCTGCGAACGCGCCGCCCTGCATCGTGGTCTCGAGCCTGCGTTCCGCCGAGGGCGTGAAGGCCGTCGCGAGGTCCACGATCTCTGCAAGGGCCCGGGTATCATGGGCGAGCGTCAACCGCCAGCTCTCCGCGATCAGGATCAGATCGTTGCGCAGGCTGCCCTCGCGGGCAAGCGCGCGCAACCATGCAGTCAGGCTCACGCGATCCGTCACGGTCCCGACTTCCACGAGGCGCTCGAGGCCGTGACTGAACGCGAACGCACCTGTTGGAAAAGCCGATGAGAACCAGATCAGAAGTTCCGGTGCGAACGGCGTGGTGGATCGTGCCGGCGTCTCGGCACTGCTCTCGTCGGACAGGGTATGGAGCGCGAGGTCATCCATCCTTCACCTTCGCACTCGTTCATTTGATGGGGTACGGCCATGATGGTTGTGGCCGGTATCCTCACCGTGGTGGTGACCATGTCCGTGGCCGTGCTCAGTCCCGTGATAGGCACCACGCTCTGGGTTGAACGGCTCCATGACGTCGCGCACGGCAGCTCCCATCCGCGTCAGCATGTCGGCGATTACATGATCGCGGGCGATCAAAATGCGCCCAGCCTCGATTTGGGCCGGCAGGTGTCGGTTGCCAAGATGCCAAGCGAGGACGGCGATGGACTGCCCTGGCGCGGCTCGCACTTCGAGCAACGGTTCATCGGCTGCGATCACTTCAACGTGTCGGCCGTCCTCGAGTACCAGACGGTCACCGTGCGTAAGGGTCGCCGGTGCTGCGAGATCGACGAGGACCTCGTCACCGTGCTGGAGCGTCAGGCGCTTGCGCCTCAGATGCCGCTCACCACTGTCGAGGACGACGCTGCCAAAAGGTGTAACGTCCCCGATCCGGGAAACATGACGCGCGACGAGCACGGCTTACCCTCCTAGAAAAGAAAATAGCGCTGAGCCATGGGGAGTACCGTGGCTGGTGCGCAGACGAGCAGTTCTCCGTCCGCCCGGACCTCGTAGGTTTCGGGGTCGATCTCGATTTGAGGCGTCGCGTCGTTCAGCACCATGCTCTTCTTTGAGATGCCGCTGCGCACGTTTTCGACGGCGACGAGGCGCTTGCCGAGGCCGAGCTTCGCGCCGATACCGTTTGCGATTGCTGAGCCCGAGACGAAGGTGAGAGACGTCGCCTGCACAGCCGATCCGAACGCGCCGAACATCGGCCGGTAATGAACGGGTTGCGGCGTTGGGATCGAGGCGTTGGGGTCACCCATCGGTGCTGCAACGATCACGCCACCCTTGATCACCATGTCCGGTTTCACGCCGAAGAATGCTGGCGACCAGAGGACAAGATCTGCGAGTTTTCCAGGCTCGATCGAGCCAATGTGGTTTCCGACCCCATGGGCGATTGCCGGATTTATCGTGTATTTTGCGACATAGCGGCGACGCGGAAGTTGTCGTTGCCCTTGCCCTGGTCTTCAGGCAGCGGGCCCCGCTGGAGCTTCATCTTATGGGCGGTCTGCCATGTTCGGATAATCACCTCGCCAACGCGCCCCATGGCCTGACTGTCGGACGCTATGATCGAAAGTGCGCCGAGGTCATGCAGGATATCCTCAGCCGCGATCGTCTCTTTGCGAATGCGGCTCTCGGCAAAGGCGAGATCCTCGGGAATTCGTCCGTCGAGGTGATGACACACCATCAGCATGTCGAGGTGTTCATCGATGGTGTTGACCGTGAATGGACGGGTCGGATTGGTCGACGACGGCAACACGTTTGGCAGGCTCGCAACCTTCATGATGTCAGGGGCATGTCCGCCGCCAGCGCCCTCGGTATGAAAGGCGTGGATGGTCCGGCCCTTGAAGGCGGCGATCGTGTTCTCGACGAAGCCACTTTCATTGAGCGTGTCGGAATGCAGCATGACCTGCACATCGTGATCATCGGCGACGGCAAGGCAATTGTCGATTGCAGCCGGTGTCGTCCCCCAATCTTCGTGCAATTTCAGTGCGCAGGCCCCGCCCTCGATCATCTCGACCAAGGCGCCTGGCAGTGCGGCGTTGCCTTTTCCTGACAGCCCAAAGTTCAGTGGGAAAGCATCGAGTGCCCGCAGCATCATCCCGATGTGCCAAGGGCCTGGGGTACACGTTGTCGCAAGCGTGCCATGCGCCGGCCCGGTCCCGCCGCCGAGTATCGAGGTCAAGCCCGACATAAGAGCGTCTTCGATTTGCTGCGGGCAGATGAAGTGAATGTGGGCGTCGAAACCGCCTGCCGTCAAAATCTTACCCTCGCCCGCGATGATCTCAGTCCCCGGCCCGATAATGATATCGACGCTTGGCTGAATATCCGGGTTGCCGGCCTTGCCGATCCTGAAGATGTTCCCATCCTTCAGCCCGACATCGGCTTTGAAGATGCCGGCGACCGCGTCGACGATCAGCGCGTTCGTGATGACAGTGTCGACGGCGCCCTGGGCGCGCGCGACCTGGCTTTGGCCCATGCCA
>JBHJOC010000095.1:0-10317 GCA_050330095.1 Hyphomicrobiaceae bacterium
AGCGCTTCCCGCGCGAGAACGCCGCCTATTTCCTCGAGTGTGCCGCCAACTCAGGAATGGAGTGGAAGGGTGCGCAGCTCAATGGCTGCCAATACACGCATGGCATGGTGCACAACGTAATGTACACCGGCGTGCGGCTGCGCACGATCCTCGAAGAAGCCGGCTTGAAGCCGGAGGGCACGTGGCTGCTTGCCGAGGGCGCCGATGCCTCCGCAATGACGCGCTCAATCCCGATCGAAAAAGCCCTCGATGATTGTATGGTCGCCTTCAAGATGAACGGAGAGGCTCTGCGCGCCGAGCAGGGCTACCCCGTCAGGCTTGTCGTTCCCGGCTGGGAAGGAAACATGTGGGTGAAGTGGCTGCGTCGCCTCAAGGTCGACGACGCGCCGTGGGAGCACCGCGAAGAGACCTCCAAATACACCGATCTCCTCGCCGACGGCAAAGCCCGGCGCCACACCTACGTGATGGACGTGAAGTCCGTCATCACCAATCCAAGCCCACAAGCGCCGATCCGCCACGGTAAAGGACCAACCGTTCTGACCGGCCTGGCGTGGTCCGGCCACGGCACAATCACGCGCGTTGATGTCTCGATCGATGGGGGACGGAACTGGGAGACCGCGAGGCTGTCTGGTCCATCACTCTCAAAGTCGTTGCATCGCTTCTACTACGACTTCAACTGGGATGGCTCGGATCTTCTCATCCAATCGCGAGCGATCGACGAGAAGGGCTTCATTCAGCCGACGAAAGCTGAACTGCGGGCCGCCCGTGGCGGCAACTCGATCTATCACAACAACGGCATCCAGACGTGGCATGTCCGTCCAGACGGGAGTGTCGAGAATGTCGAAGTTGCTTAAGACCGCGGTCGCAGCGCTTGCGCTGTCAGCGATTGGCAGTTCTGGGCCAGCCATTGCAGACCAGAAGCCAACCGCTGCAAGCGAGACCGTCTCGTTCGGGACACCGTCGCAGGGGCCGCTCGGCTTGGGCCGGACCGCGACACCTGCTGAAGTCACTGCCTGGGACATCGACATCCGGCCAGACGGCAAAGGTCTCCCAGTCGGCCGCGGGACCGTTGCGCAAGGTGAGACCGTCTATATCGAACAATGTGCTGCGTGCCACGGCGATTTCGGCGAAGCGATCGACCGCTGGCCAGTCCTTGCCGGTGGTCAGGGTACGCTGAAGGATGACCGCCCGGTCAAGACCATCGGCTCCTACTGGCCCCACCTCTCAACGGTCTACGACTATGTTCGCCGCGCCATGCCGTTCGGCAATTCACGCTCGCTTTCGGATGACGAAGTCTACGCGGTCACCGCCTACCTTCTTTATCTCAACGATATCGTGACTGACGAAGCCTTCGAACTCTCGAACGAAAACTTCACCTCGATAAGGCTCCCGAATGCGGACAATTTCATCGACGACGACCGACATTTGGAAAGCCATTATGTCGACAAAAAAGAGCCGTGCATGAAGAACTGTACGCCGGACCCGGTGCAGATCACAATGCGCGCGCGCGTGCTCGATGTGACGCCAGAAGCCGGCAAGGATGGCGAAACGGGCGTAACGCTCGAATAGAGAGGCAACTCCGAAACCGTCATTCATCGAACGTTCCGTCCATAGGGAGGACTTCGCTTGCCCACCACCACCACCGGGCTCGCGCGCTCTGCCTCCGCGGTGACACTTATAGTCGCGTTGGCCCTCGCAGGTGCGTTGGCCGACGCGACCGACCTTGAAGCCCCAGAGACCAACGTCGAAGCTGGCAGAGCAATTTACGAGCGGCAGTGCGCGCGCTGCCATGAAATCGGCCCCGGCGCCAAGCACAAGGTGGGGCCTCACCTCGATCAGGTCTTGGGCCGTACGGCGGGCTCCATCGAGGCGTTCAGGTACAGCAAGGCACTCGTCGATGCAGGCGCGGGTGGTCTCGTCTGGAATGAGGAGACGATCTCCGCCTACATCGAGCGGCCGCGAACGTTTGTTGTGGGCAACCGAATGTCGTACAACGGCATGCCCTCGCGCGAAGAGCGCGCTGCGGTGATCGCTTGGCTTACAGCGCAGAGTGACGCAGCCCCGTCCAGCGATCTTGCGACACTTGCCTCCGTATCCGCGACTGCGGCTCCAGGCTTTACCGAAGAAATTCTAAAAATCGAAGGTGATAGGGAATTTGGCGAATATCTCGCCGGGGATTGCGTGACCTGCCACCAAGTGAGCGGCCGGGTCGAAGGTCTACCTTCAATCGTCGGCATTCCTAGAGACTACTTCGTGCGTGCGCTGGTCGAATACAAAACGAACGTGCGCACGAACGAAGTCATGAAGCTTCGCGTTCAGCATCTCTCGAACGAGGACATCGCTCATCTGGCAGCGTACTTCTCGTCGCTCGAGCCGAAGTGAGTGCCCAACGGATCCACGCTCCTGCGGCTCGCGACTGAGACGGCAAATCCAACAATTTCTAGGGAAGGAACTGGCGATGACTGAACTGACCCGCAGGAAGCTCGGCATGTTGGCAGGCATCGGTGCTGCGGCATTGGCCATGCCAACGTATTTGCGCGCGCAGGGCAAGCCGCGCCTCGTCGTCATTGGCGGCGGCGCTGGTGGCGCCACCGCCGCGCGCTACGTTGCAAAAGATTCCGAGAACGCGATCGATGTCACGCTGATCGATGCCTCGGACGTGTACACGACGTGCTTCTTCTCGAATCTCTATATCGGCGGTTTCCGTGATTTCGCGTCGATCCAGCATTCCTACGACCGGCTGCAATCGAATTATGGGATCACGAAGGTCACGGGCATGGCGGTTGCGGTCGATCGATCCGCAAAGACCGTGCGCATGGCTGATGGCGCCTCCGTCCCCTATGACCGTTTGATCGTCGCACCTGGCATCGACATCATCTACGACTCCGTGCCCGGGTATTCGGAGGCCGCCGCAGAGATTGCACCGCACTCCTGGAAAGCCGGCCGGCAGACCGAACTCCTGAAGGCGAAGCTCGACGCCCTGGAGGATGGCCAGAACATCATCATGGTGGCGCCGCCGAACCCCTACCGCTGCCCACCGGGCCCGTATGAGCGGATCTCGATGATGGCTCATATTCTCAAGGGCAAGGGCTACACGAAGTCGAAGATCTACGTGATCGACCCGAAGGAGTCGTTCTCAAAGCAGGCCCTCTTCATGGAAGGCTGGGAGAAACACTATCCGGGCATGGTCGAGTGGATGGGCCCCGGCGTGCACGGTGGGGTGAAGGAGATCGACGTGTCGGCCGGAACCGTCACGACCGACCTCGATACATTCAAGGGTGGCTTGCTCAACATCATCCCCAAGCAGAAGGCTGGCGCGATCGCAAGCGAGGCCGGTCTGGCGAACGACAGCGGCTTCTGCCCGATTGATGCAGCGAACATGCGATCGAGCGCCGATGAAAACGTGTTTGTCATCGGCGATGCGTCGATTGCTGGCGCCATGCCCAAGTCGGCGTTCTCAGCCAATAGCCAAGCTAAGGTCGCGGCCATGCAAGTTCGTGGCGATTTGACAAGCGCGCGCGTGTTCCCGGCGCGCTACTCCAACACCTGCTGGAGCCTGATCGACACCGACGACGGGGTGAAGGTTGGCGCGCAATACGCTCCGAAGGATGGCAAGATCGACACCACGTCGAGCTTTATCAGTCAAACAGGCGAGGACGCGGCGGTTCGCAAGGCGACCTACGAGGAATCGCTCGGCTGGTATTCAGGCATCGTGGCCGATACGTTCGGGTAATGAGGCGCCGACTTCGAGGGTAAGACCATCGAGCCGAGTTGGGCTCGCCCCGAAGCGCTTCGCCTCCACCATCGCTCCCGTCGGCGCCGATCGTTTGTAGCAGCGGCGGGCCACTGGCCCGCCGCTTATTTTTGGCGCCAGTCTGCGCGCCCGACCCCAGCGTCCGCGATTGCGGCGCCGATGATGCCGCGATAGCGTTTTTGTCCCGCGGCCGGCTGGTCCGTTGCTCTCTCCCGGACGGCGGCTGCGTCGAAGCGCCGTCAGGAGGCTACAATGAGTGAGACGAAACCGGGAGCGTGGGGCTCTGTCATAGGCTTTCTCGCCCGGGAGGGGACAGCGCTCGTTTATGCAGCCCTAATCTGGTTTGTGATCTGGGGTGGTTACGATCCCGCGATGGACACGCCGGAAGCGGCGTTTGGCCAAGCCCTTCTGATCGCTATGCTCAGCCTCTCTTATCTCGGGGTGCAGGCACTTGCCGTCGTCTCAGCACCCCTTGCACGCGAGACGCGTTACCTTCTCGATCTCATGCTCTCGCTGGTGCCGCTGGCGCTCGTCGGCTATGCGGCGGTCCAGGTCGTCACGGGGCAAATGACGGTGACGCTGCTTCAATCGGGCGTGCTTTGGCTTGCGGGGTTGACCTGCGCGATCGACGTGGTGGTCTTCACGTGGTTCAATATGAAGCTGAACAAGCTCGCATCGGACTTTGTACCCATGCGGTGACAATCTGAGTTCCGTCTGTGATCACGATCTTGGCCAGCCTGCTCGGTGGCGTCGGGTTATTTCTGCTCGGCATGTGGCTGATGACCGAGGGCCTCAAGGTTGCGGCGGGGACGGCTCTGCGCGGTATCCTCGACACGTGGACGCGCTCGCGTCTGAGGGGGCTCGCAGCCGGCATAGGCCTGACCGCCCTCGTCCAGTCGTCAAGCGCCGTGACGGTTGCAACCGTCGGATTCGTGAATTCGGGATTGCTGTCGCTCGCTCAGGCCATTTCCGTCGTCTACGGCACCAACATCGGGACGACGATGACCGGTTGGCTCGTCGCGCTGATCGGCGTGCAGTTCGACGTCGGTGCGATCGCGCTGCCACTGCTTGGTGCCGGCATGCTGGTGAGGCTGCTCGCACGCGGACGGTCGCGGCTCACCGGTGCCGGCGAAGCGATCGCTGGATTCGGGGTGTTTTTCCTCGGCGTCGGGATACTGAAATCGACGTTCGACGGTGTGGCACCCGAACTCGACGCCCTCCCTCTCGCCACGAACAGCCTGGTGCTGTTTCCGGTATTTCTGCTGCTCGGCATCGCGCTCACCGCACTGACGCAGTCGTCGAGCGCAGCCATCGCGATCGCTCTTACGGCCACGGCGGGCGCCGGCGTGCCGATCGCACTTGCGGCCGCAACCGTGATCGGCACGAACATTGGCACGACGTCGACGGCGATGCTCGCTGCGATTGGCGCAACGCCTGCTGCCAAGCGCGTTGCGACGGCGCACGTTGCATTCAACCTGATCACGGGCCTTGCAGCGCTCCTTGCCTTTCCCGTTCTACTCGCATCCGCCCAGTGGCTTGCCGAATATGCTTCCGCTCAACCGGGTGCGGCGGACGGAGCAACAACGCTTGCCGTGTTCCACACGCTGTTCAACATCCTCGGGGTCGCGGTCATGTGGCCGCTGACGCCGCGGCTCGTGACCTGGTTGTCACAGCGCTATGTCGAGCCGGCCGAGAGGTTGTCAAAGCCCAAGTTCCTCGATGCGGCCACAGCAGAGGTGCCGGCAGTCGCGCTACGGGCTTTGCTGCGCGAGGTCGAGCGGATGCGGGGCCACGCTCTCGAGATCGCAGAACGCAGCGTGACGCGGTTACCGAGGCGCGCCGAGGCCGAGCACGAAGCTGCGGCCGTTCTCGCGCTCGGCCACGAAATCCGGGACTTCATTGGCAAGCTCAACCGGGCTCCTATGGCTGACGATGCGATCCATGTCCTGGCCGATTTCATTCGGGCAGTCCAACACCTCGAAGACCTTGTCGCGGCGTCGCGCAATGGCGCGATCATTTCAGATCGCAGCATCGCGTCCCTGACTGAGGCGAGCGGTGTTTTGGTTCGTCGCGTGCAATCGCACCTGGCCGAGCGGACCCTGGTGACCAATGTCGATGTCGAGAAACTTGGCGCTGTGCGGAAAGATGTCGAGGCTGCCTATGATCAGCTGAAGGCTGTTCTGTTGCACGAAACGGCTCATGCTGTTGTGCCGCTGAGCGAGTTGGACCGGCGGCTCGTCGAGGCGCAGCGTCTGCGACGGCTGGTTCGCGTCGTGGTCAAGGCTGATCTGAGGCTCGCAGCCGTTCGCCACCAGCTCAACGTACAAGCCTAGGACCGCCGATCAGAAGTCCCGGCACCATCTACAACACGCGCCTGCCAGGCACTTCTGATCAAAAATGCGGAACGAGATTCAATATGGTGTTCTCACCCTTTGCCTTCCGTCGTTCGTTTCGGCGCCTGACGAGAGTGAGTGAGTGAGTGAGTGACGAACGACGGAAAGCGAGAACTCGTGTGATGACCGAGACGTCCGCTGCATTGGTTCGGCCGGGTGCGGGGGCGGACTTCTCGGTCTCAATCACACTCGGCCATTGAATCTTCGAGTGTCGTTCAGATCGCGAAATTCGTTCGGTGGGGGCTGGAGAATGAGACGAATTTCGCGATCACGACACTAGGCGGTCTCCAGATAGCGCCTGCGAATGAGCTTCTCCAGCTCGAGGATTGCAAACAACGCGACGCCCGCAAGGATCGCAACGCCACCCTCCAGCAGCGACAGCGGCTGTGTCGCAAATAGGATCTGCATAAACGGCGCGTAGGTGAAGGCAAGTTGGAGAACCACGATGCCGCCGACCCCAATCAGCACCGCGGGCGTGCCGAGCATACCCGCAAGCGTCAGGGAGGATCCGTGGACGTAGCGCACTGAGAACAGGTAGAAAATTTCCATCACGACGATTGTGTTGACGACGAGTGTCCTGGCTTCCTCGATCGGCGCACCCTGCGATTTGGCCCAGGCGAATACGCTGAACGCGCCGATCGCAAAGAGAACGGAAACGAACGCCACCCGCCAGATCAGGATCGGCGACAGGAGCGCAGCACCGGTGTCGCGCGGTGGCCGCGTCATAACGCCGGGCTCTGCGGGCTCAAACGCCAAGACAAGGCCGAGCCCCACGGCCGTCACCATGTTGATCCAAAGAATTTGGACCGGGGTCAGTGGCAAGGTCACGCCGAGCAGGATGGCGGCGAGCACAATCAGCGTTTCCCCGCCATTGGTCGGCAATGTCCAGCCGATCACCTTGCTCAGGTTGTCGTAGACCGTTCGCCCTTCCCGCACCGCTGCGACGATCGAGGCGAAGTTGTCGTCAGCCAGCACCATTTCCGAGGCCTCTTTCGCCGCCTCGGTCCCACCGCGACCCATGGCGACGCCGACGTCAGCCCGCTTGAGTGCGGGGGCATCGTTGACCCCATCGCCTGTCATTGCAATGACAGCGCCCTCGGCCTGCATGGCCTCGACCAGCCTCAACTTGTGCTCTGGCGAGGTGCGGGCAAACACGCTCGTCTGACGCACGGCCTCGCTGAACTGTTCTGTCGTCAGCCCGTCGAGGTCGGCTCCGGAAAGGACCCGCTCGGGCGCCTCGAGGCCCAGCTCCCGCGCGATTGCCGACGCAGTTGCGACATGGTCGCCTGTGATCATCTTCACGGCGACGCCGGCCGTTCGACACTCGGCAATAGCTGCAATCGCCTCAGGTCGGGGCGGGTCGATCAGACCGACGAGCCCGACGAGCGTCAGGCCGCTTTGGACGTCGTCGAACCCGATCGACGTCGTTCCATCAGCAAGGGTCCTGCTCGCCACCGCAAGAACACGTCGCCCATCCCGCGCCAGCCTCTCGATTGCCTCGCGCCAGAATGCCCGGTCGATCGACCGTTGCCCCTCTCGAGATGCCTCCTGATCGCACATCTCGATCAGTTGCTCGGGTGCACCCTTTACAAACACAACCGGAGCCCCGTGCGCGGGCACGTGCAACGTCGCCATATACCGGTGCGCCGCATCGAATGGGATTTCATCGCGCCGCGGCAGGTCCGCTGCAAGGCGCGCGCGATCGAGCCCCGCTTTCTGTGCGACAACGACTAAGGCGCCTTCCATCGGATCGCCGTCGACAACGTGAATGCCATCCACGCTGCGGACCGAGGCGTCGTTACACGCCAGCGCGATCCTGGCGGCGTGAACGAGCCTCGGCTCATCAGCGGGTTCGACCGTGGCCCCGCCTGCCGAAAACGCGCCGTCGGGCGCATATCCAACACCCGAGACTTCAAATGTGCGATCGTTGAGCACGACGGCTGTCACCGTCATCTCATTCCGCGTAAGTGTCCCCGTCTTGTCGGAGCAAATCGTCGATACCGACCCCAGGGTCTCGACCGCAGGCAGGCGGCGGATGATCGCGTTACGCCCTGCCATCCGCTGGACGCCGATGGCGAGGGTCACCGTCATGACGGCCGGCAGCCCCTCTGGGATCGCGGCGACTGCCATCCCGACGACGGCCAGGAATGCGTCTGAGATCCCGTAGCCGCGCACGAGCGTCGCGAACGCGAATGTGATTGCAGCAAGCCCAAGGATGATGAACGTCAACTGCCGCGCGAACTGGTTCATCTGGCGGATCAGCGGCGTTTCGATCCGCTCGACGGCACCGATGAGCCCACTGATGCGGCCAAGCTCCGTCGCGCGACCGGTGGCGACGACGACGCCGGCACCCTGCCCTGACGTGACAAGGGTTCCAGAGAATGCGAGCGAGGTGCGGTCGCCGAGCGGGGCTGCTGCATCGACGGGCGCGGTTTCCTTGCGTACCGGCACGGATTCGCCGGTCAGAATTGCTTCATCGATGCTGAGGTTTCGCGCCTTGATGAGGCGCACGTCGGCGGTCACCCGATCGCCGGCCTCGAGCAGGAGAATGTCACCCGGGACGATCTCGGCCGCGTCGACTGTCACGCGCGTGCCGTCCCGGAGCACCGAGGCGCGCGGACTGATCATGTTGCGGATCGCCTCAAGCGCCGCTTCGGCCTTGCCTTCCTGGATATAGCCGATCACAGCATTGACGACCACGACGCCAAGAATCACAGCGGTGTCGATCGGGTGACCGAGCAAAGCCGTGACGACAGCTGCCGCCAACAGGACATAGATCAGGAGGTTGTCGAACTGCTTCAGGAAGCGGATGAGCGGGCTGGTCGGCCTCGCCTGCGGCAACGCGTTGCGGCCGTGCCGCTCCAAACGCTCGGCGACCGCCGGCGGCGAGAGGCCGCGCTCGCTGGCGTCGAGCCCCGTCAGAACCTCAGCGACGGGCTCTGCATGCCAGGCCCGAGCGTCCGTCGTCAGCGTGTGCACCTTTCCCGGTGCACGATCGTCGCGGGCTTGCTCGCCTGCCGGTGGCGTCGTCTCAGGCACGGCATTCTCGTTGTGCATCGTGTCTCCTCGCAGCGCCAAGGGCCCTTGCCTCGCCCGGCCCTACAAACATGACGCGGCAACAGTTCCAGAGCGCTGCGCAGGAGCGCTTCTGACAGCTGATCGGGACCAACCTCAAGTGCCGCTACCGACGTCGATCGGGTCCGCCTGTCGTTGACCCGCATCAACGACAAACACCAAAGATGCGTCTGTCTGATGATGAAACACTCGACGGAGTGACGCATGCGCGAACAATGGGACACACGCATTGGCTTCGTCCTTGCCACGATCGGCGCTGCGGTTGGCCTCGGCAACATCTGGCGGTTCTCGTATGTCGCAGGCGAGAACGGGGGAGGCGTGTTTCTCGTTGTCTACGTCGCTTGCGTGGCGCTCATTGGCCTGCCTCTGATGATCGCAGAGCTCGCGATCGGAAAGCGGGCGCAGCGCAACGCCGTTGCCTCGTTCGGCGATGACGGGCGGGCAGGTGCGTGGCCCGCAGCCGGCTGGCTGATGGTCTTGGGTGCCGCGCTGATCCTGAGCTACTATGGCGTGATCGCCGGCTGGGCGCTCAAATACTTCGCGGGAGCGCTGACCGGCGAGCTCTGGCGTTCTGCAGAGGGCGGGCTCGGCGTCTACTTCAACAGCTTCATCGCCAACGCCTTCGAGCCGATCCTATGGCAGGCGGCCCTGCTCGTCCTCGCAGGCCTCATCGTGGCGCGTGGGATCAAGTCCGGCATCGAGCAACTTAACACCTGGCTCATGCCGGCCCTCGCGCTCATTGTTATTGCCCTCGCGCTCTTCGCCCTGACCCTGCCTGGCTCCGGTCGCGGCGTCGCATTTCTTTTAGCGCCGGACTGGAGCGCTTTGGCACGCCCCTCCGTCTATCTCGCAGCCCTCGGACAGGCCTTTTTCTCGCTCGGCGTCGGCATGGCCGTTTTCATCACCTATGGCAGCTACGTCGGCGCCAAGACAGCGATCCCGGGTGCGGCGCTCGCAATCGCGCTCGGCGATACGGCCTTTGCTCTTGTTGCCGGGTTGGCGATTTTTCCCGCAGTGTTCGCGCTTGGCGCAGACCCGTCAGCAGGGCCGAGCCTTGCGTTCATTACATTCCCACAAGTTCTGCTCGCGATGCCT
>JBHJOC010000096.1:0-28199 GCA_050330095.1 Hyphomicrobiaceae bacterium
CGCAGATTTTTTCAAATCGACCTTCCGAAAGCCGCCATTCGCCTTCCCACCCAGTTGCAGTAGTTCCCGACCGAGGATGCCTCGCCCCGAAGCGGACCCTGAACGGACAGTCACATAGACCCCTTTTCCTTGACTTCTCGGCCCTACGTGCCTAGCTGCCCGCTTCCCTTTTCCAACGAATGAAAAAAGGCCGCCAATGGCACGCGTTACCGTTGAAGATTGCGTCGACAAGATTCCCAACCGCTTCGACCTTGTCCTGCTCGCTGCACAGCGCGCGCGCGAGATCTCCGGTGGCAGCGAATTGACGATCGACCGTGACCGCGACAAGAACCCGGTCGTTGCCTTGCGTGAAATTGCCGAGGAAACCGTGGTCCCGCGCGCCCTGCATGAATCGCTGGTGACCAGCTTGCAGAAGATCCTGCCCGATGACGAGGATGACGCCGACGAAATCGGTTCGCTCAGCCAGTCGGCCGAGGCGCTTCGAATCACCGCCTCCGCCCCGGCCCGGACGTCGTCGCTGGGCGGCGATTACGACGGCTGAGGTCGAAAGCCCAGCATTGCGACCATCGAAAAGGCCGCCCCTGACCGGGCGGCCTTTTTCTTTCGCACGATAACGACGGGCCTGAATGACCAGATTGCGACCCGCCGACGGCGAACCTTGTCTTTGCCTTGCGCGGCAGTATTCCATATTGTTGTAACCGAACCGTAACAATGCGGTGCGGCACAGCAATCACGGGTCGGGCGAAGCATTCATGGCATCAATTGCGGTCTACAGCGTCAAGGGCGGGGTCGGGAAGACGACGCTGGCGGTCAACCTTGCGTGGTGCGCGGCGAACATCTCGCGCCGCAAGACGCTACTGTGGGATCTGGATGCGGCCAACGGATCGGGCTTCCTGCTCGGCATCGACCCCCGCAAGAAGCGTGCCGCCGAGACGGTGTTTGCCGACGGCAGCGATCCCGAAAAGCTGATCCAGGGCACGGCCCACGCCAATCTCGACCTGTTGCCCGCGGACGAAAGCATCCGCGCGCTCGACCGCCAGTTGGACCGGCTGGGCAAGAAGAAGCGGCTGGCCAGGCTGGTCGAAGGGCTGGCCACGCGTTACGACCGGATCGTGTTCGATTGCCCGCCGGTGCTCAATGAATTGAGCGCGCAGGTGATCCGCGCGGCTGACCTCATCATTGTGCCGCTGCCGCCCTCGCCGCTGTCGGCCCGCGCCTTCGAGGTGGTGGTCGAGGAAGTGCGCGGTAGCGGCAAGGGCCATCCGCCGATCCTGCCGGTTTTGTCGATGATCGATCTGCGCCGCACGCTCCACCGCAGCGCGCGCGAGGCCAACCCGACCTGGCCGGTGATCCCGCTGGCCAGCGCGGTCGAGCAATGCGCGGTCGAAAGGAAGCCGGTCGCCGCTTTCGCCCCGCGCTCGCCTGCCACCCGCGCCTTTGCGCAGCTGTGGACCGCGATCGAACGCAAGCTGGCCGAGCGATAGCAGCGCCCGGCGCGCCGTCGACACAGGCTTTCCCTTCGCCGCGCATCATGTCATGACGGACACGAACCTCAGCCAAGGGGGGCGTCATGAGCAATCTTGCAGACGGCATCGGTACTGTGATCGAAGGCGGGCTTCTGGGCCGCGCGGTAGAACCGCACCACGGCACCGCTAGCGGGCACGACCACAACACAACCTGCGCCAATTGCGGGACAATCTTCGCCGGCGAATTCTGCCCAGCCTGCGGCCAGAAAGCGCATATCCACCGCAGCCTTGGCGCGATCGGGCACGATATCATGCACGGCGTGCTGCATCTTGATGGCAAGCTGTGGGAGACCCTGCAGCTGCTGGCATTCGAGCCGGGCGAACTGACCCGCCGCTACATCATCGGCGAGCGCGCCAAGTTCGTCAGCCCGATGGCGATGTTCCTGTTCACTGTCTTTGCCATGTTCGCGGTGTTTCAAATGGTCGGCATCTCGGCACCGACCGATTTCGACAGGGGCTTCATGGGCGGCGCGGCGAGCGGGTCGGCCTTCCAGAACGAGATCCAGGGCCAGATCACCGCGCTCGAACAGGAACGCGGCCGCCTGTCCAAAGCTGATCCCCGCCGCGAGGCAATCGACGGCGAGATGGCGGTTCTCAAGCGGATCACTGGCCTCAATCCGGGATCGGGCGCGGCCGGCAATCCCGAAATTTCGCTGACCGGGGTCAAATTTCTCGACGAGGGGATCATCAAGAAGTGGCAGAAGAACCCCGGCCTGATGCTCTACAAGCTGCAGGCCAACGGCTACAAGTTCAGCTGGCTGCTGATCCCGCTGTCGTTGCCGTTCCTGTGGCTGATGTTCGCCTGGCGGCGGCAGTTCAAGGCCTATGATCACGCGGTGTTCATCACCTATTCGCTCAGCTTCATGTCGCTGCTATTCATTGCCATGAGCATCCTTGGCAGCCTGCCGGGCGGGTCGGGCTGGGCTTTCGCGCTGCTGGCAATCGGCGCGCCGCTGCATCTCTACAAGCAGCTGCGTTACGCTTATGGATTGACCCGCTTTTCGGCGACGTGGCGGTTCATCGTGCTGCTGGTCTGTGTCCAGATCGTGCTGGTGCTGTTCCTGCAGGCGCTGCTGGTGCTGGGCGCGTTCTGACGGCGCAAGATGGCCGGCGAAAAGCGCGACCGCGTATGTCGGGGGCTTAGGCCTGAGGCTGCAACAGCGCGATGATCTGCGGCAGGCTCGTCTCGACGATTGCCTCGCGGCCGCGGGCGTTGAAGTGGCACTCGTCCCAGCGATATTCCTTGCCCAGAACATCGGTATTCATGCCAGGCACAACGCGGGGGTTGGCAGCGGCAACGGAGCCGAAGACCGAAATCATTTCGGGAACTCCATTCAAACGTCGTGCATCGCGGCAGCGGGAAACTTGGAACAGATACAGCGATGCGCCGGGCGCATCCTTCAGCAGCCGGTCGGTCAGGGACACCAATTCTCGCTGCAGGGCGTTGAAGTCGCGCTCGATCCCGGCATCGGTCTCGCCTTGGTGCCACAGGATCACGTCAGGCCGAAACCCGGCCTGTCTGGCTGTGACAAGTCGTCCTTCCAACGCGTCGTAAAGACCGGTTCGCGGATCGTTCCAGTCGCGAAACTGGGTTCCTCCGAAAGAGGCCAGCACCAGCACGACGGGACGCACCGTCTGTTTGGCCACCGCATCACCCAGCATCGACCAGATGCTGCCGTCGTCCCCGGTGGCTCCCGGCAAGGGGTCGGATGCCGGATAGCACTGCCCGTCATACCAGACAGAGACAGCGTCACCGGCGGTGTAGCGGGTCGGGATGACATTGCCTGCGTTGGACTGGCCTCCTGCCAGAATGACGAGTGCATCGTCCGGCGATGGACAGGGGCGTGACGGGGTTGTCATGACCCGAACGGACGCTTCGGTCAGTCTGATACGAGGAGGACGCACCCGGTTCTTTTCCGGCTTGATCGCAGCGCGCGCCTGCGACCGCACCGATTCGTAACCTGCACGGAGCGGATCCGCCTCGGCCGCCAGAAGGAAGCCTGCAGCCAGGCCGCCCAAGGCACCGACGAACCCGGCAGTCCAGCTTCGCATGTATCGCCCCCGAAAATATGACAGGCTCGGAGCGTTAGGACATGCGCTTCGAACAGGACAACAAAAAGGTGCCGGAATTACTCCCGGCACCTTGTTTGCAATACTAGTATGAGGTGCGTCAGGCGCCCTGCGGTGCCTCGTCGCCCGCCGGTCCCTTGGCTGGACCGCCGAAACGCTTGCCCGCGCGCGGGATGGCTGTGCCGCGCACCGGGGTTGCGATCACCGGGCCGCGGGGCGCATCGGGACGATCAATCCGCCCGGTTTCGAGCAGCGCGGTGATTTCGTCGCCGGTCAGCGTCTCGTATTCGAGCAGGGCCTGGGCCAGAAGATGCAGCTGCTCCTCGTTGGTTTTGAGGATGTCGGTCGCGCGGGCATGTGCACCCTCGACCAGCGACTTGATCTCGGCATCGATCAGCTTGTTGGTTTCGTCCGACGACATCGTCCGCATGGTTTGCCCCATGCCGAGATAGCCGTCCTGGCTCGCCTCGTACTGGAGCGGCCCGAGCTTTTCGCTCATCCCCCAACGGGTCACCATGTTGCGCGCCAGATCGGTCGCGTACTGGATGTCCGAAGAGGCGCCCGAGCTGACCTTGTTGTGACCGAAGATGATTTCCTCAGCCACACGGCCGCCCATCGAAACCGACAGGTTCGCGTGCATCTTGTCACGGTGGTAGGAGTAGCTGTCCCGCTCCGGCAGACGCATCACCATGCCCAGCGCACGACCGCGCGGAATGATGGTGGCCTTGTGGATCGGATCGGACGCGTCTTCGTGAACCGAAACGATCGCATGGCCGGCTTCGTGATAGGCGGTCATCTTCTTTTCGTCGTCGGTCATCACCATGCTGCGACGCTCGGCGCCCATCATGACCTTGTCCTTGGCGTCCTCGAACTCCTGCTGTGTCACGAGCCTCTTGTTGCGACGCGCGGCCAGAAGGGCGGCCTCGTTGACAAGATTGGCGAGATCGGCGCCCGAGAAGCCGGGCGTGCCGCGGGCGAGGACCTTCGCGTCGACGTCCGGGGCCAGCGGCACTTTCCGCATGTGGACGCGAAGGATTTTCTCGCGACCGCCGACGTCTGGGTTCGGCACCGTGATCTGCCGGTCGAACCGGCCCGGCCGCAGAAGCGCTGGATCAAGGACGTCCGGGCGGTTCGTCGCCGCGATGATTATGATCCCCTCGTTCGCCTCGAAGCCGTCCATCTCGACGAGCAACTGGTTCAGCGTCTGCTCGCGCTCGTCGTTACCGCCGCCAAGGCCCGCGCCCCGGTGACGCCCAACCGCATCGATCTCGTCGATGAAAATGATGCAAGGCGCGTTCTTCTTGGCCTGTTCGAACATGTCGCGCACGCGGCTGGCGCCAACGCCGACGAACATCTCGACGAAATCCGAGCCCGAAATCGTAAAGAATGGGACGTTCGCCTCGCCGGCGACAGCGCGTGCGATCAGTGTTTTCCCGGTCCCGGGCGGCCCGACGAGCAAGCACCCACGCGGGATCCGACCACCTAAACGCTGGAATTTCTGCGGGTCGCGGAGAAACTCGACGACCTCCTGCAGGTCACCCTTGGCTTCATCAACCCCGGCAACGTCGTCGAATGTGACCCGACCGTGCCGCTCCGTCAAAAGCTTAGCCTTCGACTTGCCAAAGCCCATGGCGCGGCCTGAGCCAGATTGCATCTGTCTCATCAGATAGATCCAGACTGCGATCACGAGCAGCATCGGCAGCCAAGAGATCAGCACCGAAAAGATCGAAGGGACCTCTTCCTCAGTCGGGCGCGCGCGGATCTTAACGCCGGCCGATTGCAGTTTCTCGACGAGGCTCGGATCACCCGGAGTGAAGGTCGTGAATGAGTTGCCGCTGCTACGATACTTTCCGCTGAGCCTGCTGCCCTGAATGAGAACTTCTTCGATCGAGCGGCTTTCAACGGCTGCAATGAATTCCGAGTAGGAGATCTCCGTACCCATCCGGCTTTGCGCCGGCTGCTGGAAGAGCTTGAAGAGCCCGACGAGGAGCACCGCGATGATCACCCACACGGCAAAGTATCGGAAATTGGAGTTCATCTCGGCCCTTTCGAACGAGGTCGCTGCCTCTTGGTCGCAAGATTATGCACGCATGAACCGATGAGTACACGCTGCGATGTGGCGAACGGGAGGTCGGTAGCCCTTGATGGTTAGAAAATAGGTGTCCGCGTGATCTTTGCCAAGGCGCCCGTGCTGCTGAGACCGTTGCGCCAATTGCACCAGCGTCCGCTCTCTCGTCGCAAGGAACGATGCAAAGAGCGGATCGGTTCTGCGACCGGCCCACTGGTCTTGCGTCCCGGCCTCTGGATGTTTTTGCTAACGGACTGCAGCGGGCTGCGGCAACTGGGCCCAACGATCGCCAAAAGTTCGCCAAGCGCGCCTTGTGTCAGGTCCACCTGTCCGCCTGACCGGCCGCGTCAGTTCCGCCAGCCACACCAGGCGATCGAGAGGCCAGCGGCTTCGAGCCGGCCATCACCTGCCCACACCGGCGTCGCCACTCGACCCGGTGTCCTGACACTCGATGCACCGATGCCAACCACGACGGGCAGCCCATCGCGCGCCCGCCGGGGCACACGATTCCAATCGACGAGTTCGGCCCAGTCCGGCCATGCGGTGTCGTGCTGCGCAGCCACCGCATCGGCTGACGCCACAACCGAAACCGAGGTCGGTGCGAAGCTTGCCAGTCCAACCACAAACCGTCGATCCCAAACGATCGTCTCGCCGGGAGCGACCTCAGCAACAGGCAGCGGTGCACGCGTCGGCTCCCTGTATACCCAGATCGTCCCTGCCTGTTGCTCGACGATGCAGCCTGCGATGGTCTCCGCGCCACCGACCTCGTTCGCCGTCAGGCGCTGGACCAGCTTCTCGACCCGCACCAGCCTTGGCGGCTCACTTTGACCACCGAACGTCGCAAGCAACCGGAGCAAAAGGCGAATGCGGAGTTCTTCAGGTTCTCGGCTCCAGGCGGCATAGTCGAAGTTCGCCGCCACGCCCGGCCCTGCCACGTTGGCGGTCACGCGCTTCATCGTTTCGTCCAGCACAGACGTGAGCGCAGCGTCGGCCCGGCGTGCACGATCCGCCACCATCCCCAACGCCTGCGCAGTCAGACCGAGCGAGGCAAGTGTCTCAGCGGCTGCGCGAACCCTGACACGCTCGAAGGATCGGTCTTCGTTCGAGGGATCGTCGCACCAGGAAAGCCGCCGCTCGACCAAGTGCGCCGTCAGACGCGCCCGCGTCACTGCGAGCAGAGGACGGATGATATCGATCCGTTGCGCCGTCGAGACCCCATCGACAGTGCCCGCACCGACAGAAATCGCGCGATCGCCGGTCAAGGCCCGAACACGGGCCATGGCGCCAAGCCCTGCGATGCCAGAGCCGCGCGCCAATCGCATTAGCACCGTCTCGGCTTGATCGTCACACGTGTGGGCAACAAGCAACGCCACCTTGCAGGCAGGCCACAGTTCTTCGATCGCCTCGCACATCACTCGATAACGCACGGACCTCGCTGACGCCTGCAGCGCCGTTGCAGGCTTCGCCACATCGAACACGCAAGTTCGATGCAGGAGATCGTAGCTCTGCGCGCGTTCGCGAACGGCATCCGCCTCCGCTGGACTTTCGGGGCGAAACCGATGGTCAACGGTCAGAACGCGCACAGGCAACGCCGCGGCCGCAGCGGTCAAAGACCGCCAAAGTGCGAACAGATCGAGCAGCGCCATACTGTCGCGTCCGCCGGACACAGCGATGCCAACGGCCTCATAGTCCGATAATCCGTCGAACAAAGCGACGATCTCGTCGGGCGTAAAGGGACCAGATCCTACGTCAACGGCGCGGGTCATCGGTGGAGATCATGCCAGATCGCAGCGCAAATCAAACCCATTCGCTTCAATGTGAGACGCGCAGCCCGAGGCGCAGCGTGTCATCCCTGTAGTCTCGGCCAACAGCGTTCGAATCGAAGCGCGTGTGCGTGTAGGTCCCGCTGACGGCGACATGCCGGTTCATGAAATATTCGAGGCCCGACGCAAATCGCGCCTCGGTCTCGCGCAGGTTCGTGCCCTCGAACCGTTCAATCGCAACGTCTCCACTGACGGTGCCGATCAGGTTTGTCAGGAACGCGTGCCGAAGTTCGACGCCTGCCGTTCGTGTCACAGAGCCGACGACGCCCGCGATCGTCGACACGTCGAAACTCGTAGATGCGCGGAACCCAAGTGTCGTTAGCGCACTGAGGCGCCATGCGACGTTGGCATCGTAGAGGAATGCTGACAATTCGGGCAACGCGCCGTTGTCTGGGGCTTCAGCACCATAGCCGACGCTGAATTCGCCGCGCAAAGTCTCGTCCGTCCCTCCGAACGCGATACCTGCTCTCATCGCATAGCCGCGCGTGTCTCTCGACAGCCCATCACTGCTGGCTGCAACTTCGACGTCACGGCGGTTGAGCTCGACCTCTCCGAACACTGACAACGTTGGCTTGAATTCCCAGGCCGAACGCAGCGCGATTGCCGAACGGCGCTGATTGCGGTCGCTGTTGCTCACGATCCCAAGAACTGGATCTCGCACATCCGAGACCGTTTGGCGCTCGATCGAACCCCTGAGCTGCAGGCTGAGCCGATTGAACCGGTGATTAAGGGTTGCTGCGAGCAGATCGGTCGTCTGGTTCGCGCGGTCACTTGTGACAGGACCCGCCTCGATTGACGAAC
Organism: Hyphomicrobiaceae bacterium; assembly: GCA_050330095.1. GTDB lineage: Bacteria > Pseudomonadota > Alphaproteobacteria > Rhizobiales > Hyphomicrobiaceae > JBCBWG01. The sequence goes on from JBHJOC010000096.1 coordinate 8,289, forward strand.
GGCTCTCCTGTGCGAGCGTCCGGCTGACAGCCGCCTCGACGTTCGTGTTGCGCGTCACGTCGAGGCGACCACGCAGAGCAATGTCGAAGCCCCGCGCGTTCTCGCTGTCGAACTCGCGAAAGCGCGACAGCACACCTCTCGCCCTGAGCTCTACAGCATGGACAGCCCAATCACTCACCACCCGGACGGTCGGCAGAACCTCGACGGCGACATCGCTGCGGGCCCGGCTCGATTGGAACACATTGCCATCGAACACGGTCGCAGTTTCGATCGACGACAGAACAATGAAGTTGCCGACCCTGAGACCGAGCGGCTCGAAGGGTTCGAACCGGAAAAGCTGGCGCGGGCGTTCGTCGAGAATGGGTGAGACTGCGATCGAGAAGGCCTCCCGATCGAAGCCCGCCGGCGGGACCTCGAAGGCTGCAACGTCCTCATCGCTGCGTTGATCGTCTGGCACCGGCGTGTCGATCCCGTTAACCACGCCGTCGATCGGCGCCTCGGGCTCGGCGAGCCTGAAATCGCCATCGACGATTCCCCTCGCATCACTGGCAAAGCCAGACCCACGGGTGCGCTGCTGCGGATCGTCGTCCTCTCCCAGTTGTGACGTCGCAGAATTGTCGCGCGCCTGAGTGGATGGACGGCCAAACGCCGTGACCTCGCGATCAGCGGCAAGATCCTCAGCGCTGCGCCGGTCAAAGGCACCAGCACCGGCACCGGCCGAACGCGGTTCGGTGGCCTGCCGTCGGAACAGGTCATCATCGGCGTCGTCCTCATCGTCGCGCGTCTCGACGATTACGAAATCCGGTGTAAAGCCGCTCTCGGGCGTCAGTGTCTCGCGCTCAAGGGGCGCCGGCGGCAATCCTCTGAGCCGCGGTGGAACGTCACGCGCGCGCGGCGGCGGCGCGATCGTGGTGACGGTCTCAAAGCCGCTTTGCTGACCCCTTGCTTCCGGAACATCGACGAGGCAACCGAGCAGAAGGGCAAGCGCCACACTGAGCCGTCGCAGATCGCACCCGACGGTGCGACGCCGGCACGAACCCGAACGGCTGATCCCACTCGCCAAGCCTGGCTTTGAGCAGTTCGGCCTTGAGCGGTTTGTGGACTGCGTCGAGAGGGGCACGCGGGCGCTCCGGCAAGGACGACGACGGAAAACGCACACTTCCCCACTGCTAACGCTGCGGCGGTTAATTGTTCGTTGCGATACGATGCATTCTGGATTGAGTTGCAGCGAGCGTTGAACCGGCGCGACAATGACGCGCCGCCGCCCTGCACGCTCTCACCGCTGGAGGAGTTCGACAGCATGCCGACAGCACAGACCGCCCGGAGCAACACACACTCAGACCCCGCGACGCTGAGCCTGACGCCTAACCCGGGGCCGAGGATCGCGAGTTCAGTCCCCATTGCGCTGCGGACGCTGTCGATCGAAATCTCAGGGTTGCAGGAGTTGAGCCGTGCTTTCGACCGTGACCTCGGTCAGGCCTTCGATGCAGCGGTCGAGCTCATCGCAGGCGTGCGCGGGCGCATCATCGTCACGGGCCTCGGCAAGAGTGGACATATCGGCCAGAAGCTCGCTGCAACGTTTGCGTCCACCGGGACGCCGGCTTTCTTCGTTCACCCGACCGAGGCCTCGCACGGCGATCTCGGAATGATCACCACAGACGACGTTTTATTGGTGCTCTCGTGGTCAGGCGAGACTGTCGAACTCGCGAACGTCATCGCGTACGCGGCCCGGTTCTCGATCCCGCTCGTATCGATCACGTCGTCGAGTACGTCCGCACTCGGGCGCGCATCGAACATCGTGCTGCAATTGCCGCGGGCTGAAGAAGCCTGCCCGCACCGCCTCGCGCCAACGACGTCAACCACGATGCAGCTCGCAGTTGGCGACTGTCTGGCCATCGCGCTTCTCGAAGCCAAGGGGTTCACGGCGCGGGACTTCAAGGTGCTGCATCCGGGCGGCTCGCTTGGGGCACAATTGAAACTCGTGCGTGAAGTGATGCACACGGGCGACGGCCTGCCGTTGTTGGGCGAGCACGCCAAAATGAGCGAAGCGCTTGTCGTCATGACGCAGAAGTCTTTCGGCTGTCTGGGCGTCGTCGACCAAGGCGGTAGGCTCGTTGGCATCGTGACTGACGGCGACCTTCGCAGGAACATGGGCGATGGTCTTCTGCAGGCGTCGGTGAGTGCGGTCATGACGCGCAATCCGAAAACGATCGACGGCGATACGCTTGCCTCGGTGGCGCTGGAGCAGATCAATGCGGCTCGGATTACGGCGCTGTTCGTTGTTTCAGATGGCCGTCCGATCGGCCTCCTGCACATTCACGATCTGCTGCGGCTCGGTGTGATCTGACCGCCGACCGCGCGCCCGTGCGGGAGGCTGAGCGTCAGCGCCTCTCACGGCGACGCTGGTGCCGGCGCGACGACGAGGCTTGTCCCGTGGGCCGAAGTGACCACGGCGATACTTCCTGCGGCCATATCAGGGCCTTCGGCTGTCCAGATCGTATCGCCGAGCCTCACGCGGCCGCGGCCATCGACGATCGCGGTTTCAACGACAACGCGCCGGCCGATGTAGGAATGCATGCGGTCGTTCAGGAAGGGGTCGTCCGTCGGGCCACCGCCGAAATAGTTCAACGACTTTGCAACGAAGACGTTCAAAACCGCGATGCCCGTGAAGACGACGGCCTGCAACGCCCAAGGGATGTCCACGAAAACGAGCAAAACGCCAACTGCGAGCGCTGCGATGCCAAACCAGGCGAGCAGAACGCCCGGCAATATGGTCTCGAGCGCCAACAGCACGAGCCCAGCGATCAGCCATGCCCAGGGACCGGCGTTGGTGATCATCGTGACGATGTCGTTCATGTCAGCACTGGCCTCCCAGCCGGCTGGTGTCGATACCCCGAGAGACCATATCCCGCCTCGCGATGCTCAAGCCGCAATGCTACAGCGTCGCTCAGCAGCGTTGCAAACCAAGGCCCCCGGCGACCGACGGCCAAGACATCGCACCCGAGCACGATCGCGCGCACAGGGCTTGGTCGTAGCAACGTCAGCGCGTCCAGGGCGACGTGGGCGTCTCCGACGGACGTGGTCGCGGCGCGGCTGAAGGCGCGCTCGGCGTCGCTGGAACCTGTGCCCGAGGCTGCGCCGTGCGCGCTTCCTGACCGGCAGCGGCCTGTGACGCCGGTGCGCCACGACCAAACGCAGAGCTTGTGATTTCTGCAAGGCCGGCCAGCGTGCCAATGACCGAGGAGGTCTCGAGGGGCATCAGGATCGTTTTCTGGTTCGGCGAGCGGGCGAGTGCCTCGAGAGCTTTCATGTAGTTGTTGGCAACGAAGTAGTTGATCGCCTGGGTGTTTCCGCCTGCGATCGCGTTGCTGACCATTTCCGTGGCTCGCGCCTCGGCCTCTGCTGCGCGCTCGCGAGCCTCCGCGTCGCGGAAAGCAGCCTCCTTCCGGCCCTCAGCTTCCAATACCTGGCCCCGTTTTTGGCCTTCGGCTTTCATGATTTCTGCTTCGCGCAAGCCTTCGGCCTCGAGAATCCGCGCCCGCTTCTCACGCTCGGCCTTCATCTGGCTCGCCATCGCATTGACGAGATCGCGCGGCGGTTCGATGTCCTTGATCTCGATCCGCGTGACCTTCACGCCCCAGCCCTCAGTCGCGTGATCAACGACAGAGAGAAGTTGAGCGTTGATCTTGTCGCGATTCGACAGCAATTCGTCGAGGTCCATCGATCCCATGACGGTGCGGATATTGGTCATCGTCAGGTTGGTGATCGACGATTCCAGGTTGTCGACCTCGTAGGCGGAACGGGCTGCGTTGATGATCTGGAAAAAGTTGACACCGTCGACGCGCACCATGGCGTTGTCGCGCGTGATTACATCCTGGCTTGGAATGTCGAGGACTTGCTCTTTCATGTTCATGCGGTAGGCAACGCGCTCCATAACGGGAACAAGGAAATGCAGCCCGGGGCGCAGCGTCTTCGTGTAACGACCGAAGTTCTCGACTGTGTACTCGAACCCTTGCGGAACGACTTTGACCGTCGACCAGAGCGTGGCGAACGCAAGTGCGATCAGCACCAAACCAAAAATGCCGAAGCCGCTGAATTCCATGGACCGAAATCTCCCGAGACTGCTGAGGCGGGGCGCGCCAACGCCCGAAAGTGGCGCAAGCGCTCATAGTCTCGGTACGTTAAACATAGGAAGCTGAACAAACAGTGAGGAGCATCAACAATGCTGCTTGCTCGCAGTGGCCCCGCCCGTCACGGCCACGGGCGGAGTAATTATGTCCGAATAGGCATCAAAAGCGCAAATAGCATCGTTCGTAATACGTTTCTGTAAGTGAAGGAGTCCTCTGGCTCGGCTGGCACAAGGTCGGCATCATACCCGGCTTGCCGGGCTCATGTATTTGGCCTCACTCACCGAGAAGCTGCCGGATCCCCGACAGCACCTGATCCAGGCAGGCGCTATTCCTGCCCCCATGAACCAAAATGCCCCTTATAGCCAGCCTTGCAGTTCGCGGGTCACGATCGTCTCGATCAGTTCCATCCCTAACTCCCCATCGTTCAGGCAGGGAATGTGGGTGAACTGCTCGCCACCATGCTCCAAGAACTCTTCTGCCGCCTCGCCGGCGATTTCTTCGAGCGTCTCGAGGCAATCGGAGACGAAGCCCGGATTGAACACCGCAATGCGCTTGACGCCCGCCTCGGCGAACTCGACGATCGTTTTATCTGTATACGGCTGAAGCCATTCTTCGGGTCCAAACCGCGACTGAAAGGTGGTAATTAGAAAATCTTTGGACCAGCCCATGTACTCGCGGAGCAGACGCGAGGTCTTGTGGCAGTGACAATGGTAGGGGTCACCCGCCCGGAAATAGCTCTGCGGAATGCCGTGATAGGAAGCGATCAGCTTTTCTGGCTTCCAGTCTAGCGTTGCAAAATGAGCTTCGATGGATTTCGCCAGCGCGCGAATATAGGCCGGATCGTCATGATAGGGCGGTATCGTCCGAACGGCGGGCTGCCAACGCATTTTCATCAGCGCCTGGAAGGCCTTGTCGTTGACGGTCGCGGTCGTCGACGCCGAATACTGCGGATAGAGTGGGAACCAGACGATGCGTTCGCATCCGGCGTCTTTCAGAGCCTTGAGCTTGTCCGGGATCGAGGGCTGCCCGTAGCGCATGGCCCAGTCGACAACCAAGCGTCCGGACCGATCACCGATCCGCTCGGCAAGCTTGGTGGACTGCTCGCGCGTGTACGTGCGCAGAAAACTCTCATCGAGTTCCTTGTTCCAAATTTCCTCGTATGCCTTGCCAACGCGTTGCGGCCGCCGATTGAGGACCAAGCCGTAGAGGATGGGGTACCAGATTGCGCGCGGCCACTCGATGACGCGCTTGTCCGTCAGGAACTCTTCGAGATACCGCCGCATAGACCAGTAATCGGTGCCGTCGGGCGTACCGAGGTTCACCAGCAAAATGCCGACCTTGCCGGTTTTGACGTCGGGGTGATCGGACGGCCAGTCCCGACGCGCCGTCAAGAAGTCGGAATGGGCAGGAATCTCGTTCATCGTGTGCTCCTCCGTAGTCCGCAACGAGCCGACGACACAGGTGGATCTGTCAGGGGACAGTGTGTCGCGCATGGCGGGCTTCTCTTCAAGCCGCGACCGATGGTGGACGCCCCGCCGCGCGCATTCGCCGCTGGAGAGCAAGACAGCGGATTAGGCCAGTCAATGCGCGTCAATCGCCTCGCACGAAACGGATAATCTCGGCGCTGGTTTGCTTCTGCCGCTTTGGTTCCCCGGGCCCGTCGGAGCCGCCGTCATCACCAGCAGTCACGTGGGACAGCGGGCCCGAGCCACGCCAGCATGCCATCACGGCCACGGCGAGACTCGAGGGTTTGAAGGCATAAAGCCGCGTGGCAATCGGATAAGCTCGACGCCGCAGGTCGAGCTGTCCCCGCCTGCAGACTGCGATGATCTCGTCGGTCGACCGCGAGGCGCTGTAGCTGCGGCGTTCTTCGGTGAGCCGAGCCGCCAGGACACTCAGGTCGTGGTCCTCGCCGATCATCTGCGACAGCGTCCTGGCGGCATTGACGCGCGCAGACATCATCTCAGGCCATGCGCCTTGCAACAGTTCGCAGTGGCGCCAGTGGCGTTGGATCACCTTCCGCCAGTCGTGAAACGCCTCGTCGCTGAGCGCAGGCACACCGCTCGCATAAAGATCGCACAGCGCTCGACGCCCTGTGCGGTAGACCGCCTCCAAGCCCGTGCCAACCGCAGCCAGGCCACGCTCTCCCCTCAGACCATCCAAATCCATCGTCGCGATGTCATCGCGCAGGTTTGCCAAGTCCTTCCGGCACCGTGACAGGTCAGTCGCAACGTCGGCCGCCCTCCCCGCCCCGTTGGTCACGGCCTCAGCGGCGGCGACTTTGTCAACGCAAGCGTCGAGCACCCGGCGCGCCGAGGCGCTCAAGTCTTGCCGCACCTGCAAGGCGGTCGCGCGCATCACATCTGCGTCGCGCTGCGCAGACAGCCTGCGGCCGAGATCACGGTAAGCTCGATCGAGGTGGCGTGCAGCCCTTGGCGCAAGCGCAGGTGCAGCAAGACCAACCAGGGCGCGCGCCCGCTTGAAGCTTTTGCGCGCAGCATGAACGGCCTCGGTGCGATCCTCACGCGCCAAGCGCTTTCGCGCCTTCTGGGCTTCTTCGAGCAACACGGCGCGCACAGCCTCATCGAGCGGTTGGCCGGGTTGCAGCACGTAAGCCATCACCCGTCCTCGCCTCTTGGTGCTTCGCGCGTGCGTCTCGAACGCTCCTTGCGTGCGTGCCCGGCCCACTCCACCCACTGCCGGACACGCGACGGAGGATCGGCGTGGGTCAAGAAATCAGTAATGACTGCAACGCTATCGGCCCCAGCTGCGAAAACCCCGGGGGCGCGCTCGACCGTGATCCCAGCGATGCCGACGAGCGGTAGGGCACCGACTCTTCGCTTCCACTCCGTCACGCGTTCGAGCCCTTGGGGCGCCCACTTCATCGTCTTGAGCTTGGTTTCATAGACGGGGCCAAGCGCCACATAGTCGGGCTTGGCTGCAAGCGCGGTTTCAAGTTCCGCGCTGTTGTGGGTGGACAGGCCCAAGCGCGCACCGCACCGGGCAATCGCGCCTCGATCTGCGTCTGCAAGATCCTCTTGGCCGAGGTGGATGTAGTCGGCGCCAAGATCGAGCGCGATCTGCCAGTGATCATTGACGATCAGCTGGCACCCGAAATTGGAGGTCAGCGCGAGGGCCTCTCGCACTTGAGCGCGCACTTCGACCTGTTGCGCGTCCTTGACCCGAAGTTGCACCGTTCTGACGCCAAGGGGTACAATCCGTTCGAGCCACGCAACATCGGGAACGATGGGATAGAACACGTCGAGACCGGCGAACATCGCCTCGTCGGGAACGTCCACCTTTACCCTCCGTTCGGAGCTATCCGGCGCTTGTTGACAGGTCATCGCTCGCACCTCGCTCGGGTCATGCAAGGTTAAAGAACGGCGTCCCGGCAACCGGCGTCGATGGTGCGGCCATGTCACGGGGCTCCATCACACCCGCCTCGAACGCCGCGCGGCCGCCGCGCACCCCGTCCCGGAACGCGACCGCCATCCGCACGGGGTCGAGAGCCTTTGCGATCGCCGTGTTGAGCAGGATCGCGTCGTAGCCGAGTTCCATCGCCTGGGCTGCATGCGAAGGGGCGCCGATGCCTGCGTCGATGACCAGCGGAATCCCTGCGAAATAATTCCGCATCGTTCGCAACGCGTAAGGGTTGGCAAGACCGCGCCCGGTTCCGATGGGCGCACCCCAAGGCATCAGAATCTCACAGCCGGCAGCGACCAGGCGCTCCGCCACACCGAGGTCTTCGGTGGTGTAGGGAAAGACGTTGAAGCCCTGCCGTGTCAGCTCCGCGGCGGCCTCGACCAAGGCGAACACGTCGGGCTGCAACGTGTCATCGTTCGCGATGACTTCGAGCTTGATCCACGTGGTCTCGAACAACTCCCGCGCCATCAGCGCTGTCGTGATGGCTTCGCGCGCCGTCCTGCAGCCGGCCGTATTGGGAAGAATGTGCACGCCCCAGGACGCGATCATGTCGAAAAACGCCTGACCAGTTCCAACACGCGCTGCTTCACGGCGCAGCGAGACGGTCACGACGTCGGTTTCACTCGCACGAACCGCAGCTTCAAGCACCGCAGGCGATGGGTATTGTGCGGTGCCAATAAACAAGCGCGATGCGAGCGCAACGCCGTAGGGTGCGAATGCGTCGCCGCACGGCTGCTCGGTCTTGATCTCGGTGATGACGTTCATGATGCTCGAATGATGGGCTCGCGTTAAGGGTTGCTGAACCGACGGCCGCCAAACGTCTTCCTGCGAGAGTAGTTGGAAGGTGGTCGCACGTGAGGCCGGACGCAAGGCAACAACATTATCAGGCTTTCAAACAGCCTTCAGCCATCACACGAGCCAGCCGAGGCGCGCGATCAAACTGACGGTGGTCGCGCCAGCGCTTCGATCGGTCGGGCATCCATCAGTCGCGCTCGGATCGGTCGTGGGCGCCGTACCTCCAGGCCGGCAGTTGCCGTCAGCCACCCTGGCGTGGGGCGACGATCTCGATCTGTTGACCGTCGTGAAGTTTGGCGCCAGCGCGTGCACTTGCCGGAATGAATACGCCATCGACAGCAGTTGCAACCCGCGCATCGCCGTAGCCAAGCTCGATCAAGAGCGCGTCAAGCACGCAGGCGCTCACGGTCACATCGGCACCATTGACGGTCAATCGCAGTGCCGTCGCTACGGTCGGCGCAACGGCCCCATCGCCACCGTCGCCGCCGTCGGCTTGGGACATCGGTCTCTCCATGCCTTCCGATTAAGGTTGGCATGAGCCATCGTCAATGCTGCGCTCGTACTGCCGATCAGAACTCCGTGCACCGTCCGCAAAACCCGCGTTCCAGGGCCGCCTGATCGAAAAGCGGAATACATTCGGCATGTTAATCGTACCCCTTGCGTTCAGCAGTTCGTTTCGTCGCCCGACAAGACTGACGGACGAACTACGGAAAAAGGGGTACCTGCGTTTCAGCGCCTCAACCGAACAATCAGGTCCACAGCGTGCACAATCCCTGCAGCGAGCAGGGCGAGGCCCACCTGTCTTGGGTCTGCACCCGTTGCCGCGAGCCTGAGCGCCATCACCAGAAACACGCCCGGTAAGACGATCAGCGTTGCCCGGCGCACCGCGTCGGGCCGCGTGCGAACGCGCCAAAAAAGAATCAGGGCCAGCCATTCGAGACCGAGCACGACGAGCAGCACGTCTGCCATCGTCGCGACATCGAGCGGCATTTCCAGCATCGCCAACTCCGCCGCTGTTGCGCGCAGGGATCAGATCGAGCCGGCAGCATCGCGACTCAGGATCGCGTCTCAGCGCGCTCTGCGGGCTGGCTTCCCTTCCACGGCGAGATCATTCCGAGGAGGTGGCCGACATCCTTGACGAACACACGCACATGCGCCCATGGATCGCGCCGGACGAGCTTCTTGTGCATGTAAGATTCCCACGTCAGCCGTTGCACGTCGGGGTCGCGGCACATCGACACGAACTGCTCGCGGCGCTTGTCGCTCGAGTACCAGAAGCGCTGCAGCAGGCCGAGGATGAAGAAGACGCGGCCGTGCTCCTTCATGAAGGCCTTGCGCGCGCCTTTCAGAGCACGGGCATCGCCCGTGCGCAGAAACTCGACAGCGGAGTGCCCGGCCAAGCGCCCCGCGAGCATCGCATAGTAAATGCCCTCGCCCGAGGCCGGCGCCACGACGCCCGCAGCGTCGCCCGCGAGCAGCACGTCCCGTCCATTATCCCAACGCTTGAGAGGCTTGAGCGGGATCGGCGCGCCTTCCTTGCGCAGTGTCGTTGCCCGGTCGAGGCGGGCGCTTCGACGCAAGTCACCGACCGCGCCACGGAGCGAAAATCCCTTCTGTGCCGAGCCGACCCCAATGCTTGCACATTTGCCGTGCGGGAAGACCCATGCGTAGAAATCAGGCGACAAGTGTCCCTGGTAATAGACGTCACAACGTTGCTCGGCATAGTCGGCGTCAGCGTTGGCTGGCCGCTCGATAATCTCGTGGTAGGCGAAAACGCACTTGACCCGCTCTGCACCGGGGACTTCCAGCCGCCCAACCTTCGAGCGCGCACCATCGGCTCCGATCACCAGCCGGGCCTTGACCCGGAAGACTTTGAGACTGGCATCCGGAGTATCAGCGTCCTCGTAAACCTCACGATCCGGGGAACTGGAGCTTGGGTCGCGCGCCTCGAAGACCACAGTCGCCAACCCGTCGTCGTCGCGCTCGATGGCCTCGAAGGTCCCGGTCAGCCGGGTCGCGCCATGGCGCGCCGCCCGCGCCCTCAGCCACTCGTCAAACACATCGCGATCGACCATCCCGACGAACCCGCCATCGATCGGCATGTCGACGGTCTTGTCACTCGGCGAAATCATGCGGGCGCTGCGGATCTTGGCAACGAGCAGCTCGTCGGGGATCTCGAAATCCGTAATCAGCCTTGGCGGGATCGCACCGCCGCACGGTTTGATCCGGCCCGCACGATCGAGCAGCGCGACGCTGTAGCCGGCTTGTGCAAGATCATCGGCGACGGTCGCACCGCACGGACCGCCACCGACGACGACGACGTCGAACGTTTCGGCTTGCGCCCGCTCGCAGCCGGCGGCACTCGAAACCGGCTTTGCCTGTCGTGACGCTTCGGGGCTCAGCCGAGCCACAAGGCCTTCGGAATGCGTAGTGGGATGGGTCATCGGGCTTCTAGCTCCATCAGGGTCTCTCCGCCGAGAGGGGCTGCAATGCGGTTGTCATCGGCTGTGGTGCGCCCGACGCCGACGGCAAGCATCGCCGAGGCGACGAACAATGCGGCTTCGAGAGCGAAAACGGTTGCGTAGGCCACGATCGGCGAACCGAGCAGCGCGCCCGACAGATCGACCAGGACAGCGCCCAATAGCCCGCCGATGCCAAACGCGATCGCCTGCGCTGCCCCCCATAATCCCATGCGTGTACCTTCGCGCTTGGCCGTGCCGCTCGAGGCAAGGCCCATCATCGAGCCAATGGCCGCAACTGCGAAAGCACCAGTCGATGCACCGAGTGCGAAGACGTTGGCCTGGAGCGGCCAACCAGGGCCCCAGAACGCCGCCACAACCAGGCCAGCGAGCATCAAGGCAGACGCAATGCAGCCGACGATCGCCCACCACCGCAACGCACCGACCCTGGAGCCGCCGAACAGGCTCGACAGCGCGGCGACCCCGATCATTCCAGCCAGGACTCCAGCGTGCTGGGTGCCGGAAAGCTTGGTCGATTCGCCTGGAGTCATGCCAAACACGATGCCCGCGAAAGGCTCGAGGATGAGATCTTGCATCGAGTAGGCGAGCATCGAGACGAACACGAAGATTGTGAACCGCCGGGCCTCAGTCTCCTGCCAGACGTCGCGGAGCGCGGTTTTGAAGTCGGGCTTCGCACGCGCAATCGGGCCGGCCGTCGAAGGCTCGGCTTCTGGCAAGCGGGCCTGGTTGCTGCCAAGCGTGGTGTCAGGCACGTTCTTCTGGCCAAGGGGGCGATCCCGGGCGGCCGCCTCGATGCCCCAAACCGCAATCACGCTCACACAGAATGCGAGGGCCGAGACCTGCGCCGAGACCGTGACCAGGCGCTCGAACGAAAACGGCTCGAGCAGCGTGCCCGCCGTGATCGTGGTCACAACGAAGCCGGCAATCATCATGATCCAGACGGTTGAAGCTGCGATCGCGCGCCAGGCCGGCGGGATGATGGTTGCAAGCAGCGTCAGAAGCGCCGTTCCTGACGCCCCGACGCCGATCCCGATCAGGGTGAACGCGATCACGGATGCCACAAGGCCGAGCAGTGGATCGACGCTTGCGAGCGCGACGGAGGCAGCGGCGGCAACGCCGCCTGTAGCAAGCACGGCCATGCCGCCGATGATCCAAGGCGTCCGCTGCCCGCCGACGTCAGACCCATAGCCCCAGCGCGGGCGTAGCATCTGAATTGCGTAGTGCCAGCCAACGAGTAAGCCGGGCACCATCGCGAGCATGCCGAGTTCGACGATCATCACACGATTGAGCGTGGAGGTCGTCAGCACGATGATGGCACCGAGAGCGGTCTGGATCAGGCCGAGCCGGATGATCACGGACCAGATGCGCAGCACGCGCAGGATTGGCCCAGACATCGCCTCGCTGCCGGGGGCCGCGCCGCGTCGCAATCCAGGGCTCAGCTTGGCCGAAACGTCAGCGTTCGCCATTGCAGCCTCTCCCAGTCCTATCAGCCTGCGCCACCCCGCCAAAATTGCGGCGCGGCACCGCCTGTTGCAGCGGCATCGTCGTCATCCGCTGCCCATCGTCGCAGCAATCGGGCGCACAGCGACCGCACTGATCATCATACCCGTGACGTAGAGGGTCGTTCCGGTCGCGTTGTACCAAGGCGCCCGCTCACGCGGCGCTTCGAGCAGGCGCGTCATCAACGCAAGTTGTGCGAGGACAACGCCGGCCACAGCGAGCGCGTACCAAGGTTGCCCCCAAATCAGCAGCAGTCCGACAACCACGAGCTGCGGCACCGTCATGACCACACAAGCGAGTTTGGCTGCGCGATCGGCGCCGAGCATCGCTGGCAGCGACTTCACGCCCATCTGCCGATCGCCTTCGATCGACTTGAAATCATTGAGAGTCATGATGCCGTGAGCGCCGAGGCTATAGAGCAGGGCCAGCGCGATGATGCGCCCGTCCGGCAACGCGGCCAGCATCACGGCGGCGCCTGTAAACCAGGCAAGGCCCTCGTAGGAGATGCCAACCGCCATGTTGCCGATCCAGCCGTTGCCCTTGAACCTGAGCGGTGGCGCGCTGTAGCCCCACGCGAGGAATAGGCCGACGACTGCTGCAACGAACACCCAGAGGCCGAGGAAGGCTGCAAGCGCAAGCGAGGCAACGCTCCAAATCACGGCGATCCAGAAGCCCCAGGTCCCCGGAATGCGCCCCGACGGAATCGGCCGGTGCGGCTCGTTGATCGCGTCGACGTGACGGTCGTACCAATCGTTCACGGCCTGACTGGTTGCGCAGATCATCGGCCCGCCGAGCACGATGCCAAGCGCGATCGTCCCCCAACGGTCAGACACCGGCACACCGGACGAGACAACGCCACACGCAAAGGCCCACATCGGCGCAAACCACGTGATCGGCTTGAAGAGCTCAAGCACTGCGGATGGCTGCGGCCAGACCCGTTCGTGGACGCGCGCGGTGTTGCCGGAGGCTTTGGAGCCTTTCCCGTCAGGGCCCAACTCGCTGATGCGTGCGCTCTCAGTCATAAGCGGAGCGTATGACCGACGACTTCGAGTGTAAACTAAAATTTACACACGCATCGTCAGACTTACGAGGTGCGACGATTGGAGCGGGCGCTGGATGCGGGCGCTCATAGCACCGATCAGAAGTCCCAACACCATCCGCACCACGAGCCGCCAAGGGACTTCTGATCGGCGCTACGAGATCCATTCTGTTGCTCGTACCCTTTTGCTTTGCGTAGTTCACTTCGGCGTCTGACGGGGGCGACGGACGCACTACGGACAGCGGGTACGAGTGTGGCGTCCAGCGCGCCTTCACTGACATCAAGCGTGCTGCATCCATCGGTCAACTAAGGCGCGATGCCTCACGAGGTGAGGGCTCCGAGAGTCGGCGGTGGACCAGACGTGGCCCCATGCGACCGCCGATCGCGCGACCCAACGGATCGGGCTGAACACCGCGAGGCAGGCTGACAGAGAGGCGCGGCCAGGCTGATGCGCTGCCTCAGTCTTCACCCGTGGTTTCGTGGCGGCCGTCATCGAGACCATAGCGGCGCAACTTGACATAGAGGCTCTGCCGGCTGAGGCCGAGGATCTCAGCGGCCGAGGCGCGATTGTCCTTCGTGATCTGCAGCGCCGTCTCGATGCACATGCGCTCGATAATGTCGGTTGTCTCGCGCACGAGGTCCTTGAGCGGGACGCGCCCGACGAGTTCGCGCATCTGCTCGACCGCCGAGGGCAAGGCCCCGCGCGGTGAGGCCTGCGTTGACAGCCGCCCGCCGGTATCGCGCACGATGAAGCCCAGGCACGGAACCGCACCATCGGGAACCGCCACGCCCGACACCTCGACATCTGTCATGTCGCCCAGGATGCCGCGCACCGAGGTCTGGAAGAAGCGCACAGCGCCGTCTTGCTTGACCTGCATTTCCAGCGAGCCGAACTCCGCGCCGGGTCGACCGAGCCAACGCTCGAGTTGCTGGCCCTCGAGAACGCTCATCGTCGGGGCCTGAGTCATCTCCAGGAATGCTGCGTTGGCAGAGAGGATCGTGCCGTTGAAGTCGGTAACGACGAAACCTTCGGGGGCCGACTCGACAAGCGCGAGCAGGCGGCCGCGTGGCTGATTGCCGAAACCCGCCTCGTGCCCGCTCGGCAGCACCCGCACAAGCACCTGACCGCCACGTCCGAATGCGAAGTGGGTCGCCTGCAGCTTGACGAGTTCGCCGCCGTTGACGAGTTCGATGCTGCCCGCTTCGGCCGCGCCCGCGGCCCGCGCTTGCGAGAACAATTGGGCAACAGCAGGGCCATGCTGCGGCGTGAAAACGCTTGCGAGCGCCCGGCCCTGCACCTTCTGCGCCTCGACACGAAGCAGAAGCTCTGCCGCCGGATTGATTTCGCGGACTTTCTGCGTATCCGTGTCGACAACAACGACGGCCTCGGCTGACGACTGGAACAGGAGCCGGTAACGCAGTTCCGCCTGCCTGACCCTGGAGTATTCCCGCTCCATCTGCTGTTGCGCCTGGACAAGACGGCGCTGAAGCTGCGCTGTATCCCTGAGGTCGCGCGCCATCACCAGAAAGCGATCGTCGCTCTGCAAGCTGACGAGCAGCACGCGCAATGGCAGCTCCTCGCCGCCCGGCAACACATGATTGATCTCACGCCAGTTCGACAGGCCCTTGCCCTTGACCGTGCGAAGCGCATCCTCGACTTTCACGCGGCTCTCTGCGGTGACAACGTCCCGCCAGTATTGGCCGAGCAAGTGTTCGGCATGGCCATCCGGCAGCACGCCGGAATGGGCGGACGCGTCGACGATCTTGCCGTCGCCTTCAAGGACCAGCGCTATGTCGGCTGCGGCGGCCACGACCAGCGCGGCAGCCTCCGGCTTCAGACCGCGGAACGCTTTCTTTGGATCCCGAAATGGCGCAACGGAGGCGGTTCGTGTTGCATCAACCATAGAGGTTGCGCTGCCTTTCTCCGGCGGAACGTGACCGGTCCTTCAAAAGTTGGTGCGTCACATTCGGCCGCGCCCCTGCCTCGCCTGATCGGCAATTGTCTTTCGGTTACGACCGCGCACTCACCAACGTCAGCCCCGCCGACCGATCTGCACCGGCAACGGAGCCATGTTCCACACTGAGCGTCAACTGCATCAACGCGCGCGTGCTCAGTGGGCCTGCCAGTTTCCTCCAATTACAACTGCTCGAAGTCAAAGGACCGCTCGATCAAACCCGATCGAGATCAGCGTCGACCATCCGCATGAGGCTCAGCGCCGGGCGTCATACCGCGAGACGACGCATGCGCTGGCCTGCAACCAAGTCCCTTGCAATACAGACGGCGGCCGAACCATCGAGGACGATTGCGTCCAAACCGAGTGCATCAAGACCCATGTCCTGCATATGGCGACTGACGGAGCCTCCGGCGAGGATCGATACATCCGGATTGGCCGAGGCTTGGCGCATGCGGGACGTCTGAGCGAGCAACCGATCCAGCCACTGGCAGCAGCTGACCGAAAGGCCGATCACGTCGTACCAGCGCTCCTCCAGTTCACGCTCGAAGTCTTCGATCGTGTCTGGTTGACCTGTCGTCACATCCCACGCGTTTGATCGGAACAACTCGCTGACAATCTGGACGCCGTAGGTGTGCTGTTCCTCGACGAGTGAAAGCAGCCGCACGCGATGTCCATACATGCCGCTCGCGGTGTTCAGCGGCAGGGTGGGTGCCAGCTCCCGCGTCATACTTTGCAAGTGGCCGAGCGCAAGCGTCACGTCGGCGAACGACAGCGTGTCAGACAACCAGCGCTCGCCGAGGGCGTTCGCGGCCTGGCCGTAGAGCTCCATCAGGATCTGCTCGGGCGCAACGCCGGAACGCTGCAATCCAGTCACGATGTCGAACACATTATGATTGCTCGCCTGAGCGCCAGCAACGAGTGCATCGGCGAAGCGTTCGACATCGTTGGCCGCAACGGCTGGGAACTGATTGTGCTGGTCGGCTTCGGCGGCTGCAACATGGGCAAATGGAAGTGAGCCATGCTCCGTCGCCAAGTGGCTCGCAAGCAATCGCGGAATGATGCGCTGCTCGATCACATCTTTAAGCGTCTGGGCAAACGCTCGTTGGCTACGATCAGCAGGATCGGCCATCCGCATCGCGGCCTCGGGGTCACGTGCGAATTGGCGCTTGTATTCTTTCCGACTGCCAGCCATCTCGGCTCACTCCAGGGGGCGAGGCACACTGACCACGCGATGCCGGGTTGTTTCCAGCTTGCGTGATCATTCGCGAACACGGCGATAGAAGCAAAACGGCGGCGCTACACTAAGGCGGACCCTAGCCGAAGGGCAATGCAACCGTCAATTAAAGATGACGCAAAATAGTGAAAACAAATCCTGACAGAAGTCGAGTATGCCTGAGGCTACCACGCCGACAGCCCCAAGGCGAACGGTAATGGCCATCAACGGCCATCGGCGGAATGCCTCCAAATACGCCGAAAGTTGGAGATGCCTGCGCCATCAACACCGCAGTGGATAACCCCTCGACTCGGGCCGGCGCCGCGCCTGCTGCCATGATCGGCGGCAACCACACCCACTCAAGCGCTCACCCGCGGGCCGCGGTCGATAGCGAACCGAACCCACGAAGCAGGCTGAGATTTTCGTGTTCTGAGCGTTGCATTCCGAGTGCCCAGCGCCCCACTGCGCCTCGCCCTGACACGGATCTGATGCGGCCCTGACGCGGCCCTGACGCGGCAAAGTGCGCACGCACGGCCCTTCAGGGGCAAGCGTCAATGTAACTTGACGTAAATTGATATTGACGCTCCAATCCAAGGCACATACCTTCGGTTGAAGGACGCTTGGGCCTGCAAGCAGGCACCGCGAAAGCCCAATGGGAGCGGAAGTTTGGTGCACTCTGAGAAGCAATCGACCCAAGTGTCAGGTGGGCTTTACACTCCGGACCAGCGCAAGCGCCGCGACTCGTCTGGATGGACGATGGTGCAGGCGATCCTGGCTCCGCTGCAGTTCGTCGTATTCCTGGTCAGCTTGGCCCTGGTGATCAGAACGCTCCTGACGGGAGAGGGGTACTTCGAAGCGACCGCCTCGGTCGTGATCAAGACGCTGGTCCTCTACACGATCATGGTCACGGGTGCGCTGTGGGAGAAGGACGTCTTCGGCCAGTACCTCTTCGCCGGGCCGTTCTTCTGGGAAGATGTGGTGAGCATGCTGGTGCTCGCGCTCCACACCGCCTACCTCCTCGCCGTCGCATTTCAATACGGCTCGACAGAGTTTCAACTCGGCCTCGCGCTTGCCGCCTACGCGACCTACGTGGTGAATGCGGCGCAGTTCGTCTGGAAGCTCAGGCTTGCGCGACTGCAAGGGCCTGTCCGGCAGGGATCGGACACACAAGCGGCTGGAGCGTTCCAATGAGCGCCAACCAGACCCTCGAACCTTCGACACCGACATCCGACTGCGCGCCTGCGACGCGCGACGTTCTTCGTGAACGCGGCCAGCGCGAAGTTTTTTGCGGCTTGACCGGGATCGTATGGCTGCACCGCAAGATTCAGGATGCCTTCTTCCTGGTCGTTGGATCGCGGACGTGCGCGCACCTCCTTCAATCAGCAGCCGGCGTGATGATCTTCGCCGAGCCCCGCTTCGCGACCGCCATTATTGACGATCGCGATCTTGCAGGCCTTGCCGATGCTAACGACGAACTCGATCGGGTTGTCGGCGAATTGCTCGCCCGCCGGCCAGACATCAAGCTGTTGTTCCTCGTTGGGTCATGCCCTTCCGAAGTGATCAAGCTCGACCTGTCTCGCGCGGCTGAGCGGCTGAACACGCGCTTCCTGCCGCAGGTCCGGGTGCTGAGCTACTCGGGCTCCGGCATCGAAACCACGTTCACGCAGGGCGAAGATACGTGCTTGCAGAGCTTGGTGCCGCAACTGCCGGAGCGCGCGGACGACACCCCGAACCTGCTCGTTGTCGGATGCCTGCCCGATATCGTCGAAGATCAGTTTCGGCGGCTATTTTCCGAGATTGGCCTCTCGGATGTCGCGTTCCTGCCCCCGCGTCGGTCGAGCGCGCTCCCGGCCATCGGTCCGCGCACGCGCTACCTCCTGGCGCAGCCGTTTCTCGCCGAAACCGCGATCGCACTCGACCGACGCGGCGCAACGTGGATCGAGGCTCCGTTCCCCTTCGGCGCCGAAGGCACAACCGCCTGGCTCGAGGCTGCCGCCCAGGCATTCGGCATCGATGCGATGCATCTTCGCGGCGTGATCGCGCCGGCTCGTGAGCGGGCAAAGCGCGCGCTCGCCCGCCACCGGATCGTGCTGGAAGGCAAGTCGATCTTCTTCTTCCCTGACAGCCAGCTCGAGGTGCCGCTCGCACGGTTCCTGCGTGAAGAGCTCGGCATGCGCCCGATCGAGGTCGGAACACCCTACCTGCACGCTCGCCACCACGCGGCAGACCTCGCGCGGCTACCCGAAACGGTGCGCATCAGCGAGGGCCAGGACGTCGAGCGCCAGTTGGATCGGTGTCGGGCTGACCGTCCTGACATGGTCGTGTGCGGCCTTGGCCTCGCCAACCCACTCGAAGCCGAGGGCCTGACGACGAAATGGGCGATCGAGCTCGTGTTCTCTCCCGTCCATGGGTTCGAGCAGGCCGGCGATCTTGCGGAACTCTTCGCACGCCCATTCAACCGTCGCGCCCGGCTGGAGGTGTGAGACGATGAAACTCACACTCTGGAGCTATGAAGGCCCGCCGCACATTGGCGCGATGCGTATCGCGACAGCGATGCGTGAAACCCATTACGTTCTGCACGCGCCACAAGGCGACACCTACGCCGATCTTCTCTTCACGATGATCGAACGCGATAAGGCTCGCCCACCCGTCACATACACCACGTTCCAGGCGCGCGATCTTGGTTCTGACACCGCGCAGTTGTTCCAGGACGCGGCCCGCAGCGCGTTCGAGCGTTTCAAGCCGGCAGCCATGCTTGTGGGTGCCTCTTGCACGGCGGAGCTCATCCAGGATGACCCGGGCGGTCTTGCCGAAGCGCTCGATCTCCCGATCCCGGTCGTGCCACTGGAATTGCCGGCCTATCAGCGCAAGGAGAACTGGGGCGCGGCCGAGACGTTCTATCAGGTCGTCCGCACGCTCTGCGCAGCAGGGACTTCACCCCACGACGCAGAGACCAAGCCTGGCGGGCGCGACCCTCGCACGTGCAACATCCTCGGCCCGACCGCCTATGGCTTCCGCCATCGCGACGACGTCGTCGAGCTCCGCAAGCTGCTGGAAAGCCTGGGTATCTCGATCAATGTCGTCGCACCGCTTGGCGCTTCACCGGCTGACATCGCACGCCTGCCTGACGCAGCGTTCAATGTCTTGCTGTACCCAGAAACGGCTGAATCGGCGGCTCGCTGGCTCGAGCGCAGTTTCAAGCAGCCGTTCACGAGGACGGTACCGATCGGGGTTGGGGCGACGCGCGATTTTGTTCGCGAGGTCGCAGCCCTCGCAGGCATCGATCCGGCAACTGCGCTCGCGCAGGATGCCAGCCGGCTGCCCTGGTACAGCCGCTCGGTCGACTCGACCTACTTCACCGGCAAGCGCGTCTTCA
>JBHJOC010000097.1:0-8349 GCA_050330095.1 Hyphomicrobiaceae bacterium
CAGCGAGGTGGTTGTCGCACGCGTCCACTTTTCGCCGGACGGCAAGATGCTCTTGTTTGCCGGAGGGGACGGGAGGATCGTCCGGTGGAGATGGTCCGCGCCGGTCCTGGAGCAGACCAAGGCCCCGGCGGCGATCGAGTTCCGGAGCGCTGCGATGCCGCAGGGCGGCGTGGTCATTACGTTCGCAGACATCACCCAACGTGTGTCGGTGGCCAATGCACTCGCCGAGGTGAACCTCACGCTCGAGCGACGCGTGGAGGAGCGAACAGCGGAACTCCTCTCGCTCAACGCAGCTCTTGCAGTCGCAAAAGCGCGCGCCGACGCTGCCAACCAGGACAAAACGCGGTTCATCGCGGCTGCAACTCACGACATCCTGCAACCGCTCAACGCCGCGCGGCTCTATGCGACGAGCCTGGCAGAGCGCAATCTCGACGGCGACGCAGGGCGGATCGCGACGAACATCGACATCTCGTTGCGGTCGGTCGAGGAGATTTTCGGCGCAATCATGGAGATCTCTCGCATTGATGCCGGCCGCCTCGAGCCCGACCTCGAGGTCTTTCCGGTCGCCGATCTGTTCCACAATCTGGCTATCGAGTTCGAGCCGCTTGCACGCGAGCGCAACCTCGACCTGAGGTTCGTGACGACATCGGCGTGGATCACGTCGGACCGTCGTCTGATGCGGCGGATCCTTCAGAACCTGATCTCAAACGCGATCAAATACACGGACAAGGGCCGCATCCTCGTCGGCGTCAAGCGCCGCGCGCGGGATGCCCTGCTGATCGTCGCGGATACGGGCCCAGGCATTGCCGATAACCATAAGTCACTCATTTTCAAAGAGTTTCAGAGGATTGACGATCGCGCTGGCCCTGCCAAGGGCCTCGGCCTCGGGCTGTCGATCGTCGAGCGCATCAGCCATCTGCTCAATGCCGACGTGAAGCTGAGCTCGAAGATGGGGCGCGGTTCAATGTTCTGGGTGCGTGCACCACGGGCGCGCCCCGTTGCTCTGCCGCAAGTTCCGGCCCGTCAAGCGACAACCGATCTCAACGATCTCGTGGTCGTCTGCATCGACAACGAACCGGCGATCCTGGAAGGAATGAAGACACTGCTCGAGGGCTGGGGCTGCAAGGTCATTGCCGCGCCGGCGTGTGAACAGGTGATCCGATTGTTCAGCGGCGAACGCCTGATTCCCGACGTCGTCTTTGCGGACTATCATTTGGATCAAACGACGGGCGACATCTCGATCGAGCGCCTGCGTGCCCACTGCGGGGCCGAGTTCCCCGGAGTGATCATCACGGCCGACCACAGTCCTGAGACCGCGAAGAAAATCCGGGACAAAGGGCTCGCGTTGCTGCGCAAGCCTGTAAAGGCTGGTGCGCTGCGGGCCTTGTTGACGCGCTACGCGCGCCAACGAATCGCAGCCGAGTAAATTCCGTGCACCCGATGGGGTACGAGCAACAGGCAGGCACGTCTTGACGGAGGTCATGATTCATACGTCAACACGCCAGCAGCCCTGTTGAGCAGGCGCTAAACGCGGCGCAACATCGTTCTCAAGGCTCGCGATCTTCAAGCGCACGCCAGCCGGCGCCTTCGAGGTCCTCAAACTGCCCGGACTTCAGTGACCACAGAAAGGCCGCAAGCCCGAGCCCGCCGAGGAAGAGCGCCGCTGGTATCAACCAAGCAAGTGCGGTCATCGAATATTCCTTCCCGTTCAACTGGCCATGCCCGGACATTCAGTCCGGGGGCGCGCTACCGCTTCTGCAAACTCAGCCGCTTGCCAGACAGACGAACCGCGTTGGCTGTGACTGCGATCGAAGACGCCGACATCGCAATTGCAGCCAACAGAGGCGTCACATATCCGATCACGGCGATCGGCACGAACACAACGTTGTAGGCGAGCGAGATGATAAAGTTCTGGACCGCGAGCCGCTCGCAAGCTTGGGCAACGCGTAGTGTCTCCAGCACCGGCGCCAGCGCTTGGCCTTGGAACACGGCATCCGCCGAGGTCTGACTGATTTCGGCGGCCTCCGTCGGCGACAGGGACGCATGTCCGCTGGCGAGCGCCGGCGCATCGTTGAGACCATCGCCAACCATTAGCACTTTGCGGCCGCCAGCAGCGAGAGCGGCAATCCGGTTCACCTTTTCTGCCGGCGTGCAGCGCGCGGCCCAAGCAACGTCGACCCCCATCGCAGCGACGGCCGCGGCAACGGCCCGCTGTCGGTCGCCAGAGACGATCTCGACGTGGTAGCCGGCACGCTGGAGCTCACGGATGACGTTACCAGCGTCGGATTTCACCGCATCTTCGAATCGGAACGGTACGGGCACACCCTCGACTGGACGCCACCAAAGTGTCGCCGCATCATCGTCACGCTCCTCAAGCCCGCAGAACTCGACAGAGCCAAGCCGGGCATCGCGACCGTCGGCGAGGCTCTGAACTAGGCCGGCGCCTGGGACTTCGCGCACGTCGCTGGCACACGCCACGGTCAGCCCGCGCTGGCTGGCCGCAGCAACGAGCGCGCGCGAATAGGGATGCTTGCTGTTGCTCGCGAGTGCTGCGGCAGCTGCAAGGCATTCATCGGAGATGTCATTGGAATTGATCAGGATAGGAACACCTGTCGTCAGCGTACCGGTCTTGTCGAAGACAACCGTGTCGACTTCGGCGAGCCGTTCAAGTCCGTCGGCGGACTTCACGAGGATGCCGCCAGCGAACAATCTGCCGCTGGCTGCGACTTGAACCGCCGGCACCGCGAGAGCCAGCGCACACGGGCAGGTGATAATGAGCACTGCGATGGCAGCCGTCAGTGCCGGTTCAATGCCATAGCCGGCAACAAGCCAGCCGATGAGGGTCGCAAGCCCCAGAATGTGCACCGCTGGCGCATAAGCCTTCGCCGCACGATCCGCCATGCGCACATATTGGCCACGCCCCTGTTCGGCGACGGCCATGAGCCGGCCAATCTCCGAAAGCAGCGTCCCATCCTCGACAGCCTTGGCACGAACGCGAATGCGGCCTGACAAGTTGATGGCGCCCGCGAAAACCTGAGCCCCGGGCGTCACCGCGACCGGCGTGCTCTCGCCGGTAATGAGACTCGCGTCGACATCGCTCGACCCCTCATCGATCTCGCCGTCGACTGCGATGCGCTCCCCAGGCAGGACCTGGACCACCATGCCGGGCTGGAGCGCGTGGGCGGGAAGCCGTCGCACGATCCCATCGTCACCGACCACGTCTGCCGACATCGCGCGCAACGCGAGGATGTTCGTTGCAGCGCCGGCCGCGCGGGTCCGCATCCGCATGTCGAGGAAGCGGCCGATCAGCAGGAAGAACAGGAGCATGACCGCGGCGTCGAAATAAACGTGTCCATCGCCGAACGCGGTCTGATAGATGCTGAGACCGGTCGCCAGCAGAACGCCGAGCGAGATCGGCACGTCCATGTTGAGACGCCACATCCTGAGAGACGCGACCGCAGACCGGAAGAACGGTTGGCCCGAATAGGCAATCGTCGGCAAGGCGATGAGCGCTGTCACCCAGTGCAGCAGCGATTTCAACGCGGGATCCATGTCGCCGCTGGCCTGACCCGACCAGACCGCAACCGAGAGCAGCATCACGTTCGCAGCAGCAAAACCAGCAACGGCGAGCCGCATCAGGAGATCGCGCTCCGTGCGATGTCCTGCGTCCTCGACTTCCCCGGTCACCTGGGCAGCCCTGAAGCCAGCTTGGCCGATCGCCGCGACCAGGACCTCAACCGGAGCCGAGCGATCCCCGTGCGCTTGCGTGAGTACGGCGTCGCGCGCGATCACTGTCACGCGCTTCTGTGAGAGGTTCGTGCGAGCAGCGATGACACCCGCCGTTGCAAGCAACGCGGCTTCGACCTTCCGCATGCAGCCGCCGCAATGCATGTTCTCGACGGCGAGCACAAACGTGCGTTCGCCCTCGGGACCGGAGCGCTCGGCGCCAGGGGCGGCTGCCAAGTCCGCACTGCTGCGCGGCCCCTTGCCCCCGCTGGCAGCCGGATGTTCGGGGCTGTTCCAGTCTGCGCGTGCTCGACCGCTGCGCGCGGCGGTTGCGACGCTCAAGGTGTCAGCCATATCCGCTCCCTCACGCGATATACGACGGTGCGCCCCCCTTCCGCGCCGGCTGCGCCCTGGAGCGCTTCCGCGGACACGATCCAATGGCCCGAATCCAGTGGCGCAACCGTGCCTTTGTAAATTCCGCTCTGGGTCTCGCTGAGGACCAGCTTGCGATCCATTGCTGAAGTCGCCGGTCGACCAACCGTGACGCTGAACTCGAGCCCCGTAACGGGTGAGCCTGTCCGATCGAGCATGGACATCCGAACGTTGCCGGACGGTTCGATCGTGATCGCATGCTGCCAGCCGAGCGCCTGCTGGCGTTCATCGGCTCTGATGCGATCATTATAGGCGAGGCCCTTGCGATAGGGCTCGTCGGAGACGATGCCGGTGTAGGTAGTGATCGCGCTATACAGAAAATATCCGTTGACGGCGAAGATCACTCCGAAAAACGCGAGGAACGCGAACAGGACGTGACGGCCCGTCAGGCCGCCCTGCTGCGTCGTCTGGCTCCGGTCACGCGCTCTTGTTATGGACATTGGGTGGTGGCTCCTTCGTCCGGGTCTCAGATGGGGCAGGCTCGCGCCGCGTCGCGCGCCCAGACAAGCCGCCGCGGCTCATCGTTTCGGGCTCTGGAAGATCGCCGAGCGTTCCGCCGTCTCGGCGCCCGCCGCATCCTCGACAATGAAGCGGAATGCGGTTTGTGGTGGCGTCAGGCGCCCGACGGCTGATCCCGGCACTGACACGAAGACGCGGATCTCGCGCAGGTCATCCGTCGGAATGCTAATGATGGGATCGGCGACCTCTGTCCCAAGCACGCCGACCTCTGCGCCCGGCAGGCCCTCGACGCGCAGTCTGACCCGGCGTTCGGCGTGCTCCTTGTTGAGGATCTTGACCGTAAACCCATTGCGCACACCGCCATCGCTCAGCTGCACGAACAGCGGCGCGCGGTCGGAGATCACGTTGATCTCGAGCGTGGTCCGGGCGACGAACGCAACCGCCATGACTGCGGCGACGATCACCATCGAGCCGAGATAGAGCAGCGTGCGTGGCCGCACGAGGCTCCACGAAGCATGTTGCCCCTTCGCCGCGGCTTCTTGCTTCGCGATCGTATCGTAACGCACGAGCCCCTTCGGACGGCCGATCTTCGTCATGATCTCGTCGCACGCATCGATGCACAGCGCGCACTGGATGCATTCGAGCTGCGAGCCGTCGCGGATGTCGATCCCGGTCGGACAGACCGCAACGCAGGCACGGCAATCGATACAGTCCCCACGGTTCGACCAATCGATCGTGCCGTCTTTACCTTTGCGCACGGGCCCGCGGGGCTCGCCGCGCTCCTCGACATAGCTGACCAGCATCGTGTGCCCGTCGGTCATGGCCCCCTGGATTCGGGGCCAGGGACACATGTAGATGCAGACCTGTTCTCGTGAGATCGCCCCGAGCAGATAGGTCGTCGCAGCAAACAGGCCGAGGAACAGATAGGCGATCATCGGCGCAGTGCCGGTGAGGAATTCGACCATCAGCGTCGGCGCGTCGCGGAAATAGAAGACGAACGCCCCACCGGTCAGCACGCCGACCAGGGCCCACGAGATGTGGGTCATCACCTTCTTGCGGATTTTGCTGGCGCTCCACGGCTCCTTGTCGAGGCGCATGCGCGCGTTGCGGTCACCCTGCCAGAACCGCTCGATTGCGACCATGAGATCGGTCCAGACCGTCTGTGGGCAGGCATACCCGCACCACACGCGCCCGAGCGCAGCGGTCACAAGGAATAGGCCGAGCGATGCGAGCATCAGGAGGCCCGTCACGAAGTACAATTCTTGTGGCCAGATCTCGACCGGACCGATGAAGATGCGCCCGTTGGCGACGTCGATGAGCAGCGCCTGGTTCGGCAGCTCAGGTCCACGATCCCACCGGAACCACGGCAAGGCATAGTAGATGCCGAGCGTCACGGCCATTACGACCCATTTGAGGTTCCTGAAGGTCCCCCTTGCGAGGCGCGAATAAACCTTCGGACGAGAGGCGTAGAGCTGGCGATCCTCTTTCCGGTTGACCGCAACGGCGTCCAACGTCGCGATGCCGGGCGCAGCCTCGCCGATAATGAAGTCCGAGGGGGCGTGGCTTTTCATCGTGGTGCGACCTCAAGCGTAGTGCGGCTCGGTCCAAGGCTTTTCGAGCCTGACAACCAATGGTGCGCGCACCAGCGTCCCAAATCCATGAGATGGATCAATAGAAGTTGGCGCGGCGGGCGCTCGCGGGACGGATTTGGAAGCGTTGGAGCGGCGCCGATCGTGTGAGACGCTGGCGTCGGGCGCTGCTCGGCCTTGGCGGTCCTCAGGGCAGCAAAGGCTGCCAGGTCGCATCCACATCCGCACATTTCGCCATTTCCCTTCGGTGCCAGGCCCGTTGGCGCGACGACCGTGACCTCAAGCCATCGCATGGTCGCGCGCTTATTGTGGTTTAGGGCCAATGGCCTCGCGGGCCGCCCATCGGCGTGGCGCGCACATGACCGCCCTAGCAAAAGCTGGCGCATCGGCACCGCCACCACCACGTTGTGCCGACGCGCCACCCACCGACCAGTGGGCCGAGACTAGAGCCTCGAAACCTCGTGGCCGGCGGAACCAGTGTCACAACCGGCGATGGCGCGGCCGTGAAGCTTGCGGTGTGTGCCTACTGGCCGCCGCCAAGCGAATGAACGTAGACCGCCAGTGATTTGATGGTCACTTCGTCGAGGCGATCGTGCCAGGCAGGCATCATTCCGGCGCGGCCGCGGTGAATCACGTCGACCACAACCTCTTTGTCAGAACCATAGAGCCAGATCGCATCCGTCAGGTTTGGTGCACCGAGTTCATGGTTCCCCTTGCCGTCGTCGCCGTGACAGGACGCGCAGTTCTCTTCATACACCGGCTGACCACGTCCAGCAGACGCTTGGTCCTGAGACTTTCCGGACAAAGACAACACGTAGTTGGCAACGTCGCGGATTTGCTGCGCCTCAAGGATCTCGTCGGCCCCAAAGGCCGGCATCTCGCCGGTTCTTGTTTCCTCATGGGCACCGCGGATGCCGAACCGGATTGTGTGTTCGATTGCTTCAAGCGTCCCACCCCAAACCCAATCGTCATCGTTTAGGTTGGGATAGCCGATGCCACCTTGCGCACCACGTCCGTGGCATCCCGAGCAGTTGTCCCCGAACGCGGCAGCGCCACTGGCCAAGGCGAACCGCAGCAGGTCGTCATCGGCCCTGATCGTCTCGAGATCGGCATCCTTGATGCGATCCCGCCAGACCGACTGCGCCTGCCGGTTCTCTTCGACCGCCTCCATCACGAGCTTGCGTGATGAATGCCCGAGCACACCTTCCGTATAGCCGTTGAGCGTGGGCCAAGCGGGATAGAGCACCCAGTAGCCGATCGACCACACGATCGTGGCGTAGAACACATAGAGCCACCACTTCGGCAAAGGCTTGTTGAGTTCTTTGATGCCGTCCCACTCGTGACCCGTCGTTTCAACGCCGGTGACGTGGTCGATGTCAGGGGCATTGTGCTTGTCGTCGTGGCTCATGACCCACTCCTTGACGTCGGCTTGTCCTGATCGAGGTCGAGGGCTCGCCGTTGTACCTCGTCAAACCGTTGCTTGTTGCCAGGCCAGAACACGTAGGCGAGAACCGCCAGGAACATGGCAATGAACAGCAGCAGCGACGTGACCTGACTGATGCTTGCGATGGTGTCGTAATTCATCGTTCGCCCTCCTCAGCGCAGGTTCGGGCCGGCGCCGTCGAAGCTTGCGAAATCGACGAGCGTTCCCAGCATCTGCATGTAGGCGATCAGCGCATCGAGCTCCGTCGGCTCGGTTCCAGGCTTGCCGTCGAACTTGGCGACGTTGGCCTTCGGATACCGGGCGAGCAGGTCGGGAGCCTCGGCAGGGTCTGCCGCGGTCTGGGCCACGAGATCGGCCTTCGCCTGCTCGATCATCTCGGCCGTGTAGGGCACGCCGACTGCCGCAAGCGTTTTCATCCGCTCTGCGATGTCATCAGCGTCGAGCTTTCGCTCGGCGAGCCAGGGGTAGCCGGGCATGATGCTCTCGGGCACAACCGCCCGAGGGTTGATCATGTGCTCGACGTGCCACTGGTTCGAGTACTTGCCGCCAACGCGGGCAAGGTCAGGCCCTGTCCGCTTCGAGCCCCACTGGAACGGATGGTCGTACATGCTCTCGGCGGCGAGGCTGTAACGGCCGTAGCGCTCGGCCTCGTCCCTGAACGGGCGAACCTGCTGACTGTGGCAGGTGTAGCAGCCCTCG
>JBHJOC010000098.1:0-11328 GCA_050330095.1 Hyphomicrobiaceae bacterium
TGTCGCCGCGAGTGTCCGACCGGCGTCGACATGGCGAAAATGAAGGTCGAAGTCCTCGCCGCGGCCAGGGCGCAGAGGGGGCTCACACTGCGTGATCGGTTCGTTGCGCATCTGCCGCGCTATGCGCCCCATGCGCGCTGGCTTGCGCCGCTGATGAACCTGCGCAACCGGAGCGAGAGCCTCGCCGACCTGGTCCAGGTGACCGTCGGGTTCGCGTCGCGCCGCAAACTGCCAACTTGGCGAACCGACACCTTCAAGCGGCGCAACCGCTCCGATCAGCCGTCGGGTCACGCAAAGTCCACGTCCATTGCCATTCTTGCCGACACATTCAATGCGACCTTCGAGCCAGAGAACCTGGAAGCCGCCTGCGAGCTTCTGAGCCGCCTTGGCTATCGGGTCCGCATTCTTGGCGCCGAGCAGTCGCGCTCGTTGTGCTGCGGGCGCACGTATCTCTCCGCTGGCATGGTCCCCGAGGCGAAAGCAGAGGCAAAGCGCCTGTTCGACGCAGCACGCGCCCATGTCGAGACGGGCGGGGCCATCGTCGGCCTTGAGCCATCATGCCTGCTGACGATGCGCGATGAGTTCCTGCAGTATGGCTTCGGTGAAGCGGCCCATCGGATTGGCGAAAACGCGTTCCTGCTCGAAGAATTCCTGGTCCGCGAGAGGACGGCAGGCCACCTCACGGGCGCGATCGGTCGCCTCGAGAGCACGGTCCATGTGCACACGCATTGTCACCAGAAGGCGTTCGGTGCGGATGGAGCCGTTGCCGACGCACTGCGGCTCGTGGAGGGCTTGGACGTGAAGGTCATGGCGTCGAGCTGTTGCGGTATGGCCGGCGCTTTCGGCTATCAGGCCGAGACCTATGACGTCTCCATGGCGATGGGCGAGTTGACGCTGTTTCCTGCGGTCAGGGCTGCCGGCGAAGCCGACCTCGTTGCCGCCGACGGGTTCTCCTGTCGCCACCAGATCGCGGATGGGACCGGGCGGCAACCGATCCATGTTGCCCGCATCCTGCGGGATGCAGCTGCTTTAACTCCTTGAGTGGTGGGACGCTGATGCTTGCGTTTTCAATGTGCGAACTCGAAGCCGCCGCTGCACTCGTCCACCGGGAAATGCAGCCGACACCGCAGTACTCCTGGCCGCTACTCAACGCACGTCTTGGAGCAGAGGTCTGGGTCAAACATGAGAACGTCACCCCGACCGGGGCGTTCAAATTCCGCGGCGCCGTTACGTTCATCGCGTGGCTCAGGCGGGCTCATCCGGAGGTGCGAGGGATTGTTACGGCGACGCGTGGCAACCACGGACAGGGTCAGGCTCGTTCGGCAACGCGCGCGGGGTTGATTGCAAAGATCGTGGTGCCGCGGCGCAATTCGCCTGAGAAGAATGCGGCGATGCGGGCCTGGGGTGCGGAGCTTATCGAGTTTGGTGATGACTTCGACACTGCCCGCGGCGAGGCGCAGCGCATCGCCATGTCCGAGGGACTGTTGATGGTGCCACCGTTCCATCGAGAACTCGTCCGCGGCGTTGCCACCTACGCCTACGAGTTGTTCACCGCCGTCTCCGACCTGCACACCGTCTATGTGCCAATCGGCTGCGGGTCTGGAATTTGTGGCGTGATCGCGGCACGGGACGCGCTGGGCTTGCCAACCAAAGTCGTCGGGGTCGTGTCGAGCGAAGCTCCGTGCGCCAAGCTGTCGTTCGAAAGTGGGCGGCTTACGGAGACAGCTTCGGCCCACACGTTCGCCGACGGCATGGCGGTTCGCGTGCCGGTTGCCGAGGCCTTCGAGGTTTATGCGAAAGGGGCGGATCGGATCATCGCCGTCAGCGATCACGAGGTCGCCCACGCGATCCGCACCGTCTTCACGGATACCCATCACGTGGCGGAAGGCGCCGGAGCAGCTCCTCTCGCAGCCTTGATGCAAGAGCACCACGCCATGAAGGGCCGGAAGGTCGGCGTCATTCTTTGCGGCAGCAATATCGATTCTGCCAAATTTGCTGACGTGCTCGCAGGGCGTACGCCGCAGCCCTGATCCGCGCGGATCACCCCTGTCGAACTGCCGGTGGGAAGCGGGCGACGTTAACCGGGATGTCTACCGCTTGCGTCGGCTCAGGCTCTGACGTGAGACGGCTGATCGACTCGAGCGCCTGGCTCACCGATTGCTCGCGCCCGATTTCCGAACGGTGGCGGCGCAGCCGCTCGAGCAGATCCCGCTCGGCGGGCCGCAGGCCTGCGTCGGAGCCCTCTGCGCGCTCAAGGTCATCGATGGCGTCACGCAGCACCGCCCGGTAGCGGCCATCCGGCGCAATCAGCAGCAGCGGAAGCAGGTTCTCGATCTCCCGGCGCTGTGACGCGAGCACGGCAAACGCATCGCCGTTCCCGTCGTAGCGGTGCGCAAGCGCCGCATAGGTCCGGGCGATTGCGTCCATGCTTTCGCTGTCGATTGCTGCGACAAGCTGGCCGAATGCGTCACTCCGGTCCGTCAAAGAGGCAAGGGCCTGCATGGAGGCCGTCGCAGCGCCGGCGTTGGTGTAAGCCCAGCGATAAGCCGCATCGTCGAGGTCCAGAGCCTCGAGGAACGAAGCCGTGACGTGGGCTGCAATGTCGACGTTGACGGTCGGCTGTTTGGGGGTCTTCTGGGCGCGGGCGAGGTCTTCAGGGCCATCGAGATAGAGCGGCGGCGGGCTCTCGCTCGCACCGGGGTCGAGGGCGAGGTGCCCGGCCCGGGCCGTTGTGAGCGCCGCCATGGGATGGGCGGAGATGCGCCCGTGGCGTGGAAACTCCGAAGCGACGGTCGCGAGCACGCGGTAGAAATCGCGATGGAGATAGAAGCGATCTTCCTCGCCTTTGCGCGTGTCCTTCTGCACATAGTCGAGGGTCGTTCCGGCGTTCACCGCCTTCTGGACGATGAAGCGGTGCCCTGGATCGGCGATGTCGCGATCGAGGCAAACCTCGGAGGAGAAGCCATCCTTTTCGGAGATCGGCTTGAGATAGCCGAGGACAATGTCGGCGTGGTCACCGACGAAAGGCTGGAGGGCGACGACCAGGATCTTCTTGAGTTCCGCAAGCCTGACTTTTTCGCGATCCGTCTCGAATGCACGCTTGGCAACGCCGGACAAAAACTCGACGAACTCGGCTCGCACGAGATAGCGTTCTGGCCGGTCGGGATCGCGCGCAACCGCGCCGATTGTTGCTCCCGCGTTGAGCACCCTCAGCAGTCGTGTTCGGTGCGCGATGTCTGATGCCGGGATGACGACCTCGTGCGTCCAGCCAGCCTGGACTTGTCCGCCGCCGAGCGTCGCCGGATGAACCGCTTCGAGTGCGAGGGTCGCGTTCTCGAACTTATCGGGCAGCAGAGCGTTTTCGACGATGTCTTCGAGTTGGCGTGCCGAGCGGCCTTTGTGGCTTGGCACGTCCGAGAGCGGGGACCGTAGCGCATTGGCGCCGAACAAGCCGGACATGAACACCAGAGCATCGATCGCAATCGCGATCGCCAGCGCGAGATAGGCAAGCTTGTTGCCGTCCTGGAACGCGTTAGTCGTCACCACAAAGCGGTGTGCCTTGTCATCTCGATTGAGCTCGATGATGTTGATCTGGCGCCGTAAATCGTCGGTTGCATCGCTCGGGAGGCCAGAATCCTGCACACAGCGCCGCGCGAATGAAAACAATGCATCAGCCCCTCCCGATTGCGGGAGTTTATCGCCACCGATGCAATTGGCGGCCAGGGCCTGGAGGCCGACATTGAGCGCGAAGACCCGCGACGCGGCCTCGCTGACGGCACCTGGGTCGCAATCGATCCCGCTCGCTCGGTCGCGCAAGGCTGCGACCTTGAGGCCGGCGTTCTGCAGATCGAGGCAGTAGCGCTGGAGCTGTGCCAGCGATGTGGTCTCAGGAGCGGTGCGGAATTCCTGCCGTGCTTTCTCGAGTGCGGTTACGCTTGCGGCCGGGTCAAACCGTTGGGCATCGTTGCTCCGATTGGTCGTCTCGGCGACCGCGATCAGCTGTTGTGCGGTCTGCGCCTCTCCGCGCAATTTGGCGAGCTCACCGTCGATTTCTGCCAATTGCGCCTTGATGGATGCCATGCGCTGGTCAATCTCGCGCAGCCGTGTTGCGTGCCCGCCGAGCCGCTGGTTGGCGACCTCGAGCTCCGACGCTATGCGTTGTTCAGCAGCACGGGACGCCCGCCACTGAGGGCCGCGGCCGACGCGTCCCGTCCCTTCGACCCCGCGCTCTTCTGCGAGCGTCA
This sequence comes from Hyphomicrobiaceae bacterium, assembly GCA_050330095.1. Classification (GTDB taxonomy): domain Bacteria; phylum Pseudomonadota; class Alphaproteobacteria; order Rhizobiales; family Hyphomicrobiaceae; genus JBCBWG01. The sequence goes on from JBHJOC010000098.1 coordinate 4,245, forward strand.
GCGCTTTCTGCTCATCGAGACGCTTCTCGATGCCAGCGACGACCGCTTGGAATTCTGCGACGCGCGAGGAGGCCTCTGGGCGTTCGGATTGCAGAAGTGTCAACTCTGCGGAGATTCGTGTTTTGCGTGCGACGAGGCCGGCCTGTCCGCCCTCAGCGGTCGCGCGCTTTTCCTCGAGCTCAGCAATGCGGCGTCGCTGCAATTCGAGTTCGCCGGCGATCTGATCGCGGATCGCGCCTGGCGCCTGGTTCGCCATCGCGATCACTTTAGCGAGTTCACCATCGTAGCGCGCCCAGGCCGGATGCTCGAATAGCTGTTCCTGTTCCGCGATCCGACGCCTGCTTGTCACGTTGCCGATGTCGGCGACGACGCCTGCGACCTGATTCTGGGCGCGCAGCTCTGCAGCCCGCTCCCGTTCCTCCTGCGGAAATATCGTCGAGAACAGGGAGTCGAACGAGAAGAACACCGACGTCGCCATGCAGGCGAGGAACATGATCCAGAGCACGACACTGCGCACCATGACCTGAATGCCGCGCGCATAATCACCGATAACGGCGCCGCCCGCGACGATGCCGATCAGCGCGAACAGAAGCAGGATCGCGGCTGCCATGAGCAGATTATTCGAGAGCCCCGTAAGCGTCTCGGCGCGAAACGGGTCGCTCGCGCCGACGCCGAACGATTGGAGGAACAGGATTGTCAGCGCGGTGGCAAGCAGGATCCCCATGACCATGCCGGCATAGTTCGGCAAACGTGCGGCGAGGAGGCGCAGTCCGCTGGCGCGCGGCTCTAGCGGCCTGACACCTGCAAGACCGCCTCCCGCAGCGCCGGCAGAAGGGGCGGGACGCGCGCTCATGCCGGTTGCAAACGTCTCGCCGATCAGCCAGGCGACAATCAGCATCACGCCCTGAATACCAAACGTGATCATCAGCGAGAGGACGGGCTCCTTGGTGAAGTTCCGCATCCCGTCCCAGGTGGTCCAGCCGGACGCGACTGACAGCACAATGCCGGTCGCGCCGAGCAGCGCGAGGCGCCAGTTGTGCAGAAATCGTTCGAAGACTGAGGCTTGAAGGGTTGCTCCGATGGCCCTCCAGAGCATGTAGACCAACCCGAACGCAGCAAGGGCAATGGCAAGCGACATCAGATCGCGGCCGGTGATCTCAAATCCCGCAGCAACTTCTGCCATGGTCGTGGCCAAAGGAGCAAAATCCACGTGAACTCAACCCTCTCTCTGGCGTAACGTCCGTTGGGTCACCCACACGGCACAACGTCACCTGCAACCGATCGCCCGCTGAAGAACGCGAAAACCGCATGCGGCGTTCGCTCGGCGTTCAAGGCGCGGTCGTCGCCGCAATCCTCGCCGCACCAAAGGTCGGTCCGGGCCGTCAGTTAAGGCGTGACACGTCATGTGTTCCAGACCTGCAAGCACGTCGCATGCCACCGCACGGACCTCTTAAATCACGCCGTTAACCGTGACGATGCGCGGCAACGATGTCAGCGTTGTGGCACATCTGCATCACGGCGATGAGTGAAGTCTTGTTCAGATGCTGAAATTGGTGTGTGCGAAAGTCGAGATCACGGCCAGCAGGATCGCTGCGGCCGTTGTGCTGGCGACGGCACGGATGGCCATGCTCTCGCCAAACGTCTGTGTTCCGCGTCCCCACGCGGCGCGTTTGGTGTCGGCGCGCCGGAGCATCTTGGCGCTATCGAACGGCGGATCAGGACGCTGGACCCTTGCAGGCGGGCAGCTTCAGGAGATGATTGGCATGGTGAAGGTTCCCACGGCGCGCGGGTCGCGCGTCGCACTCTTCGTTGGCGCGATGGCGACGGCCCTGCTCACAGCAGGCACAGGCGCTGCAGCAAATCCAGCCAACTGCAGGAACACTGGAACTTTCGAGGCCTGGAAGCGTGACGCTCGACCAAAGCTTGCGGCGGCCGGCATCTCGGAGCGCACATTGCGCGCCGGCTTTGATCCTGTGACCTTCGATCAGACGATCATTCAGCGGGATCGCCGGCAGAGCTTCTTTGCCCGCACCTTCATCGATTTTTCGACGCGGCTCGTCTCCAACAATCGGTTGACGACAGCGCGGCGCAAGCTTGACCAACAAGCGGCTCTGTTCCGCCGGGCCGAGCGCGAATACGGCGTGCCCGGGCCGGTGATTGCGGCATTCTGGGCGCTGGAAAGCGACTTTGGCGTCGGCCTTACAAAGAAGTATCCGATCCTCAATTCTCTGGCGACACTCGCCTACGACTGCCGCCGACCCGCATTGTTCGAGCAACAACTGATTGCTGCCTTGAAGCTCGTCGACAACGGTCGCGTCCCGCTCTCCAGGATGGAGGGAGCCTGGGCTGGCGAGATCGGAGAGACGCAGTTTCTGCCAATCCACGTACTGAATTTCGGTGTCGATGGCGATGGTGACGGTCGCATCGACCTCTATGACAGTGATGCCGACATCATCATGTCGACCGCGAACAAGATCAGGGGCATCGGCTGGCGGGCCGGCGAGCCGTGGCTTGAGGAGGTCCAAGTCCCAGCCGACATGCCGTGGCAGGAGGCAGACCTCGCAATCCAGCATCCCGTTGCCAAGTGGAGCCAATGGGGCGTGCGGACGCGCGTTGGTGGTCGCCTCGATGCCAATGGTCCGCCAGCGTCGCTTTTGCTGCCGATGGGGCGCAATGGGCCGGCGTTCCTCGGCTATCGAAACTTTCAGATCTATCCCCAGTGGAACGAGAGCCTGAACTACGCCATTACCGCGGCGTACTTTGCAACGCGGCTTGCTGGTGCGCCGCGCTATCGTGATGGGCGCGGGCCGATCGAGGAGTTCGATCTTGCAGCCAACAAGCAAGTGCAGGAATTGCTGGTGCGCCGCGGCTACGACACGGGCGGGATCGACGGCATGCTCGGAGCGCGGTCACGTGCTGCCATCAAGGCTGCCCAGATCAAGTTCGGGCTTCCGGCTGATAGCTATCCCTCTCGCGCGCTCGTCGAACGCCTGCAACGCCGGCCGTGAGATCGTTGGCCCTGGCCATGGCTTTGCCCGGGCGCACGGCCGCCGTGACTACGCCCGAAGCGCGCCATCCAGGACGGGGCTTGGATCCAGCGTCGGCGGCGACCGCTTCAAGAACATCACCGTGTCGGACAGGATGGAACTGACCATGCTGGCGGGCCGGGCGAACGCCAGGATCGGGCCGGCGTGTGCTGCCCACGCGACAATTGTCTTCTCAACCGGCACTTGAAGTTCGCGCAGGCGGGCTGCGAACAGTTCGGTTGCATTGGGCGTAACCAGCGTGTCGCGTGCGCCATGCACGAGGAGCGTGCGCGGAAATGTGGGGTTTGCAAGCGCTATCGGCCTGGCCCGATCAGGTTCATCGGCGGCGGCGGTGAAGATCTCGGCCGTCGTGTTCCATGTGGTTGGATCGAACACGTAGGGTCCAGACATCCCCACGAACGCCGATGGTCGAGGAAGGCCCGATCCGAAAGCCTGGAGATAGCGCGGATCGGTGCAAACCAGCGCTGCCATATGTGCGCCGGCAGAGTGAGCGACCAGGGCCGCCGCCCGCGTTGGATGGTCGTTGAGTTCGGTCGCCTCGGCGAAGCCAGCCGCAACGTCATAGACAAAGTCGGGAAACGCGGCCTCCGGAAACAAGCGATAGTCGGGAATGAGAACACGAAACCCACGGCGCGCGAGGGCTGCGCCGACGAACGCATAGCATCCCCGCAAGCCTGTCCGCCAACTGCCGCCGTAGACGAAGTGAATGGACTGGAGTGGTCCCGCGGCGTCTTGCGGCTCGTAGAGGTCATAGGCAAGGTTCGGTGCGCGGCGAAGCGGAATGTTGCGGGTGATCCGCACGCCCCGCTCAGCGATCCAACGACTCGCGCGGACCTGCCAGGGCGGGCGCCTGTCCGAGGAGTCCTGCGGCTGGTTCGTATCACGCATACCACCGTTACGCGCCGCTGCGAGCCGCCGATCAGCACAGCGCGGATTGACCGGCTTGGAACCGTCTAACCAGCGGGCAGTATCGGCAGCACCCCGCGGTGCGTGAACGTTCAGGCCACCCGCTCCGTATCGTGATGATGAAACCCACGTTCTTCTATCCCGACACCGAGCCGCTGCCATTGCCCGCCGGGCATCGATTTCCGGCTGGCAAGTATCTGGCTCTGCGCAGCAAGCTCATCGCAGATGTGATCGTGGGCGAGGAGAACCTCGTGCCAGCGCCGCTTGCGAGCCGTGACGACCTCGTGAGAGCGCATGATGCAAGTTATGTCGATGCCGTCGCGGACGGAACGCTCGACCGTTCAATCCAGCGCCGGATCGGCTTGCCCTGGAGCCCTGTGCTTGCCCGACGCTCACGTGCAACGGTCGGCGGGACGCTGGCAGCTGCTCGGGTCGCGCTCGAGATTGGACTGTCGGGACAACTCGCGGGCGGGACACACCATGCCCATCACGCGTTCGGTTCAGGGTACTGCACGTTCAACGATTTCGCCGTCGCCGCGTTGGTTATGCTTGGCGAGAAGCAGGTGGCCCGCATCGGGGTGCTCGATCTCGACGTGCATCAGGGTGACGGCAATGCAGCGCTGCTTGCGTCGCGGCCCGACGTCTACGTCGTGAGCGTGCACGGCGCCAAGAACTTCCCCTTTCGGAAAATCGCGTCCGATCTCGATATCGCACTTCCCGACGGCACCGAGGATCGTGCCTATCTGCACGCCGTCGTCGATGCTCTCGACGCGCTTGCAGCCTTCCGGCCGGAGCTTGTTTTATACAACTCTGGTGTCGACGCGTTGAAGGAAGACAAGCTCGGGCGGCTCAACGTGAGTGTCGAGGGGCTTCACGAGCGCGATCTGATGGTGTTTCGATGGGCCGAGCGGCGCGCCATTCCGATGGCGTTTGCAATCGGTGGTGGCTATGCCGATCCGATCACGGCAAGTGTTGCCTGCTACGCCCAGACGTTCGCAGCGGCCCGCGAGGTGTTCCGATGCTGATGCTCGGGTCACGACCAACGATTGAGAGTGAGGAGACGCGCCATGGCGCACCTGACGTTCGACTGCATCTCGGCCGACGGCGTGCGCACGCGATCCTTCTACGCTCGGAACCTCGTACTGGCCGGCTGGACCGGCCGCGATCGGGAAGCCCTACAGCACCATATCGACGAATTGGCTGAGCTCGGCATCCCGGGACCTACGACCACGCCCATGTTCTATCGGTGTGGCGTCGGGCTCGTCACGCAAACGCCCGTCCTGCAGGTGCTCGGTCCCGACACCTCCGGCGAGGTCGAATACGTGCTGATTGCCATGGACGATGGCCTCTGGGTTACGGTCGGATCCGACCAGACCGACCGCAGGCAAGAGGCAGCGATCGGCATTGCGATGTCGAAGCAACTCGGCGGCAAGGTCCTTGCTCGCGAGGCTTGGCGCGTCGATGAAGTTGCGATGCATTGGGATCAGATCGCGCTCAGGGCCTGGGTCACAATCGGCGGGGAGCGCGTGCCTTATCAGGATGCGACCCTCGGGCAGATCAAGTCGCCGCTCGATCTCATCTCGGGGTGGACAGGAGGTGGGTCGAGCCTTCCGGACGGGACGATCATGATGGGCGGAACGCCCGCTGCGATCGGGGGCGTGAGGCCAGCTGCCCGGTTCGAGATGGAGCTGTCGGACCCGGTTCTGGGTCGCTCGATCACTGCCGGCTACGACATCGAGACGCTTCAGGTCATTGCGTGACGCGGTCGACGGTAGGGCTGCGCGGCGCGCTTTGATCGGACGGGTCGTGGCGGTCGACTGGACCAGCTCCCGTCCCGTCACAGCTCAGGCATTTGTGTGATGGTAGCACCAGGCGGCAGGCTGTGTTGGGAGCGCGCGGCGCTGCAACTGCAACAGCCCGCCGTCTATTCCGCAGCTTCGGCCATCCGGGTCTCGCCCATGTCTGCATTCGTGGCACCAGCACGCATGAAAAAGGCTGTGACCTCGCCGACCTTGATGCCGAATTTCTTTACCTGCGCGCGATTCATAAGGCCGTCGCGGCCGACGGGCACGAAACGATCGTGAAAGTCGAGATCGATCACGCGGTTCTCAAGTTTGAGGCGAAAGACGTATCGCATCTCGGCGCTGTCGCGCGTGAGACGGCCGCGGGCCTTGCCGACACAATCGGCACACGTCGCAGAAAAGGTCTGTTCTCCCGACATCGAGAGATGCCACGTGCGCGTCTCGATCTTTCCATCATCATAGGTGAAGACCTCTGAAAGCTCGAACCGCGAGCCAACCCAACGCCCGTTTGCCTCGATCACGAACCGGCGCTTCACGGTGCCCTGCAGGTTCTGGAACATTCCCCAGCCACGGCTGTCGCCTTCGAGAAATTCGAAAAGCCAACCAGGGCGCCCAGCCTGTCCTTGATCTCCGCCGCGCGCGCGTTCCATCTTTCCCTCCAACAGCTGAGACGTATCTGTCAGACAAATCTGACATATGAAGCCGCATCTGTGCGTTGCGGCGGGCTGACACTCAGGATGGAAACGAAAGAACTGCGGAACTGGATGACCGTGCCGCTGTCATGCGACGGGCGGTCGCCGGAACCGGTAGATTCCAACGTTGATAACGCCGCGCTCGAAGCCGGCCTGGCAGTATGTCAAGTAGTAATTCCACATGCGATGGAAGCGCTCGTCGAACCCGAGGGCCTTAACGCGCGGCCACTGCTCGTTGAAGCGGACGCGCCACGCCTCGAGGGTGCGCGCGTAGGACGCCCCGAACGTTTGGACCTCCGCGAATTCGAGGCCCGCACGCGCAGCGTGCTCGGCGAGGTGCGTCGGCGTTGGCAACATGCCGCCTGGAAAAATGTAGCGCTGAATGAAATCGGGCTTGGCGCGATAATTGTCGAAACTCTCTTCACGTATGGTGATGGCTTGGATCGCAGCCGATGCACCGGGTTTCAGCCGGCTGCGCAGCGTCGCGAAGTAGGATGGCCAGTGCTGCTCGCCGACGGCCTCGATCATTTCGATCGAGGCGATGCCATCGTAGCTGCCGACAGTATCGCGATAGTCTTGGAAATCAATCGTCGCAGCGTCGTCCATGCCGGCCCGCGCGATGCGCGCGCGCGCGTAG
>JBHJOC010000099.1:0-33408 GCA_050330095.1 Hyphomicrobiaceae bacterium
ACTGCAACTGGCCGCTCGCCGTCACGCCCGCCGCGCCCAGCGCCATCCAGCGCACCGAATAACAGCCTGCGCGTGAAAGCCCCGTCGGTGCCGATGGCAATCTCAACCGGTGCAATCCCGGCGCGACCCTCGAGGCTCATGTCGATCGCCGCTGCGATCGCGGCTTGCGTCTCGGCATCGGCCTTGCGGGCCAGCGCGTCGACGGCAAGATCGCCGCGCGGCGAGATCGAGGTCATCAATAAATTCGAGAATGCGGCGTTCGCGGCAAGTATCCGGCCGTTATAGGCGAGTGTCGCAATGCCAAAGGGTGCGGAGCGCAGCAGGTTCATGGCGGCCGCCCGGTCATCCCCGGCCGACAGTTCCGAGACCTCCGATGCCTGCCGCTGCAGAATGAGCAGCGTCGTCGTCCTCGTGACGGGATCAAACGGCGCTGCAACGACCCGCGCAGGCCAGAGATACCCCTTCTGGTCGACAAGATCGACGTCGAGCACCCTGTCATGCTGACCGGTAGGAGCGACCAGATTGCGAAGTAGCTCTGCTGTGTCGCTGGCGGCAAGCTCGGAGAAGGCAAGATCGCTGCCCGACGAGTCTAGGCCGAGCCACTGCCGCATGCGGTCGCTGACAAACTGAAGCGTGCCGCGATCATCAGCGACGATCAGCCCAGCCGGCAAGCCGGCGTAAAAATCGAGCTGGGCGGTGAGGTCACTGCGGACCTGAGCTTCCTTGGCTCGATCGCGGGATACGTCCATGAGCGTCCAGACAATTGCCCCATCGTAATCAGCATCGATGTGGCTCCTGCCGAGCGGATGCGCCGTTAGCTTGACGAACTGGCTTGGACGCAGGGGCTGACGTGCAGGCAGCTCGACTTCCTCGGTCCGCGAGATGCCTCTGCCAACGGCGCGATGAAGACGAAAGAGCGCCGCATCGACGCGCGGCTCGCCGCCCAAGGCGAGGCTGAGCGGCGGTAACGCCGTGCCGTCGCCGGTGCCGAGCAGGTCCCGTGCAGCCGTGTTGGCGCTAATCACGGTACCATCAGCCGCCGTGACAAGGAGCCCGTGGTCAACGGTTTCAAAGACGGAGGTCAGCAGATCGTAATCCGATGTCCGCTCGGACACCCTGATATGACCGGCGATGATGCCGAACACCAAGAACACGCCCAGCGCGGCGAGCACGCCAAGCACCGCCAACAGCAACGGGGCGCCCGCGTTGGCTGTGAGAGCGGCGAGAATGCCGAGCCCGGTCGCCACGACGATCGCTGCACTCAGGACGAAAGCGCCAGGGCGCCGTGTTCGCCGGGCGGCGATCGGCGGCCGCACACTCTGATCTTCGATCTCGGCTGTGGACATAGCGTCGTCGGATACCCGATTCGCTAAGCCAGCGCTGCGCAGGCACGTTGGATCTACAGCAATCGTACGCGGCATAAACTCGTTCCAAGGCGGGACTGGATACCCCAACAGACTGACACAGCCGACCCGCCTTGTCGGCCACCGCACTCCCGGTCATCCCGCTGACCGGCGCACACAAGGTTTGGCTTACCAGAGTTAACAAAGGCGAAAACGCAATCCGATCTCTGAACACGCTTGAGCGCAATTGGGTGCTTGACCGCCGCGGCCGGCGCACGGCAAACACACCGCGTGCGTTGGTCGTTGGGCGTTGGCTTCGAACGGGGGCTGGGCAATCGCCCAGATCAACAGCATGTGGGACGTGGTGTCCTGGTTTCTTTTTATCGTCTTGATAGCGGGCCTGATCATTGTGGCTGGACTGCTGTTGCGCGGCTACATGCGCAACCAGTCGCCGCAGGGTTCGCTGCTCGGTGTCTTCGCACCGCGGCCCGATCGTCGTCTCGAGGTCGTCGAGCAGGCTACGATCGACGGCAGGCGCAAGCTCCTTCTGGTCCGCCGCGATCACGTCGAACACTTGATCATGACAGGCGGCCCGGTCGACGTGGTCGTTGAAACCGGAATAGACCCGCACGCAGAGCTTCGCTCGGCAATCGAACGCCGAAGCGATGGGGCGGCAGAACCCACCAGGCCTCATGCCGCGGCCGGTCTTGTTGCGCGCGGCCCTCGGCGTCTCAATCCGGTGCAATCGGGCCAGTGACCGCCGAAGAAGGGGCCTGATCGTAACCCGGCAACAGCCCGGCGCAGGCGCATTCTCTCGCTTCTTGGCGGCTCGAACGCTCGTTCAAAGCAACATCCGATCTGGCGGGATCGCCCATGCGCTTGGCAGAGCGGACAAGCTCGCCCTCGCCTTAGAGGCCTCGTGCCGCCGATCAGAAATCGGTGCATCATCCGCAGCGCCCGCTGTCCAGGGACTTCTGAGCGAACAGCGGTTCGAGTGTCATTGTCTTGCTCATACCCCTCGCTTTCCGAAATTGGTTTCGGCGCCTGACAAGACTGAGAGGCGGACCCCGGAAAGCGGGTACAGCGTTCGCATGAAGCGCAACTCTGCGCCGCTTGCAGCGGCTCTGACCAGCGAGTCCCGGTCAGCCTTCCGGGCGAGCTCACGCCTGCAATGTGTTCCACGGCCTCTGCGGACAGGCGACACAGAACGGCCCCGAGAAGTGTTGTAGAGCGCACCAGAATCCTATTTGCCATTGCAGAGGGATCGATAGACGTCGGCGACAGCAGGTGAGAGGGGATCATGGTTCAGTTGTGGGGTCGTCGTTCGGCAGCCAGTCCGACCAGCGCTGGGCGCAGGCGGAAGGGCCTCCGGTCTGCCGCCTTGACTCTGAGCGCCCTGATTGTTGCAGTGTCACTGCCTGGGCCTGCTGGCCCGCTCGCACAACAGCAGCCGGCCTCGGCGCAGTCAGGTTCTGTCCAGGCTCCCGCTGCCGCGAGCGCGCCGGAAGGCCCATCGGCGCAGGCGCCGGCTAACACCAACGCTGGTGCCTCAAGCCAGCCCACGACGGTTCCGAACGGTGCTACCACGCCGACCCAGCCAAACGCCTCGCGGCTCAATGATCTCCAACGCCCTCTCGCCCTGCCGTTCTTCGATCCCGAAGTGACCCGGTCCGCCGATCGTCTGGCACTCGAACTGTCGCGACTGCAGCGCGCTGCCGTTCGCCTCGAAGGCGACAGTGAGGGGCTCGCCGCTCTGCGTGGCGATGCAGAACGGCTTCAGGGCGCGGTGCAACAGAGCATTGCACGATTGCGCCCTCTACTCCCCGAGGTGCGCCAGCAGCTGGATCGGCTTGGCGAACCGCCGGCACAGAGCGCGGCACCGGAGTTGTCGAGCGTGACGGAAGAACGTGCCCAACTGCAAGCGCTCCAGCGCCAAATCGACGGTGCGATCCGCCGCCTCGATCTCACCGACACGCGCACGTCTCAGTTACTCGGCCGCCTTCAACTCGCGCGCCATTCACTGCTGGCGCGTGACCTCCTGAGCCAGTCACCGAGCCCGCTTTCGCCTGCGCTGTGGGCTGAGCTTGCTTCAGTATCCGACCGCATCGGCAGGCAGGTAGGACGTGTTGCCGAACTCTTTGCCCGCCAGGTCAGCGATAGGTCTGTTCCCGTTCTGGGTCTGCTTGCCGTCGCCGCACTCGTCTATGCGCTTGCACTGCAACTTCGTGCCATGATTGTGCGCCAGCAGGTTGCCTTGGCCGTCGGCGACGGTGGACCAGTCGGTTTCTTCCGCCGATCGTGGCTTGCGACTGTCCTCGCACCCGCCTTTGCACTTCCGCGCCTGCTGGCGCTGGGCGTGATCGCCCTGGGGATCCACCTCCTCAATTTGTCCAATACGCTCACTGAAGGCATTCTGCTCGCGATCGCGACGGCGCTCATAACTTACATCGTAACTTCAGCCTTGGCGCGCGCTGTGCTGTTGCGCCGTCAACCGACCCTCCGCCTGCTTGACGTCGACGAGGTTGGCGCAGTGCGGCTCGCGCGTTTGGTGCGCCTGATGGCCATCGTGTTCGGACTAGACCTCATCGTCACTGCGACGATCTCGAGCCTTTATCTCCCCCTTGTCGTCGGAAACGTCTCGGGCGCGCTTGCAAACCTCTGTTTTGCGGCCCTGCTTATTGCCTTTATCCAGACGCCGGTTGTCGGCGAGGACCGCGAAGCGGGCGGCGATGAGGGCCTGTCGTGGTTGTTCGTCAAGCTGCGATTGCCCGTTGTCTTGACCGGACTTGCAATCGCCGCTGTGACGCTTGCAGGTTACATCGTGCTCGGCCGGTTCATCGCGATGCAGGTGCTGCTCATCGGGACCGGCGGCCTTGCCGCGTTTCTCGTCCATCAAGGCGTGACATCAGCGATCTCAGGCCAGGACGAGCCAGCGGCGGGCAGATCAAGCTCGGGCTCTACTGCTGCTGCGAGCCTTCAGCCGCGTGCCAGTTCTGAGCTCTCTGCAATCGAAGAAACGAACTTGATCCCATCGCTCGTCAAGCTCGCACTTAATGCGATGCTTGGGCTGCTCGTCGTGACCGCACTTCTGCTGTCCTGGGGCTTTTCGACGGGCGACATTGCGAGCTGGCTGCGCGCCCTCGTCGTTGGGTTCGAAATTGGTGAGATCCGCGTTTCGCCGGCCCAGATCATGCTCGCGCTGGCCCTGTTCGCGGCCCTGCTCGCCGTCACCCGGGTGATGCAGCGGTGGTTGTCGGCGAACGTGCTGACCACCAAGCGGATGGACCAGGGGCTCGCCCACTCGATCCATACCGGTGTTGGCTATGCTGGCACAGGGCTGGCGGCGCTTGCAGCGATCTCCTACGCTGGCCTCGACATTACCAACCTGGCGATCGTTGCAGGCGCGCTCTCGGTCGGGATCGGCTTTGGCCTGCAGTCGATCGTCAACAACTTCGTCTCCGGCCTCATTCTGCTCGTCGAGCGGCCGATAAAGGTCGGCGACTGGATCGTGGTCGGCGCGCACGAAGGTTATGTCCGCCGCATCTCGGTTCGCTCGACGGAAATCGAGACGTTCGACCGCGCCAGCCTGATCCTTCCCAACTCGGAGTTGATCACAGGCACGGTGCAGAACTGGACCCATCGCAACTCCATGGGACGGATCATTGTCGCCGTTGGTGCAAGCTACGACTCCGATCCGGAACTGGTCGTCTCAACCCTGCGGCAGGCCGCAGCGAATTGCCCGGCCCTGCTCAAATATCCAGCCCCCTTCGTGGCATTCGATGCCTTCGGAGACAGTGCATTGGAATTCAGCGTTCGCGCGTTCGTCTCGGATGTGAATACGTCCTTGTCGGCGCGAACTGAGCTTCGCGTCGCAATTCTGCAGGCATTTCGCGAAGCCGGTCTGGAGATTCCGTTCCCGCAGCAGGACCTGCACCTGCGTGATCTTGATGGGATCAAGGCCGCATTCGCCAAAGCCGCAGCCAGTCGCGACTTGTCACCCGAACAACTCGCCGAGCGGCTGGGTTCGATGGCAGCGGGGCGCCGAGACGCAGCGGAGTGAAGAATTCAGCGAACCTGGAGTACCTGGGCCCGGCTCTGAGGCTTCTGCTGACCTCCTCCGGCCCTTTGGCCAGCGGAAGGTCAAGGGAGGATCAGCGCGAAACCGTACCCGCCGTGAACGCTTGACCGAGCTTGCGCAGTTGGTCTCCCACCGGGTCCACGCTGGGCGCCGGCGCAGCCACAGGCCCCCCGAACCCGACCGAAAGCGCCTTGTCGAGCTGATGGACACGGTCCGTCATCGCGAAGCTCCGTGCGATCAGCTCTTGCAGGCCGAGCGGCAAGTCCTCGAAGTGTCGGATGTGCGACGGGCGAGACATCGTCCGCAGGCGAATGCGGCTGCGCTTCGCGTGCGCTTCTTGCGCTGTCAGCTCGCCGTCGCGCAGGGCGCGCTGCACGACCAGCCACGACGCAAGCTCCAACAGCCTCGTTGTAAGTCGCATGCTTTCTGTGGCGCAGATCACGGACAATTCTGATGGCAGGCGGCGGGCGTCGATCCTGCCTGGCCCATCAAGATAATCAGCGGCCTCGCGCACGAGACCCATGCCATCCCGAAACAGGGCATCGAACTGTGTCGAATTGGCAAAATGCTCGAAAAACGCAACAGGGGCTGACGATGACGCGATGGCTTCCACGGGACACATCCTACGCAACGAAACACACCAACCGGAGACGGCATCTATCGTGCCATCATGCGCGCCAAATAGGCAGAAACGACGGCCTTGGTCCGGCATCTCAGAGGCTCAGCCTCCCAGATCGCGCACGCTTCCCGGTCGCCGCCCTCCCGGAACCCAAAAGTGGAGCCGCAAGTCACGGCCCCAGTAAGGCGAGAAGCATCGAAACGAGACCAGCGCACATCCGGGATGCACACCGCTTCCATCGATCGGAAGACTATCCGACAGCGCTTACTTGCACGTTAATGCATGCCTTGAAACGAGGCGCCCGTCAAAGTTCAACCGTCTACTGGCCGCGACGCGCTGCGCGCGCCGAACACGCTGTCTGCCGCCGCTGCAATCGACCGTTTGCGCTCGATTTCGGCACGGACGCGCTGGATCTCTGCCTCAAGCTCGCAGATCCGAGCCTCCAGTTCTGAAATCGACAAGGCTTCCAGCGAAGCGCCGACGGCGGGCTGACTGGACCTGGGACGCAGCGGTCCGGCGACGTCATCGAGATCAATCACGGAGCCCACTCCTCAACACCCTGCGCGGCCGCAGCACGCCGCTGCTGTGCGTGCCCCGATGCTACCAGGCAAGCCCCGCCATCGCAGCAATCGGGCGGTGCGGGCCAGACGCGAACACGTGTTCGAGCGCTTCCGACGTGAGCGCACCGGGGGCTAGATGGATGCCTGACGCTATGTAGATGGCATCATAGCCAGCCATCGCCGCACCCGGAATATCTGTCAAAACGCCATCGCCAATCGCAAGCAACTCGCCTTGCGGAACCGCACGGCCGAGAGCACGGTCGATCATGCTTTGAGCCAGTTCGTAAATCGGCGGGTGCGGTTTTCCGGCGTAGACGACGTCGCCGCCGAGGCTTTCGTACAACGCCGCAATCGCTCCGGCGCAGTAGACCACCCGATCACCGCGCTCCACTTTGAGGTCGGGGTTGGCGCATATCATGGCGGCACGTCTGCGCAGGAACCGCTCGAGAAGACGCTTGTAATCCTCAGGCGTCTCTTTCTCATCATCGTGAAGGCCGGTGCAGACAACCAACTCAGCCTCAATCGAGGTCACGAATTTGATGCCGAGGCCTTCGAACAGAGGCAGGTCGCGCTCGGGTCCCAGATGGTGGATCTTGCGGTCGGACCAGGCGCGCAGCAACCCTGACGTGACATCGCCAGACGTCACGATCGCATCGTAGGCGCTGCGCGGCACACCAATGGCATCAAGCTGGCGGACAACGCTGACAGCGGGACGCGGCGCGTTCGTCACCAAGACCACATAACCACCGCTCGACCTGAACGTCTCGCAAGCCGCGACAGACCTCGCGAACGGCGAAACGCCATTGTGTATGACGCCCCACACATCGACGAGCCAAGCGCTGCGTCCCTCCGCGAGTTCGGCAATCGTTTCCGTAATGGCGATCGGACGCAACATGGGTGGTATCGTGTTATCCTCGTGCGTTGGTCCGTGCGTTGGCATCCGACCACATGCACCTTCGAGTGCGATCACATGTGGTCGGATCGTGTTCTACTTGAAATAATCGGCAAGCCCTGGCGTTGCAATGATCTGCTCGCGCGCCTTCTTGAACTTGTCAATGAAAGTAGCGAATTGAGGGCGTGCATAGTCGCCACCGTAATAGCCCTCGATTATCAAATCCGCGTCACTGTCCAGATAGTACCTTACTGCGATCGCGTCTACATTCATCTTGTTGATAATGTCTAAGACCTGAGGGCGTTGCGTGGATGAAAAACCCTTTCCGCTGAAATACGACGTGACTAGAATGCCGCCTTGGAATTCTTTGACGCTGATGTCTAAATCCGACTTGTGCGTGGCGCGAAGGCTGCCATTGTCTCGCTGCGAAACAGTGTAGCCGAGAAATTCAAGGTGGTCCTTGACTTTATCTCTGTCATTGAACGCCATTGCCGACGATGCAACCGTGACAAAAAGAAGTGCCACTGCACACTTAAAGAGCGCGATCATTCCTACTCTCCGCGTTGACCAACTCACCACGATGTTGCCAAACAATTTTTGCATTCCGATGACTATGATTGCCAGGGCCGGGATGGCAGGGACCGTCGAACTGCACGCTCATGACGAAAGCTACACTCGAATTATCGAGTGCCTAGTGTTGCGGCACTAACGATTGGCCGCCCGCCTTCTGCAGTCTCGCCTGCCAAGCGCTAGTGACAAACACAACACGAGAAGCATGAAGTTGCCAGTGTTCCCTGTGTCTCCGACACTAGGGCGATCGGGTGCTGCAAGGGGAACCAAGTGTCAGATACCGATGTCAGATACCGATGTCAGATACGGAACAGTCGATGCGGCAGTTGGAAGTTGAGTGTCGGTTCGCGACACGAACAGCAACCCGCCGGTTCAAGACGTCTCACATAGGTTTCGGCGCACAGGCCGTGGCCTCATTCCACGTACTGGAGCACCTCTTGGGTCGAGCGAATCTGAGCCGTGATGTCATTCCATGACGTCAGGAACGTCGCGAACCGCTGGCGTTCGTAAGTTCCCGGATAGTAGGCCTCAACTCTCAGGTTATCATCGTCGTCCACGTAATAACGCGCTGCGATAGCTGCCTGGTTGAGCGTGTTTACGACCTCATGGAACCCGAGGCGATCCTCGCTGGCTTTGGCTTTTGCTGTGAAATACAGCGACACCAGTATGCCACCGCGATAATCGCGAAATTGGGCGTTGAAGTAGGTTGGATGCGACGCGCGAACGCCCTCGTCTTTCAGGTCTTCGATCGAATATCCAAGAAACTCCAGATGGCTGGAAATCGCGGCCCGATCTTGCAGAGCGAAGGCTTGGCCGATCGACATGACCAGCAGCACTGCCGCGACGGAGATCGACTTCCAAGCCGTCGAGAACGACAGAATCATGAGCTGGCCATCTCCGCGCACAGTGCTACGCTTAGCGGCAGGCCATCGCACATGTTGACCGAACGCGCCCCGCCATTGCTGCCACAATTTGGCCATCGCTGCCGCTCGCTGTCAATTCACATCGCGTTTCGGCGTCCTCATCCAGTCGGCCTTCAGAGTAATCGGAGGGCCGAACAGGCTTCCTTGTCCGAGCGATACGCCACACGCCCTGAGCCTCTGTCGCTGGGAGGCGTCACGGATTCGCGACACGATCGGCGTGAGACCGGCTGCTGCCAAGAAGCGGCACAAGTCATCAGCGGGCACGTGGTCCTCGCCGACCGGCAGTCCATCAAGAAAGACCTCGGCGTCGATCTTTACAAACTCGAAGCCAAGATCGACCACCGCAGCAAAATCCATGTCGACATGCGTCACCTGGTCGATTGCGAAGCGAAAGCCAATGCCCCGCAGGTTGGTGAGTGCTTGGCGCTGGCTATTCCCCAACAATGAGATCTCGCTTTGCGCGAACGAAAGCACCATCCGGTCCGCAGCCCGGTCCCCCGATAACAGACCCTGTGTGTCAGACAGGAAATCGGGATCGCGCAAGGCGCCACCACTGATCCCCGTAAACACCCGCCCCGCTTGATCGCTCGTCTCGAGTTTCCAGACGACGCGCCTCGAGCGTGCAATCGCGAGCGTATCGATCAACGGCAACAACGGCGTGCCTGCCGCAGCGAGCGTATAGCCCTCGCGGTCGAGTGACGTTGCTCCATCGAGGCGCAGACGCACCGCGACCTCGAAATGGCGCGGCCCCTGGTCCTCCAGACCAAGGATCGGCTCCAGCAAGACGTCGATCCGCTCCTGCGCGAGGGCTGCCGCGATCGCGGCAACGCGGTCAATGCCTGACCCCGCGCCGCCCCGTTTCGCCGTCGGCAAGGACGGCGGTGCCGGCGGCCGCGGCCCACCAGCCTGGCTCGGTCCGACCTCTCCGCCGCCGCCCGCTGAAGCAGGAACGACCGGTGCGCTCGCAAAGCGCGAGGCAGGCCCGGAGGTGCCGTCCCCGACCAGTCCGGTTTGAGCGCTGACGCCTTGTCCGCGATCCGGGTTCGACATCTGCCAGAGTTCAGGCGGAACGGGCGGTGCGCTCGCCTCACCCTTGGCCGTAAGCGCCGCTGACAGCACTTGGGTGGCCGCCGAGCCGAGCGCCGGCTCACTTTGCCTCTGCTCCCTCGAGATATCTTGCGCCATGCGTTCCAATACCTGCCGGATCGCGTCGGCGTCAGCCGGCAACGGGCGGGCCGAACTGAAATCTGGTTCGGGGAGCACGAGTTCGGGCGCGCGCCGCTCCCCAGGTGGGGCGGTTGGCGACTCGGAGCCCATTGGCGCTGGGCGCATCGTGCCAGCAATCGATTGCGCAGGAGCGTCGGGGACCACGCCCGGGATTACCAAGACCGGCGCGGGTTTCAGCTCGTGATTCGCAGGCAGGTGAGCGGCTGGCATCGCAGACTTTGCCTCAGCCCGTGACAGGCCGACCAAGCCGGACTCCCACTGTCCCGGGGCGCCGCTGGTCGCGTCGGTGGCTGTCGTCGGGGCTGGCGAATTCGATAACGTTGCCAGCCGGCCCTCGGCCTCTCGAAGCTGCTCGGTGAGCATGGCAGCCATCTCACGCTTGCGCAGGGCAACGTGCAGCGTGACCAGGATCACCGCCAGGGTGATCCCAATCCCGAGCGCAGAACCCGGAGACGCCGCGAACTCGACGATAAGTGCAAAAGCGGCCGCGAGCGCGGTCGTCAGGATCGCCGCGAGAACGAGGGCATCAACGACAATACTTCCAGCCGGGCCGCCGACCCGAACCTTGGGCGAACCCAAGTCCGCAGGACTCCGCGTAGTCTGCGTGTCGATGTTGGCTGTCATTTGGTTCGCTCCGCGCCTGTTTGGGCGAGTAAGCCTGCCGCCTAGGCCCGACTCACACGTCACACGTCTCTAGGCGCGGAGCGTTCGATGGTTGGCCGACACGATGCAATCGGCCATCGCTCCGATTTCCTCAGCTAATCGGCGCTAAACCCGTGTCCGGCGTTCGTCGGCACACAGCTGTGGCAGCCAGTCCCCACTTGAGATCGCGTTCAGCCCGCCACAGCGTCGAGGACGATGCGCAACTTGTCGCGAATCGCGACAAGATCCTGAGCCGTTACCATCAATGGCGGCGCAACAATCAGCGTGTCCATGGTTACGCGGCAATAGAGGTCGAGATCGTGGTACATGCGCTCGATCGCCTCATACCCGCGTTCGCCGGGCTTGCCGGCCCTCGGCGCGAGATCAATCCCGCACATCAGCCCTACGGGTCGAATATCGACCACATGCGGGGCATCACGAAGGCTTAGCATAAGCTCCGTGAACAGCGGCTCGAGCGCCCGGCAGTTCTCAAACAGTTTCTCGTCACGGTAGAGGTCAACCGTTGCAAGCCCGGCGGCTGCGGCGAGCGGATGGCCTGAATAGGTGTAACCGTGGAACAGCTCGATCAGGTACTCGGGCCCCGACATGTGGGCCTCGTAAATTTCACCACGCACCATGACACCCGACATCGGCACGGCGCCGTTGGTCACGCCTTTTGCGAACGTGATCATGTCAGGCACGACACCATAGCGCTCGGCGGCGAACGCGTAGCCGAGCCGACCAAAGCCCGTAATCACCTCGTCGAAGATCAGGAGGATGCCGTGCTTCGCGGTGATCTCCCGGAGCTTCTGCAAATAGCCTTTGGGTGGGGGGAGGCAGCCCGTCGATCCTGCAACGGGCTCGACGATGACGGCTGCGATGGTCGACGCATCGTGAAGCATCACGAGGCTTTCGAGTTCGTCAGCCAAATGTGCGCCCCATTCAGGCTCGCCGGCTGAGAACGCCTGCTCTGCACGGTTGTAGGTCGTCTTGAGGTGATCAACACCGACCAGCATGTTGCCAAAGGCTTTGCGATTGTTGACCATCCCGCCGACGGAGATGCCGCCAAAGTTCACGCCATGATACCCGCGTTCGCGGCCGATAAAGCGGGTCCGGCTGCCTTCTCCGCGCGCCTTGTGGTAGGCGAGGGCAACCTTGAGGGCCGTCTCGACCGCTTCAGAGCCGGAGCACGCGAACAGCGTGTGGTCGAGATCGCCCGGAGCGAGCAGCGCAAGGCGGTTCGACAGCTCGAACACCTCCGGATGCGCGTGTTGGAACGGGGGGGCGAAGTCGAGTGTTGCAGCGGCCCGCTGGATCGCCTCGACAATCGGCTCGCGGCAGTGGCCGGCATTGACGCAAAACAGTCCGGACGAGCAGTCGAGGACTTGGCGGCCGTCGGGCGTATGATAATAGAGCCCCTTGGCTCCAGAAAACAACCGCGGGCGCCGCTTGAACGCACGGTTTGGCGTGAACGGCAGCCAATAGGATTCGAGTTCGTTCGGTTTCGCGTCATAGGGCGCCATTGGGTCTCTCCGTTGTGTCAGCCAAGCGGTCGAGGGACGACGGAGCGCGCGATCCTGGAAGCGTACGTGGTGCCCCCGCTGCGGCACGGGCGCTGGTCTCGGCCGAAATGGAGCTCACGAGCCTATCAACAGGACGCGGCGAGGCAAGGCAAATCATGGCGCATGAGGGTTGCGGGATGCCGCGTAGAGCCCTCTCTCGCGCCCCGGTCAGCACACGGCGGCAGACCGGGCCGACACCCGCACTATTTGCACTCGGCCAGCATCGCTGCGCGCTTCTGCAATTCGGCGCGCCACTGCTCTGGCGAGACCGTCGAGCACCATGAGATGTGCGCGCGCAAATCCGTGCTCCACGACGGCCCCGTGAAACCGCAACTGCGTTGCTCGTTTTCCCGCTGCTGCTGAAGCGCAAGCCTCCCGTACATCTCGCAGTTGGCCTGCGCCGCAGCCGGCGTCACCGCGCTGGCGAGCATCAGGCTCATGCTGAGCATTCCAACGATCCGCGCCAGTTTCGCGTTCATCTTCGCTCCCTCCTGCGGCACCCCTCGAGCGAGCGAGAGCCCGCGCCGCCAACCTCGCCTCTCCAGCCGCTGCTGGTCTTCACCAGTCTGCAGCTCGCCAGGGCGATCCATACCCTGACGTTGCCCGATTTCTAACGTGCGCGAAATGAACTCGCACTGAATACATCCGTCAGCTTTCTGACAGCGGCGCGCAGAAATCTGGGATGACGAGAAGCTCGGCGTTGCAACGCGACCCGGACTCGGGCCAGCGAAACGAGGGGCCGCATCCTCGGCCACCCCTGGTCCTCAAGGCGCAGCCCCTCGCAGCCATGATTCCACGTCAATCCCCCACCGATGAAGCCGAGATAGCCGCGGCTCGGGTCGGCAATCGCCAACCGGTGCCTCCAAGCCTCGCTGATGCACGCGCCGTGCTCACGTCATTGTTCGGCTACACGGCATTTCGCTTGCATCAAGAGGCCGTGGTCGAAACACTCCTCGCGGGTGGCGACGCTCTCGTTCTGATGCCGACGGGTGGTGGCAAATCACTCTGCTATCAGATCCCCGCGCTCGTGCGCCCCGGAACGGGCATCGTCGTCTCGCCGTTGATTGCACTGATGCAGGATCAGGTCGCAGCCCTCGAAGCCGTTGGTGTGACCGCGCGCTTTCTGAACTCGACGCTCGCTTGGGATGATCAGGAACGGGTCGTCAATGATCTGCGCGCCGGTAAGGTGCAAATCCTCTATGTCGCCCCGGAGCGCCTCTTGCAGCCGCGGATGCTGGACTTGCTCGCCCAGACCCAGATTTCCCTGTTTGCGATCGACGAAGCCCATTGCGTGTCCCAGTGGGGACACGATTTCAGGCCCGAGTATCGCCGCCTGCGCATTCTGGCAGAGCGTTTCCCCAACGTTCCTCGCATGGCGCTGACCGCGACTGCCGATGGCCGCACCCGCGCGGATATCGTCGAGGAACTCGCTCTGCACGGCGCGCGCACGTTTGTCGCAAGTTTCGACAGGCCGAACATTCGCTACACGATCGCAGAGAGTGGACACGGCAGCGCGCGTGACCATCTGTGGCAGTTCATCAGCACGCAGCATCCGGGGGACGCAGGGATCATCTACTGCCTGTCGCGCCGGGCCGTCGAAGACACCGCTGCTTGGCTCGCGTCCAAAGGCCGGACGGCGCTTGCCTATCATGCAGGCCTTGATCCGGTGGTCCGTGCCGATACGCAGTCGCGCTTTCTCGCCGAAGACGGATTGATCGTCGTTGCGACGATCGCATTCGGCATGGGAATTGATAAGCCGGACGTGCGCTTCGTCGCCCATCTCAACCTGCCGAAGTCGATCGAGGCCTATTATCAGGAAACGGGCCGCGCCGGCCGCGATGGTCAGCCCGCCAACGCGTGGCTGATGTACGGTGTGCAGGATGTGATCCAGCAACGCCAGTGGATCGATACTTCCGAGGCTGAGGAGGCGCACAAGCGGATCCAGCGCCAGAAGCTCGAGGCCCTGATCGGCCTTTGCGAGACGACGTCTTGCCGGAGGCAGGTGCTGCTTGCCTATTTCGATGAAGCAAGCCCGGAGCCGTGCGGCAACTGTGACATCTGCCTCAATCCGCCAAAGGTCCTGGATGGCGCGGTTCTGGCCCAAAAGGCGCTTTCGGCGGTTTACCGGACCGGCGAGCGATACGGTGCGGCCTATGTCATCAAAGTTCTGATCGGTGCGACCGACGAGCGGATCGTGCGCAGTGGGCATGATCGGCTCTCGGTCTTCGGTATCGGTCGGGACGTTGCGCCCGACACCTGGCGTGGCGTGCTGCGCCAGCTTCTTGTTTGTGGCGCCCTCACCCATGATGGCGAAGGCCATCAGACTTTGCGCCTGACCAGTGCAGCGCGCCCGCTGCTCAAGGGCGAGGCCCGGTTTGACATTCGGGTGCCGACAAAGGCAACGAAGGCGCCCCGTGAGACCCGCCGCTCGGGCACCGACAGCCGCGGTTCCGGGTCGGCAGTTGCCGTCCCCGATCGTCCGCTGTTCGAGGCTTTGCGCAACCTGCGGCGCGACCTCTCCAAGGCCGCCGGCGTGCCGCCCTATGTGATCTGCCACGACAAGACGCTGATTGAACTCGCCACCGAAAGACCTCGCACTCTGACGTCGATGAGTGGAATCGCTGGGCTCGGCAAAGCCAAGATCGCGCGCTTCGGGCCACAATTTCTCGAACTGATCCGCGCCGATGTCGCACCGGCCAGCGCCATCGCCGCGGACACCAAGTCGACAGATGGCAAACGCGTTCCGACGACACGCCCCACAGCCCTGTCCGCTGCGGAGGCAACCTTGCAGCTGGCCCGCGACGGCCATGACCCAGACGAGATTGCCGCGCGAACCGGGCAGCCGCCGTCAGTCATCTACGATCATCTCGCAGAGGCAATAGCGGCAGGTGCGCTTGCTGCCGACGACGTGTTCGACCTGTCAGACGATGCGAGAGACCGGATTTTTGCAGCCTTCGAGGCCTGCGGCACGGTCGAGACCGGAGACGTGAGCCGGGTCTACGGCGAGCTTCGTGGTGCCTTCCCGCTGGGCCTGCTTAAGGGGCTCCTCGCCGAGCTTTCAGCCGACTTCTCCTGAGGTTGGAGGACACGCGCCTGGCCGTGCCTGCGGGGCGCGCAATAGAGCGGCGGGGGCCGATCGATGACGTCAGGCAACCGAGCCTTTCGGTTGCCAAATTGATCACAGTTCGAGGCGGCGGAGGATCTCGTTCTCGGCGGCGCGCAAGCCGGGCCCGCGCGGTGCCGTACGCGACGCGATGAGATTCGCCTCAGAGTTTAGAATCACGCCGTCAGAGAGTGTCTTCAAGCCGTTGGCTTCGAGCGTGGAGCCCGTCGAGGTGATGTCGACAATCAGCTCGGCTGTGCCGGCTGCTGGCGTCCCTTCGGTCGCGCCCAGGCTTTCGATGATGCGGTAATCGCTCACACCATGCCGCGTGAAAAACTCCCGTGTAAGGTTGGTGTATTTCGTCGCAACCCGCATCCGTCGGACGTGGTGGCGTCGGTACCTCAACGCTGCGTCCGAGAGATCACTCATCGTCGTGACGTCCACCCAGCACTTCGGCACCGCAACAACCACTTTCGCCTCACCGAAGCCCAGTCGTTTCAAAAAGCTGACGTACTCGTCAGCCCGGGAACTCTCTTCCCGCACGAGGTCTTCGCCGGTGATGCCGAGATGAATGCGACCATGGCGCAGCGCCGCCGCGATCTCGCCCGCCGACATGAACGCGATCTCAACGTCAGCGAGCCCAACGATCGCCCCCCGGTAACCGCGCTCATGGCCAAGCTTGACGATCTCCATGCCCGCCGTCGCGAACACTTCGAGGGACTTCTCCATGAGACGCCCCTTCGACGGAACGGCCACGATCAGGGTCGACGCATCGCTCATCGGGTTATCTTTCGGAGGCTGCCTGCAACAAGCGTTCGGTGTGGATCATGGCGCCGACCGCCGGGACGTCTGCACCGGCTCCGACAGCGCGCATCAGGGTATCGTAACGTCCGCCACCGGCGATGGGGCTCTTCGGACCAAGGCTTGAAACTGACAGCTCAAAGACGAAGCCCGTGTAATAATCGAGCGAACGGCCGAACTCCGCCGAGAACTCGATCCGCGCAGGATCGATGTCGAGATCTGAGAGATATTTCAGGCGTCGCCGGTAGGTCTCGAGTGCCCCGTCGATATCGATGTCGTGACGGGCCATCAGGTCGCGGAGCCGCGCGCCTGCGGCGCGGGCTGGCGCAACGATGCCCAGATACGCCTCGATCAGCGCGACGGTCGGTTGCGACAACGGCTCGGAGCGTGCGTCGGCAATGATGTCGAGCAGGCTTTCGGCAATCTCCTCGGCGGTCCGCGTTCCGATGAAAGGGGTGCCGGCATCATCGAGATATTGCATCAACAGCGCCGGCGCGTCTTCGGGATCGCTATCACGCAGCGTCTTGGTAACATCCTGGGGGAGCCGAGCAAGGCGGGCGTCGGGCTGCGTTGCCATCTGGCGAAGCTCGGCACGAAACGCTTCTGGCTTCCAGAACTGCGCCCGAAGGCGGTGCCGCCAGTGATCCGGCAGCTGCAGCGCGGTGAGCAAGGCGCCGAAAATGCCGAGATCGCCGATCCTCACCTTGAAGGTATTGAGCCCGGACATCCGTAGTGCACGGATAACAAGTCCTAGGATTTCTATCTCGTCGGCCTCCTTGTCGGCCGCACCGAAGCTCTCGATTCCGAGCTGGCGAAACTCGCGCGGGTGAGCCTCGGTGGCGCCACTCGGCTGAAAACGAAACGCTGGCCCATTGTAGCAATAGCGGGCTTCGACCGACGAAACGCCCGCCTGGCAGCGCTGCAAGTGGAGGCGGCAAGTCGGGATCGTCAAGTCAGGCCTGAGGCACAATTCAGCACCCTCAGGATCGGTGAACACGTAAGTGCGTCGCCGCAGGTCTTCGCCGACAACGTTCAAGAATACGTCTGCAGGCTGAATGACAGCCGGCGCAACCATCTCGAAGCCAGACTTGCAGAACAGGCCCGTCAGCGCGTGAGCCTGCGCTTCGAGCGCTTCGAACTTGTCCACCGTTTCTGGGGTCACGCGGGCTCTCCGGGCTCTTGTGCAGCGCCGGGCAAGCCGTTGCGAGCCAAGACCCGGCGCACCGCATCGACGAGCTCGTTTTCGCTGACGGAAAATTGCGCCGGGTTTGAAGCGCGCCAGGCCTCGGAATCCTCGATCGTGTGCGCGAGCCTGCTGCCCTCGACCAGATCTTTGATCTGCACGGTGCCAGCAGCCCGCTCGCTTTCACCCTGGATCACCACACACGGGGCATGGCGCCGGTCGGCGTATTGCATCTGCTTCCTCATGTTGGAGGTCCCAACATACATCTCGGCGCGGATGCCCGCCCGACGTAAGGCGCTGGCCATGCGCTGGTATCGCGGCAATTCTGACTTATCCAGCACGAGCACGATGACTGGGCCATCGGCACGCATCTCGGGCTCACCAGCCAGTGCCGTCAGCGCAGCAGCAAGGCGCGAGACACCGATCGAGAATCCGGTTGCGGGCACGCGTTGGCCGGTAAACCGCGCGATGAGGTCGTCGTAACGCCCTCCACCACCGACCGAGCCGAAGCGAACCGGGCGCCCGTCATCACCCATGATCTCGAACGTCAGCTCAGCCTCGAACACAGGCCCCGTGTAATAGTCAAGGCCGCGGACGACCGAGTAGTCGACGGCGATACGGTCAGAGCCGTAACCAGCCGCGCCAACGAGCTCCGAGATCAACTCAAGCTCACGCAGCCCTTCGACATAGAGCGGTACCGCCTCAAACCCGCCAGAAAGCGCCGAAGCACCAGCCGATCCAGCCCCCCCCACGGGCTGTTCAACAAAGCCGAGCAAGGCCTCGATCTGGCGCGGGTCGAGCCCCGCACCTTTGGTAAAATCACCGGACTCGTCCTTCCGGCCAGCACCGAGCAGCAGCGCGACGTCGGTGCGCGAGAACTTATCGAGCTTGTCGAGCGAGCGAAGGACCGCGAGGCGCCTGACCTCGTCCGCAGCATCGATGCCAACCGATTGGAGCAGACCGTCCAAGACCTTCCGGTTGTTGACCCTGATCCGATACTGTCCTCGGCCAATCCCGAGCGCTTCGAGAGTGTCCGCGGCGAGCATACAGATTTCGGCATCGGCTGCGATGCTATCGGAACCAACTGTATCGGCGTCGAATTGCGTGAACTGTCGGAAGCGACCCGGACCGGGCTTCTCGTTGCGCCACACAGGACCCGTTGCGTAGCGACGGAACGGTTTTGGAATATGCTGAAAATTCTCGGCGACGTAGCGCGCGAGCGGGGCCGTGAGGTCATATCTCAGGCTCATCCACTGCTCATCGTCGTCCTGCAACGAGAAGACGCCCGCGTTTGGACGATCGGTGTCCGGCAAGAACTTGCCGAGTGCATCGGTGAACTCGAATGCCGGCGTCTCCAGCGGCTCGAATCCATAGGTCTCGTAGACGGATTTGATGGTCGCGAGCATCGCTTCCATGCGCCGGACCTCGGCTGGACCGATATCCCGAAAACCGCGCGGGAGCCGCGCCCTCGGACGCTGCTGTTTGGCCTCGTTCTTTGCCATGGTTGCTCACGCTCCGGCCTATCGGCCCCTGATGCCCGCGTCGCTCGCGCAAGCGCTGGATTAGCCAATCGCCTGCACCGCTGGCAACCGGCACGACGCCGTTCGATGAATCAACACGGCCTTGTGCCATGTCCGCAAGGGTGTTGGACGTGCGGCCTTACCAGGTCCGTCAACCTGCGGATGCATCGTCTTCAAGAAGCTCAATTGCTGCACCCGGCTGCTTCGGGATGTCGTGTGAGAACCCGGCGAAACTTTCAAGACCTGACGGCACCAGCCCACCGTACGCCCAGTCCAGCAGTTCAACCACATGGACGCACTTGAGCCGCATCCGGGGTGCCAACGCTCCAAGACAACTCGCATCATCGACACCGAGCACGTCGATCTCGGCACGCGCCAGTCGATCCGCCATGTCCCGCGAGAGCTCGGCTGCGAAATCGGGCGCCAAGGCCGGGAACACACCGCTGCCCCCGCAGCATTGGCTCGCCCTCAGCCCGGTCACGACCGTATACCCGGCACCCGAGAGGAGATCCGTTGCGAGCTTCTCGCGTCTTGGAGCGCCGCTTTGGCAGCCTGCGAGCACTCCAACCCGGAGCGCCGACCACCGCACAGGCGCGCCGATGTCCGCCTCTGATAAGAACTCGAGTCCCTCGATCGCACCGTCGGCAAGCATCATGCCTGTCGCGCTCGCCCCCGTCAGGTCAAACAATTCGCCATAGCGCTCCATCATCGTCACACACAGCCCGCCCATCACGACGACGCGCTCGAATGGCCCGCGGGTTACGGGATCTGTCACTGTGCGCTGCTGCAGCTTATCGAGCCCGATGACGGTATCGCGCGCGAGCACCTCGGCCGATGCAGAGAGGCCCCCGAGCGCGGCAAGCCCGCCACAGCACGGGCCGACCGGCGGGAGCCCGACGTCATAGCCACTGCGCGCAAGGAGCCTGACCATTGCGTCGGTTGCCTCAGGGCGGACCAAGCGCTGCTTGCAACTCGGAATAAGCAGAACACGCCCCTTCAGGCGTCGCTCCGTCAACGCCGTGCCTGGTCCTTGAAATTCGCGACCTGCAGCCCGGGTTGTGCGCTGGGCCTCACGGTCGCCCGCTGTCAGAGCTTGGCCGGGGCGGCCCGCAGCATGGGGATCAGGGTTTTCCTGTTTGTGGGTGACGCGCCGGGCGAGACGGATGCCAGGCTCGACGATTGCTCTTGCTTGCTCGGCGAGCCCTTTGGCGTGCGCCCCATAAAGCGCTCCGATGCGCGCCGCCCGTGTCCGCGCCAAGCGCGGTTCGCCCGCACCGATCCGCGGCCCCCGATCCTGCGCCAGGACGAACTGTGCCTGTTGCAAGGCGCTCAGAAAATCGATGTTCTCCGGGCAGACCTGTGAGCACACATCGCAGCCGAGACACCGATCAAGATGATCGCCTATGGTCTGCCGCGACGGCGGAGCTTGGCTGGCCTCGGCCAGTTCGAGCATCAGTTGAATGCGTCCGCGCGGTCCATCCCGCTCGTCGGCTGTCGCCTCGAACGTTGGGCAAGCCGGGAGGCAGAGCCCACATGCCGTGCACGCCCCGACCGCCTCGACGATCGCGTGTCCATCGTCCCGCGACATCGCCGCGCCCCGCCGTCCTGCCACCCCACGAATACGTCCGCGCGCCCGCAAGCCCATGGCCATCACCACCGACCCGGGACGAGCACGTTGAACGGGTCGAGCGCACTCTTGAGCGCGCGCAGCTTCGGCGGCAACTGTACCAACCAGCCGCGGCGCGGCGCACTCATCGGGGCCGCGTACTCAGCGACAGAACGTTCGCCTCTGATCAGCAGTGCCTTGGCACCGAACGCGTTGAACAAGCGCTGCATGTCCGTTGCGCCGTCATCGAACATTGCCTCGGCCTCGATCCAGGCAACCCGTCCGCCCCAATCGATCATGGCGTGCGCCTCTGAAAACCCACGCACACGCTCGAGAAATTCCAGCATGCGGGAAGGTTCGAGAACGACGCGCCACAGCGGCGTCCCCGGCGCGCAAGCAATGAACGGTTCGAGGCTCTGAAGCCGTCCCCAGAACGTGGTGCTCTCGAGATCTGCGAGAAGCTCGCAAGTGCCGAAGACGCTCAGGTCGCGACGCAATTCCTCGAGACGCCCGAGCAGGTGCTGCGCACGGCTTTCGACCCTCATCACGGTAATCGATGTAGCGCCCGCGCCAGCCGGCTCGCCAGAAAGCCTCGCCACCAGGGCTGCATCAAGGTGAACGGCGCCCGAGATGCCTGACGAGTGCCGCAATGCGAGTTGCATCGCCTCCAGAGCCAGCCGCGTCGTGAGCCCTGTGACAACGAGGCTGGCGGTCTCCTGAGGCAACGGAGCGAGCGCAATTGTCAGGTCGGTGGCAATCGCGAACGCGCCCCAGCCGCCACACAGGAGAAACGACAGATCGCTGTGGCGCGTGCCACAGCGGGCCGGCCCGCCGGCATCGAATTCCCTTCCCGACCCATCGATCATCCGCGCCGCAACGAGGCTGGCGCCCGGGGGGCCGGAAACCAGGCCACGGGCGCCTGCAATGTTTGCAGAAAATGCGCCTGCAAGCGTACCGCGCCCTGGCTCAAGCCCTGAGACTGGACCGAAATCGATCGGCTCAAACGCGAGCATGAGCCCGCTCGACATCAGGTCACGCTGAAGCTTTCGAATGTTGGTCCCGGCACCGAGCCTGCCACATCGGCCGTCCCGATGGACGATCGGTGCGCCGCCGAGAAACGCCGTCGAGACGACATCTACGGCGAGATCGACGTCGGCTCCAGCCATGACCGACTTGCTGTCCCCGCCGACAACACGCACTTTGCGAGAATCTGCTGCGGCTTGCCGCAGGATTGAGATGAGTTCCCAGTTGGCAGCAGGTCGCAAGCGGCGCGCGGGTGTATGGAGCGGTGGTGGCACGGGTATCCCCGCCTGCGACGGCCGGGCCCCCGACGTCGGCAACAGCGGTGGCTGTGGCGTCTGGCCAGTCGTCATGCGCCCTCCCATGGCCGCCTGAGACGGCCGCGATCGGCGAACTGGCCCAGAGCTGCACGGCTGGTGTCATTGCGCGTGCCTGGCACCCCAGGGTTGAGCGCTGAAAAAGGCTCGGAGCACGCGCGCCGTACCATGTCTTCGATCTCGGCCTGCGCGCCGTCGCCAGCCTCGCCCGATCCAACACCAGAGGTCGCAACAGCGCCGCAATCGCCAAGACGCGCATGCAGTTCCCGGATCGCTTCGGCCAGGTCGTCCAGCCGTGGTTGTCCACCACGTCGCGCCAGAGCATGCGTCGTCCCAAGCGCCACCAAGATCTTGCTCTCGCAGAGACCGGCGCGAAACCCGGCGAAAAGCCCGGCCGGCAAGGCTGTGGCCGCGAGCGCTCCAACGACCGCGGACATCGCATCGGGCGGCGCGTCAAAGAGAGCGGCGAAGCGCGGTCTGGCACCGCTAGGCAACAAATAGATTGCAGCCGCAAGCGCTTGGCCGGCTCGGGCCGACCTCTCGCCCAAAGCCTCCCGATTGGAGGGGCGCCGGCGCGCGCTCTTGACATCGTGCAACGTCTGCGCGCCGAAGCCGACGAGTGCCGTGCCAAAGGCGGCTACCGCATCGGCGACTTCGTCCGAACGTCCCGCCAGTCGAACAACCGTTACAGCTCCACCCTCCTGCACCGCGCCCGCGAACTCCACCAATGCCGGCTCGCGGGCGCATGCGTAAGCGGCCGTGCGTGCGTCGATCACATCCCAAGCGAGGCGATCGAGCCCTGCAACGGTGGCCGCGCCGCTGAACCGGAAGGCTTCGATCGCCGGCTCGACTGAGCCGTGACGGTAGACCAGTGTCTCCTCCGCCTCCGACCGCGCCTGCAATGGGAATGAGGCACGTGTGATGATTGCGCCAGCACCCTGCCCGATGCCCGCGCGCCATACATGGGAAGGCGATGGCGCGACGAGTCCAGCCTCTGCGCCGGTCACTGCCCAACCTGTTCGGCCAAGCGCTGCGGTCACCACCTCGACGTCGTGGCATGCAGCAATGATCAACTCGCGGCCCCATGCACCGATCCCGAGCGCACCCGACGCGATCGCGCCGCCGATCGTCATAATCGTCTCGGCTTCGAATGCCAGGCGCGGAGCCAGACCGGCGCGCGCTGCCGCGGCGTGCAGCCGCGCGAGCGTAACGCCGGCATCAGCGATCACGAGGCCGTTGGCCTCGTCGACGCGACATTGCGATGTCAACCTTTGCGTCGAAAGGATCACGAACGGCGGGGCTTCGCCGCCGCGGTCGGTGTTGGCAAACGGTCCCAAACTGAGCGGTGCCAGGCTCGTTGCATGGCCGCGGCCGACGATGGGCGTGCCGTGCTGCGCGCACAGCGCCACCGCGAGATCAACTTCCTCGACCGACCGGGGCAAAATCGCTGCAACACAGCCGTCATCCGCCACGGCGCCACCGAAAACGAAAGCCTGCAGCCCACGCTCGGCCGTCACCACCGCTTGCGGACCAAGTGCTTGTGCAAGGCTCACGAGGAGGGCTTCGCTCCCGGCGTCGACCGCCCGTCCCCGCCCCGGTCGCCGGCTCCGCTTTTCCGATCTCGTGCCCGTCCCCACGTCCTCGCCCCGCGTTACGCTCAGGTCTCGCACTCCCAAGGATGTCGGCACGGCCCTCGGGTCAAGACGTCACGGCCCCAAGCTCTCGTGTTCCGATTGCGGCTGATCCTTGACCATGCAGCGCGTTCGAAAACAAGTGTTGGAAGGATCGTCATGCCGATTCGCGCATGCTCGATCAGACGATTCGGCTGCACGCGCGGCAATCGCTTTTTGCGACCTCAGAACGCAAGGTTCTGCCGGCTGCGCATGCATGGGCACAGCCATTCTACTGGCACATCCTTTCATTCGCGCCGCCTTGTTTGTAAAGTGCAGCCGACGGCGGACGAACGTGCGGAGCCGGGGGCTCTCGACCTGAGCTTTCCGGTGGATCTCTTAAACTGTGCGTTCCAATCGGTCGATCCGCTCACCCTCGGTGGTGATCCGGCCACGGCGTCCACTCTCAACCATAGTCCGCGACTTCATTGCCATCACGGAGACAACGATGCTACGCGGATTTTCCGGGTCGAGAATCGCGTTCAGGCGAACACAGTCCGTGGGCGACATGTGTCGGTCGATTGCGACGCAGAGCCTCACTGGTAAACCGTGCCGGCGGGGTTAACTGCCTAGGACCGCCGATCGGAAGTCCCTGCACCAGCCGCAACACGCGCCTGCCAGGGATACCTGATCGAAAAGCGGGACGAGGTCCGATACGTTGCTCGCATCCTCTGCTTTCCGAAGTTCGTTTTGGCGTCTGACGCGGGTGACACACGAACGACGGAAAGTGGGTCCGAGTGGTCTATCTCGCCTTAATCGCTCTGCTGGCGGCCCCCACTGACGATTTCGGCGAGACATGAAGGCCACGAGCGAAATCAATGGGCTCGTGTGGCGTTGATCGCGCCTTAAATGATGGCCAGCGTGCCGCACGCATCGGTCAATTAGGGCGCGATCCCTGCCACACCAGCAGCCGAACGCAGAAGGTGTCGACGTGTAATCGTGCAGAGGTCCTTGCACTGACCCGCGGTAAGGTCGCAGGGGCGTGACTACCCGCTTTCGCAAGTTGGTGCATCGTCTGGCGCACCTTCGCAACCAACCTGCGCAAGTAAAGCATACGATCAAGCTATTGACTCTGCTACCGGCTTACGAACAGAGGTCGCCGGAATCACCTGCTACCCGCGGGATGGTGACTTCTGATCGGCGGTACGAGAACACCACGGGAGCGGCCGATTTGACTGCAATAAGCGATCTCGACATCTTTGCGCGGGTCGCGCGCACTGGGAACATGTCGGCAGCCGGCCGCGAAATGGGCATGTCACCCGCGGTCGTCTCGAAGCGCATTTCGATGCTCGAGGAACGGCTCGGCGTGCGCCTCTTCCAACGAACAACGCGCCACCTGACCCTGACCGAGACGGGCGAGGGCTATTTCAAGCGCGTGACGGACATCCTGAGCCTCGTCGAGGAAGCCGAAGACTTCGTTAGCCGGCGCAACGCGAAACCGCGCGGCCAACTGAAGCTGTCGGTGCCGACGGCCTTTTCCGAGTTTCACGTGATCCCGCACCTCGAGGGATTCATGGCCCGCTATCCCGAGATCGACCTCGATTTCTACGTCTCGGATCATCTGGTTGACATTATCAGGGATGGTTTCGACCTCGCGATCAGGATCGGTGATCTCAAGGACAGTTCACTCGTCGCAAAGCGCCTTGCCGCGGACCCCCGCGTCCTGGTTGCAGCACCTGGGTATCTCGCACGACGCGGCACACCTATGGTGCTCGAGGACCTCGAAACCCACGTCTGCCTCCCACTTGGCCATGACGACCATTGGCGGCTCGCGGACAAAGCGCAGACGCCGATCGCGTTCAGGTTGCCCGGCGCCATCCGCAGCAATTCCGCCGCCTTCACACGTTCCGCATTGCTCGCCGGGATCGGCATCGGACTGCGTTCGCTATGGGAAATCGGAGCCGACCTCGAAAGCGGTCGGCTCGTAAGGGTGTTGCCGCAGTTTTCCGGAACGGCCGATGACGGGATCTTTGCCGTCTATCCCTCGCGCGATTTTGTACCGGCCAAAGTGTCGGTGTTCATCGACTATTACGCCAAAATCTTCAGCGAACGCGGATATTGGGAGACGTCCCGGATGCTCGACCGCCGCGGCGCCGGGTGAGCGGGTTGCGCTGGCGACCCCTCCTCCCCAAGCCGCACTTGACGTTTGAGACTGAGACCTGCTGCACTGGAGCGAAGGGTTTCGTCCGTCTCCTTACGGTCAACCGCTTCGCCGTTGGGATCCGCTTTCTGTAGTTCGCGCGTCACCCTCGTCAGACGCCGAAGCGAACGACGGAGCGCAAAGGGTGCTTGCAACGATTTGAATCAAGTGCTGCTTTTCGATCAGAAGTCCCTGGCATGCGCTTGGAGCGGAGGGTACAGGGGCTCTGGTCGGCGGTGCTCGGCCGTCACGCATGCAGTTCCGGTCGCCATCAGGCGTGCGGCGCGCGCCACCTCACTCAACGTCAGCCGTTCCTCAGCCGCTCCCAAATTCTCCAGCCCGTCGAGACACCCCAAATGACCCCGCGCGTTGCGCTTTTCGTGACCTGCCTTGTCGATCTCTTCCGGCCGAGCGTCGGGTTTGCTGCCGTGAAGCTCCTCGAACGGGCCGGCTGTACCGTCGAAGTCCCGGTTGGCCAAACCTGCTGCGGCCAGCCCGCCTACAATTCAGGCGACCGCCAGACTGCCGTAGAGATCGCACGCCAAACGATCGCGGCGCTCGAGGGCTATGATTTCGTTGTCGTACCCTCAGGGTCGTGTGGCGGAATGATCAGATCGCACTATCCGCGGTTACTCGAGGGCGACGCGGCGTGGACGCCTCGCGCCCAATCCGTCGCTGAGCGGACCTATGAACTCGTCTCGTTCCTTGTCGACGTGCGCGGTATGACAGATGTAGGCCAAGCTTATAACGGGCGCGCGACGTATCACGACAGCTGCTCAGGCTTGCGTGAGCTGGGTATCAAGGACCAGCCGCGCTCGCTGCTACGGTCGGTCAAGGGGCTCGAACTCGTCGAAATGGCCGATTGCGAAGTCTGCTGCGGCTTCGGCGGAACGTTCTCGGTCAAGTATCCAGACATTTCGAACGCAATCGTGGCCAAGAAAATCGACTGCGCGGCGGCTGCCAACCCTGACCTGCTGCTGGCGGGCGACCTTGGCTGCCTGATGAACATGGCGGGCAAGGCCAGCCGTGAGGGCCGATCAATCGCGGTGCGTCATGTTGCCGAAGTGCTCGCCGGTGAAATGGACGATCCGCCGATTGGTGCACCGTCGTCGTAGCCCTTGACCGGACACCGCGTCCGCGCATGCGCTTCTTCTCCAGGGACGAGCGACATGGATTATGGACGTGCTATTGCCACACTGTTCCGCATGGACGATGAGGCTTGGGCACGCCACGCCTCACCGTGGAGCGTCTATACGCGTATTCCGCTGTTCATCCCACTTCTCGCCAGCATCTGGAGTCACACAACGCTGGGATGGCTGATGCTGATCCCCCTTGTCGGCGTGCTCGCTTTCGCCTGGGTCAACCCGCGACTTTTTGCTCCACCGCTCTCGACCAATAGATGGGCGTCGAAAGCGACTTTCGGGGAGCGCGTCTGGCTCAATCGTCATACCATCCCAATCCCTGAGCATCACGCGACTGCAGCCCATCTGCTCTCCGCCGTCGCAGCGTTCGGGTTTGTTGCTGCCGTGATCGGGGCTTGGCTGAACGACCTCCTCATGACCTTGGTCGGAGCTGCCTGTGGCCTGCTCGCCAAGCTCTGGTTTTGCGACCGCATGGTTTGGCTTTATGAAGACATGAAGGACGCAGACCCAACCTATCGCAGCTGGCTTCGCCCCTGAGGATTGTCACGCATGGTCGAAATCAAGACCCGGAACTTCAAGGATAACGCCAAGGCTGCGCTGAGTGACGGCCAGCTGCAACGAGCGCTGGCCGGGCTACCGGGTGGTCTCGTCGCCCAGCGCGCCCGCGCCCGCGACGCGCTGCCGGAGTTCGAGGAACTCCGCGAGGTCGGGCGCCAGATCCGCAACCACGCGCTCGAGTACCTCGACGTCTACCTCGAGGAGTGGGAGCAGAAGGCGACAGCGGCTGGCGCACACGTACACTGGGCCACAACGGCTGCAGACGCGAGAGACATTGTGCTCAGCATCTGTCGCGAGGCCAATGCCAAGCTCGTCACCAAGGGTAAGTCGATGATCTCGGAAGAGATCGCGCTCAATGGCCACCTCGAGGCGAACGGCATTGAGGTCGCGGAAACCGATCTCGGCGAATACATCATCCAACTCAGGGGCGAGACTCCGAGCCACATCATCGCGCCGTCGATCCATTTGACGCAGGATCAGGTCGAGGCTGATTTCCGGCGCACGCACACCCATCTCGCCCCAGAACGCACCTTGGCTGAGCCACACCAGCTCGTCGACGAAGCGCGCAAGGTTCTGCGCGAAAAATACATCAAGGCCGATGTCGGCATCACTGGCGCCAATTTCCTGATCGCAGAGACCGGCTCGACGATCATTGTCACGAACGAAGGCAACGGCGACCTGACCCAGTCGCTCGCCCGTGTCCACGTGGTCGTCGCGTCGATCGACAAGGTCATTCCGACGCTCGAGGACGTGACCTCCATCCTGCGCCTGCTCGCCCGTTCGGCGACCGGTCAGGAGTTCTCGACGTATACCACGTTTTCAACCGGTCCCAAGCGGCGTGACGATCCGGACGGGCCCGAGGCCTACCACGTGGTTCTGCTCGACAACGGTCGGTCGGAAATGCTCGGGACCGAGTTCCGCGAGGTGCTGCGGTGCATCCGGTGCGGAGCCTGC
This sequence comes from Hyphomicrobiaceae bacterium, assembly GCA_050330095.1. Classification (GTDB taxonomy): domain Bacteria; phylum Pseudomonadota; class Alphaproteobacteria; order Rhizobiales; family Hyphomicrobiaceae; genus JBCBWG01. The sequence continues at coordinate 28,431 of JBHJOC010000099.1, forward strand.
ATGAACCATTGCCCGGTCTACAATGCGGTCGGAGGGCACGCTTATGGCTGGGTTTATCCGGGGCCGATCGGTGCTGTCCTCACACCATCGCTGATCGGCGTGCATCAGGGCGGACACCTTCCCAACGCGTCGACGTTCTGCGGGCGCTGCGAGCAGGTCTGCCCGATGAAAATCCCTTTACCCAAGTTGATGCGCCACCATCGGGAAGCAGAATTCCGGCAGGGCGAGACATCAGCATTTGCGCGCGCAGGCTTGAAGGGCTGGGCAATGCTCGCCAAGCGTCCCAAGCTCTATCACGGCGTGATGCGCCTGATGATTGCGGCCATGAGTGCTGCCTCAGCCCGCCGCGGCCGGTTCGGCTGGTTGCCGCTTGCGGGCGGCTGGACCCGCTACCGCGACTTCCCTGCGCCGCAGAAGCGCACGTTCCAGCAGCTCTGGGCAGAACATCAGGCGGGCCTCGAACGATGAGCGCACGTGACACCATTCTCGCGAGCGTTCGCCGCAGCCTCGACGTCGCGGCAAATGATGGGACGAGGCTCGCCGCCGCGCGTGAACGCCTGGCAGCGCGGCCTCGTCATCTCACGCCGTCACGGGTGGCTGGCAAAGACCAGGACACCCTCGTCGCCACCTTCAAGGCCTACCTCACGCAATCCTCAGCAACCGTCGTCGAGATCGACGACCTCGCTTCGGTGCCTCAGGCCGTCGCGGATTACCTCCGGGCCAACAACTTGCCACCTCGGCTCCGCTTTGGCGATGACGCAGACCTCTCGGCTGCGCCGTGGGCGGATGTCCCGACGCTCGAGGTCGATAGGGGTCGCGCTGAGCCGCGCGACGAAACAGGGGTAAGCCGCGCGCTCGCTGGTGTTGCTGAGACGGGCACGCTCGTTCTGGCGTCGGGTGCTGACAATCCGGTGACGCTGAATTTCATGCCAGAAACGCACGTCGTTGTCGTGCGCAGGTCTGAAGTGGTGGCAGCCTACGAGGACGCATTCGTGCGGGTGCGCAGCCACTTCGGCGAGGACGCGCTGCCCCGCACGATCAACATGATTTCAGGCCCATCCCGGACCGGCGACATCGGCGGCCGCATTGTCATGGGCGCCCACGGCCCCCGTCGCATGTGTGTGATCGTCGTTGCTGGATGACGTCGGACCGCAGCCACTTCAGCGGCTTGCGATCCTCTGCAGGCAAGCGCATGGACCCCAGCGTCCAACGTGACTACGGCCGGCACATGTCCGCGCGCCATGTTGGTCGCTCTGGCCCCGGGCGCAGGGCAAGCATTGTCAGTTACTCCGCAGCCTGTGCCGAGGTGTGAGCAAGGAAGCCGCCAGATTGGCGCGACCAAAGCTCCGCGTACACGCCGCCCCGTGCAACCAGGTCGTCGTGCTTGCCTTGCTCGATGATTGCGCCCTGGTCCATCACGACAAGCCGGTCCATGGCGGCAATGGTCGACAGCCTGTGAGCGATCGCGATCACGGTTTTCGACCGCATGAGATTGTCGAGCTGCTCCTGGATAGCGGCCTCAACCTCGGAATCGAGCGCGCTTGTTGCTTCGTCGAGGATTAGGATCGGGGCATTCTTGAGCAGCACCCGCGCAATGGCGATCCGTTGGCGCTGGCCGCCAGACAGCTTGACCCCGCGCTCGCCGACATGGGCATCGTAGCCGCGCCGGCCCTTGCCATCCTGAAGCGCAAGGATGAAGTCATGGGCAGCGGCTTGCTGCGCCGCTGAAATTGCTTGGTCCACGGTTGCGTCCGGACGGCCGTAAAGGATGTTGTCGAGGACCGAACGGTGCAGCAGCGAGGTGTCCTGCGTCACCATCGCGATGTTCGCCCTGAGGCTTTCCTGCTGCACCTTGGCGATGTCCTGGCCGTCGATCAGAATGCGTCCGCTTTCGAGATCGTAGAACCGCAAAAGAAGGTTGACGAGCGTTGACTTGCCAGCGCCCGACCGTCCGACGAGCCCGACCTTTTCGCCTGCCGCTATCTCCAGCGAGAGCCCCTCGATGACGCGCTTCACCATTGGCACGGGCAGAGCTGCCGGGCCGGCCTGCTCGTCCAGCGATCGCCCGTAGTTGAACCCGATCCTCTGATAGCTGATCGCCCCAGCTTCCACCTGCAACGGCGGCGCACCCGGGACATCCGTCACGGTGCGATCCCGCGCGATCGTCTCGATCCCATCGCGCACCACACCGATGTTCTCGAACAAGTTCGCTGTCTCCCACATGATCCAATGGGCCATGCCCTGGAGCCTGAGCACCAGCCCAACCGCGAACGCGATCGCACCGGCACTGACGAGATCGCCTGACCAGAGCCAAAGCCCCATGCCAGCCACCCCGACGATCAAGGCCGCATTGATGAAGTTGAGCGTGCCGGCGAGCACGGCCGCAAGCCGCATTTGCTGGCGTACGTTCTCGAGAAACGGCACCATCCCATCGCGGGCGTAGGCATCCTCGCGATCTGCGTGAGCGAACAGCTTGACCGTTTGGATGTTGGTATAGCTGTCGACGATGCGCCCCGTCACCACCGAACGCCGTTCGGCCTGAGCCTCCGAGATCGCTGACAGGCGTGGAATGAAATACCACAGCGTCGTCACATAGGCCGCGAGCCACACCACCATCGGGATCGCCAGCCGCCAATCGGCGGCCGCAAACAGAACCACTGCCGTCAGGAAGTAGACGCCAACGTAACACAGCACCTCGGCAAGCTTCACCACGACTTCGCGCACGGCAAGCGCGGACTGCATGACCTTCGTTGCGACACGCCCTGCGAAATCGTCGTGGAAGAACTGGACCGATTGGCGGAGCAGATACCGGTGTCCCTGCCAGCGGTTGCGCATCGGGAAGTTGCCGAGCAGACCGCAGTTGATCACGGCCTCATCCAGGAATTTCACGAGCGGCAAGACGATTAGCGCCATCGCGCCGAGGCCGATCAGCTGCCAGCGGTAATCGGCGAAGAACGTATCGGCCTTGCCGCCTGCGACCCAATCGATCACGGCGCCGACGCCTGCAAACAGCAGCACGTCCAAGATTGCCGATAGGATCGAGAGGACCATCGCGGCACCGATCAGGTATCTGAACGGATGCGCATAATGCCAAATGAAGGCCCAGAACGACGTCGGCGGCTTGACCGGATCGCCGCCTGGGAACGGATCGACAAGACCCTCCAGCCGGCGAAACAACGGATCGAAGAGAGAAGAAAACATCAATCACCGCGAGTGCCTCGGTCGCTGTGCCCGCCAGCGTGACCGATTTCGTTGCATGGTCGTTCGGGCCGCCCCTGCGCAAGGCTGGTCAGGACATGGTCATTCTGGGCATGGCCCTTCACGCCTGCTGCCGGTATATAGTGGCATGGTGGAGGAACGACGACGCTGGCGCAGGGACGTCGCCAGGCCAAATCATTGTTCGTCACACCTGCGCCGTCTGCTGCAGCCCCTTGTCCGTTGTGGCGGGCATCCTACTTACGCGACCCACGGTGACCTGGACCCATGGCTTCTGCACATCCAAACGCTGACACAGGCTCCTTGCAACAGCAGCTCAATGAGCCGTCCGACCTCGTCGGCAAAAAGGAAACAGCGGCTACTTGGTTTGGCTCACTGCGCGATGACATCTGCGCCTCGTTCGAGGCTCTGGAGGACGACCTCCCGGCATCAGCCCCCCTTGGGGATCGCGAACCGGGGCGTTTTGTCAGGCAGCCGTGGACACGCAAGGACCACTCAAGCACTCCCGGTGGCGGCGGGATCATGAGCTTGATGCATGGTCGCGTGTTCGAGAAGGTCGGCGTCCATACGTCCACGGTCTATGGCGAGTTCGCGCCTGAGTTCCGCAAGCAGATCCCTGGAGCAGAACACGATCCGCGGTTCTGGGCGTCTGGCATATCGTTGATCGCGCACTTGCAGAATCCGAACGTGCCCGCAGTCCACATGAACACCCGCATGGTGGTCACGTCCAAGTGGTGGTTCGGTGGCGGTGCCGACTTGACGCCCGTCCTCGACCGGAGGCGAACCCAGGACGACCCGGACACGGTTGCGTTTCACGCTGCCATGCGCGCGCCGTGCGAAGCGCACGCCGTCGCCGACTACGACCGTTACAAGGCCTGGTGTGACGAGTACTTTTACTTGCCGCATCGTGGTGAAATGCGCGGCATCGGCGGCATTTTCTATGATTATTTGACGCCGGACGAGGCAGCCGGCGGCTGGCAAACCGCCTTTGCGTTCACCCAGGATGTCGGACGGGCCTTCAGGGACATCTACCCCGACCTCGTTCGCGCCAACTTCACCAAGCCCTGGTCCGAGGCTGATCGCGAGGAGCAACTCATCCGCCGCGGACGGTATGTCGAATTTAACCTGCTTTATGATCGCGGCACGATCTTTGGTCTCAAGACCGGCGGCAATATTGCAAGCATCCTGTCGTCGATGCCGCCCGTGGTAAAGTGGCCGTAATCGGCCGCGCTGATCAACGCTTGCGCCCGGCGAAAGCTTCGGCCATAAGCGCGCACTCACGGTCGGTGGTCCGGCTTGATGCAGCACTGAGCGGGCGTCGGCCGTGATCCCCTGGGGTCGGAGCGTAGCGCAGCCTGGTAGCGCACTTGCTTCGGGAGCAAGGGGTCGGGAGTTCGAATCTCCCCGCTCCGACCAGTTCCACGCCTGTCCAGCCCGGTGCTTTGGCTCAGTCGCAACGAGCCTGCAGGCGCGGCGCGCGTTCGCATGCCGCTCCTTGCGATCATCCCGATCGACGGTTGCTGCGAACTCGCAAGGGGCCTCATGTTCGAAACCGAATGCCTCGTCGGTCGTGGGCTCGCTCGCCGGTGGGGCAGCGGCCGCGCGAAACTGGGAGGGTTTCCGAGGGCCGCTGAGCCCTGCCGAAAAGAGCTGCCCCGGGCTCGAACGCAAGCAAACACCAGCGTTCATATCGGCGCCCAATCTCATGCAACTTTCTGGAAAGCGTCTGAGTGGAGGCTGGACACTTCGTGCAAAATCCATC